>CAZISX010000004.1:49509-60036 GCA_964542005.1 uncultured Spirochaetales bacterium
TGAAACTCAAAAATATGGCTGGAATCAGGTTGTCTGTTCATTTATTGGAGCAATTCCTGCCGAAAATCCAAAAATGGTTATGATGGTTGTGATTGACGAACCTGAAGGTCGCGAGTTTGGAGGTTCTGTTGCTGCACCGATATTTAAAAATATTGCAAGAAAAGCACTACCTCTTCTGGGCGTTTTTCTTGAAAAAGAAGATATTGTTGAAGAAGAAGTTGCAGAAACAACACCGCCTGAAGCTGATGTTACAGAAGCTTTTGTAACTGATAGTAAACTTAATGATGTCAGTCCTCTTGATATGATAAAAGTTCCTGATTTCAGAAACTTAAATGTAAGCGATGCTATTTTGAAAGCATCAAAAGCAGGTCTTGATCCTTTTGTTGAAGGCAATGCAGACACCAAGGTTATAAGACAATATCCTGAACCTGGCGAAGTTGTAAGTTTTGGCACAGTGCTGGAACTTGAGGCTGAGCGACCAAAGGAGGAATAATGCAGTTTTCTGATTTTAAAAAACACATTGAACAATCCATTATTTCATCAAACATTACAAGAGATTTTGAACTAACTGAAATTACTGTTGATTCAAGAGATGTAAAGCCTGGAACTGCTTTTTTTGCACTTTCAGGAACATCAACTGATGGACACGAATATATTGAAAAAGCTCTTTTAAATGGTGCATGCTGCGCAGTTGGAGAGAGAAAACTCGATTTCCCGAACTATATTCAGGTTACAAGTGTAAAAAAAGTTTTATCTGAGCTTGCAGCTCTTTTTTATGGGAATCCTGAACAAAAAATGGATTTTATAGGTGTAACAGGAACAAACGGTAAAACCACCACAACCTATATGATTGAACACATCCTGTCCGGATTTATTCACACCGGAGTAATTGGAACAGTTGAATATCGCTGGGCTGGAAAAACAAAAAAAGCTCCAAACACAACTCCTTTTATTTGGAGCTGGTACAAACTTCTTCACGACATGGAAAGAGATGGAACAAAAATTGTTGTCAGCGAAGTTTCAAGTCACGCACTGGAACAAAAAAGAATTGAAGGAACTGTTTTCAATTGCGCTCTTTTTACCAATTTTTCAAGAGACCATCTTGATTATCATTTAACAGAAGAAAACTATTTTGCAGCAAAGAAGCTTCTATTCACCAAACACCTCAGAAGTGATGGAAAAGCTATTATAAATATTGATGATTCTAAAGGACTAGAGCTTTTGGAAGAGATTAAAGAATCGGTAAAAACAATCTCGTTTTCACTTAAAAATAAACTTGCAGATCTCTACTGCAGCTCAGTGGAACACCTCCCTTTTGGCTTAAAACTAACACTAAATTACAAAACAGAAACATGGGAAACAACCCTCCCGATGGTTGGAATATTTAATATTTACAATATGATGGGCGCACTTCTTGCTGTATCAGACTATATTCATCCCAAAAAAGGTTGCCATATTCTAGAAAAAGGAATTTCTGTTCCTGGAAGAATGGAAAAAGTTGGTGATTTTGCTAGAATCTTTGTTGATTATGCCCACTCACCAGACGCGCTTTTAAATATATTGGAAACAGCAAACGCAATCAGACATGGTGGTAAAATTATTACACTTTTTGGCGCAGGCGGAGACCGTGATTCCGGGAAAAGACCGCTAATGGGAGCTATTGCTCAAAAATATTCAGACAAAGTAATAATTACAAACGACAACCCTAGAAAAGAGAATCCTGAAAACATAATAAACGACATTATTTCTGGAGTAGAAGATAAATCAAAAATAACTGTAATTAATGATAGAAGTTTGGCAATAAAAGAGGCAATATCCTCTATTTCTGATAAAGATATCTTAATTATTGCAGGAAAAGGGCATGAAGATTATCAGATTTTAAATAGCGGCACAATCTACTTTTCCGATAGAGATGAAGTGCTAAAAGCAATAAGTTCAAGGGATTAAGATGTTTACAACCGATATTATCAATAGAACTCTAAACGAGACAGGAATTGCTTTTGCGTTTAAACCTGCGGTTGTGGGAAAATCGGTAATTGACAGCAGAATTGCTGAAAAAAATGATCTTTTCTTTGCTTTTGCCGGTGAAAAAGTTGATGGCCATTCTTTTATACCTGAGCTGCTCAAAAAAGGTGTTTTTTGTATTGGTTCAGAAAAATTCACAGACAAAAACTATTGCCAGGTGCCGGATGTAAGGTTGTTCATGGCAAAACTTGCCTCAATTTTCAGAACAATTTCAGGCAAATTAATTATTGGAGTCACAGGCTCAAGCGGTAAAACTACAACAAGAGAATTTATTGCAGCAATGCTTAAAATTTCAGGATTTGAGGTCTACTCTACAGCAGGAAACCTCAATAATGACATAGGCTTACCGCTAACACTTCTCAATACGCCACCAACTTCAACCCATATTGTTCTTGAAATGGGAATGAATCACAGCGGCGAAATTAAATACCTTGCAGATATTGCAACACCAGATTTTGGAGTAATTACAAATATCGGTTTTGCTCACATAGGAAACTTTGAATCACGAGATGGTGTAGCTGCTGCAAAACTTGAACTGTTTGACTGCAACACAACCTATCCTATTGCAAATATTGATGATTCTTTTGTGATGAAATGGGTTTTAAACAATAAAGAGAGGAAAGTCATTACCTATTCTTTTAGTGGCGAAAAGGCAAATTTCAAAGTAATTTCAAGGAAATATGGAAAACTTTCTGCACAATGGCATAACCGTTTCTATTCATGGGAACTCCCGCTAATGCCTGATTATATGGAAGAAAATTTTCTGACAGCTGCGGCAGTATCTCTTTCTCTTGGTGCAAATCCAGATAAACTCTCAGATTCACTTAAAAATCTCAGCATTCCCAAATTCCGAGGTGAAGTTATAAAAATAGGTAACAGAGTAATAAAATCAGATTGCTACAATGCAAACCCAGATTCTATGATGAAATCAATTGAAGGTTTTTTAAAAATTTACAGCAATGAGCTAGAGCCAAAAACACTTGTACTTGGTCAGATGGCTGAACTGGGAAGTTTTTCGGATTATTTTCATATTGAGCTTGTGAATTTTCTAAAAAATGTTAAAAATGTTCAGGCTATTATTCTGGTTGGAGAACTTTATAAAGAAGCATTAAAAAATGTTAAAAATATTGAATATATTAAATGGGTTGACGATGCGCCGAAAGCTGTGGATTTTATTCCTGAAAATGGATATGTCCTACTTAAAGGCTCCCGTTCGGCCAGACTTGAAAGAATTATTGACAACTTAACACATTGAAATAATGGAGAAATTATGAAAGCGGCAATTCTTGGACTCGGAATTTCAGGCATTGAATCAGCAAAATTTCTGACAGAAAAAGGGTACAATGTTTTTATCTATGATGATAATATTGAAAAATTAAACAGCTTCAGCTCCAAATATAAGATAGTTGAAAATATGTCTCTGGATAAAGATACCGACTTTCTGGTAATAAGCCCAGGCGTGCCTGGAGTGCATCCTCTTGTAAAAGATGCTAACTCAAAAAAGATTGAAATTATTGGAGAACTTGAACTTGCAAGCCGCTATTTCAAGGATGAAAAAATTATTGCTCTTACCGGTACAAATGGAAAAAGCACAACTGTAACACTTATTCATGCACTCTTAGAGGCAGAAGGAAAAAAATCGTTTCTTTGCGGCAACATCGGAACTCCGCTCATAAGTGCTGTTGAAAAAGGGTATGAATTTGTTGTAATAGAAATCTCTAGCTTCCAGCTTGAAACACTCCGCTCCATGAAGCCAGATGTCTCTCTTATTTTAAATGTTTCGCCTGACCATCTTGACAGATATGAAAGCTATGAAGAGTATCTTCTAACCAAGGTTCATCTTGCTAAGTTATTGAAAAAAGATGGTTTTTTAGTTATCAATGGGGGAGATGAAGCTCTTGTGGCTGCTTCAGGCAAAATAGCAAAAAACACCAAATTTTTCTCCGCAAATCAAAAAAGCGACATAATTTTTGATGGCAGATTTGTTGATTGGAAAAGCCATAAAATAGATATGAGTAAAACAAAAATAAGCGGATTCCACAATGCTGAAAATATTATGGCTGCACTTTTAGCGGTTGAGCCATGGATTACTGGCGAGAATCTGCTTAAAACAATATATGAATTCAACCCGTTACCTCACAGAATGGAATTTGTTGATTCAATAAAAGGAGTCTCTTTCATTGATGATTCAAAAGGAACAAATGTTGGTGCTGTTGAAAAATCACTCCTTGGTTTTGATGAAAAATCTGTAGTTTTAATTCTTGGAGGCGTTGATAAAGGGGGTTCTTACGACCCGTTAAAATCTATTATTGAAAAAAAATGCAAAGGCGTTGTTCTGATTGGTCAGGCTGCACCTGTTATTAGAGATGCAATTTCTGATATTATTCCTTTTGTAATGGCAAAAGATATGGAAGATGCTGTTTTTAAAAGCTATACAATGGCAAAATCAAGCGGAACAGTTCTTTTAAGTCCAGCCTGCTCAAGCTACGACATGTATGCAAACTACAAAGAAAGAGGCAAGGATTTTATCCAAAAAGTTCAGGAACTTAGGGGAAAAATTATATGACGAAACCACTCAAAGCCTACTTTTGCCTTTTCTTTTTTCTTGTACTCTTTGGCATGGTGATGGTTTTTAATATAAAGGTTTTTAGTGTCGATTCTCCCGACTTGCAGGTTTGGAGAATTCTTAAATCTCTTACAATGAATCTGCTGGTTGCGTCAATCGGTTTCGGTGCTGCTTTTCTTGTAAATGTTGATGCGCTGCGAGCCTGGATTAAGTATGCATTGATTGCCATAATTATCCTCCTTTTAGCAACTTTTGTTATAGGAACTGATGTAAATGGATCAAGAAGATGGATTAATCTTGGAATTTTCATGCTTCAGCCTTCGGAATTTGCCAAAATTGTTGCTGTTTTTTATCTTTCCGAGGTTATATGCAACAAAAGAGAACGAATCGGACTTCTAAAAGAACTTGTCTATCCATTCGGACTTATTTCTTTAATTGTCATAATTATTGCAGTTGAGGATTTGGGAACAGGAATTATCATTCTGGGCGTTTCAATGATACTTCTTCTTATGGGAGGAATGAAATTTAAATATTTAACAGTTCTTGTCATCCTTGCATCTCTGGTTATTGCAATTCTTATTTTGATGAAACCATATAGAATGAAAAGAATTGAGGCATTTTATGATCCTTTTCAATACGAAAAAACAATAGGATATCAGCAGGTTCAGTCACAAATTGCTATGGGACGAGGCGGCTTGGCCGGGGTAGGTTTTGGAAACAGCCAAAGAAAAATGCGGTATCTTCCAGAAGCGAGCACAGATTTTATCTTTGCGATTATTGGCGAAGAATTCGGGTTTGTCGGATCAACTTCTGTAATTCTACTCTATCTATCTCTATTTATTGGAGGTATTTACTTTGCACTTTCAAGAACAAATTCATTTTATATGTACCTCATATCTGGATTTGTCCTTATCTTGTGCATTCAATCACTTATAAATATCGGAGTTGTGACATCATCAATTCCGAACAAAGGAGTTCCTCTTCCATTTATCTCGTATGGAGGCTCGGCTCTTTTATCATATTCAATGATGATGGGATTTATTATTAATTCAGCTGCTGCTGATAACAGATATTTTTCATATTAGGAAAAAGAATGGAAAAAAATTACACAATATTAATTGCTGGTGGCAAAACTGGCGGTCATCTCTACCCTGGAATTGCTCTTGCTGAAGTTTTGAGAAAAAGAGGACACAAAATTATTTTTGCAGGATCAAAAGGAGGGCTTGAAGAAAGAGAGGTCCCAGCCCGCTCATTCCAGCTCGAAATCATAAATGTGGGTGGATTAAAAGGAAAAAGCATAAAAGAAACAGTTAAAAATCTTATGAAAATCCCGTTTTCAATTATTCAGTCTCTAAAAATAATAAAAGAAAACCGCGTTGACGCAGTTGTTAGTCTGGGCGGATTTGCGGCTGGCCCTGTTGCTATCGCCGGAAAACTTAAAAAAATCAAGGTTTTTGCAATGGAGCAAAATTCTGTTCCAGGGATAACAACCAAGATTGTCTCAAAGTTTGCAAATAAAGTATACACAACATTTCCAGATAACGACCATTTTTTTGATGAAAGGAGAACTCTTTTAACAGGGAATCCTGTCAGGGAAGAGATTCTGACAGCCCAAAAGCTTGATATAAAAACAGATAAACTTATTTTAGCCATCTTTGGTGGAAGCCAGGGTGCACACTCATTAAACGAGCTTGTAATTTATACATTTTCCAAGTATCCAGATTTATTACAAAAATTCTTTGTTATTCATCAGACAGGAAGCGCGGACTTCCTGCGGGTTGATGAATTCTACAAATCGCTAAACACAGATTCACTTGTAAAACCTTTCTTCTCAGAGATTGGAAGCTGCTACAAATCTGCTGACATTGTTCTTTGCCGCGCTGGTGCTACAACTATAACAGAGCTCAAAGCACTCAAAAAACCGGCGATTTTTCTCCCTTTTGCCCAGGCAGCTGATAACCATCAGTACAAAAATGCGGTTTCTGCGGCTCAAAACGGAGCTGGCGAAGTTATTGAAGACTCTGGTTCAGACGCAAATAAATCCATGAATTTATTTATGATTCTTACAAATATTATCGAAGGTAAAACTCGTTACTTTACAAAAGAAGAGCCTGTTAATGCTGCTTTTATAATAGCTGATGATATCGAAAAAACGATGGAGTTAAAATAATGCACATTCATTTTATGGGAATCGGAGGAAGCGGAGTAAGCGGTCTTGCACTTATTGCAAAAAATCTGGGACACACTGTTTCGGGCTGCGATTTAAAACACTCTTCATACATTGAAATGGCTGAAAAAGATGGAATCAAATGTTTGATGGGGCATTCAGAAGAACACCTTGAAAATGTTGATATTCTTGTTTATACCTCCGCGGTAAAAGATAGTGAACCAGAACTTCTGGCTGCAAAAAAAAGGGAAATTCCTGCAATTACAAGAGGAGCGTTTTTAGCCGAAATACTCAACAAAAATAAAATGATAGGTATAGCAGGCTCTCATGGAAAAACATCCACGACCTGGATGCTTTTTTATATTTTGAGGGCAATGGGAGTTAATGCTTCGGTTTATGCGGGAAGCAAATCATCAGGATTAAGCTCTGTTATTGGCGGTGAGCCCTGGGTTGTAGAGCTTGATGAAAGTGATGGCTCGATTTTCAAGGCAAATCCTGAAATGCTTCTAGTCACGAATCTTGAACATGAACATGTGGATTTCTACAAAACATCTACTGAAATGCATAAAAGTTTTGAAAATTACTTTAGACAAATAAAAAATGCAAAAAAAATAATTGGCCGCGGCTACAACCTTTCAGACTTGCTTTTCTCCGATTTTTCAGCACTTTCTTTTCCAAGCAGAAACGAGATAAAAGAAAAAACAGGATTTGAAAATGGTAATGAGATGAATTTTTTCCTTGAAAACGGGGCATGGTATCTGAGCTATGAAAATTCCGAGTGGCTAATCGGCGAGGAAAAACTTCCTTATTATATTATTCAAAACCGCTCTCTGGCTATGTTGAGCGCGCTTTATTGGTGCATGGAAAATAAAATAAAACCAAATCCGATTCCGGCCGATTTTTGGGAAACCATTCCTTCAATTGAACGCCGGTTTGAAAAGAAAGGAACATACAAAGGAATTGAACTTATTGATGATTATGGTCACCATCCATCAGAGGTTGAGGCAGTTCTTGAAATGTGCAATGCCCGTTATTCCAGCTTTGCAATAGTTTTTCAGCCGCACAGAATAAGCAGATTTACCGAATTCTACAATGATTTCAAGAAGACACTTCTAAATGTCGAGCCGCTGATTATCCTTCCGGTTTATGCAGCGGGAGAGACTATTGACGGAAAAACCTCAAAAGAATTATATGAAGAGCTTAAATTTTCAGGACAGGAGGTTTACTACTTCAATAAAGTTGATGAAGCAGCTGTTTTTCTTAAAGAAAATTGGCATAAACTTATAATTTCAGGTATTGTTTCGGTGGGTGCCGGTGATGTAAACAAAATATTTGAGATTTTAAAACCATGAAATTTAAAAAAAGTGCAAACATAACAAATCTTCTGACTTTGAAAGTTTCGGATGCTGTTTGTGATCTCTTTATTCCCGAAAACATTGATGATATTGTCCAGTTTTCATACAATGAAAAAGATTTTCATATTCTTTCCGGCGGAAGCAATATTATAGCCGGAAAAATAAAAAAGCCTGTCTTATATATGGCTGATATGATTGGTGAAAGCGTAACTGAAGAATGTGAAGAATCGGTTCTTGCATATATGCCGGCCGGCACAAGAATAGATAAGCTACTGAATTATTTAACAAAAAACGGACTGAGCGGCCCTGAATTTATGGCTGGAATCCCAGGAACTTTGGGCGGAGCAATAATTGGCAATGCTGCGCCGAAAGGTTACAGCTGGGACGGAATTGTAAACTCGATTGTGATCGCTGAAAATGGCGAAGTCCGCAAATTCAAACCGGTTTTTGGATATCGCACACTTTTAAATAAACCAAAAAATCCTTTTATAATTCTTGCCGTTGAGTTAATACTTAAAAAATCATCAACAGTTGAAATAAAGAAATCTATTAAGGATTTCAGCCAGAAACGAATAAAAATCCCCTACCCGTCGGCTGGTTCATTATTCAAAAATCCACCCGAAGGTTTTGCTGCAAGCTTTATTGAACTTTCCGGCTGCAAAGGATTTAATTTTAACGATGCTGCAATATTTGAAAAACATGCAAACATTGTAATAAACAGAGGAAACGCAACAGAAGCTGATTTTATTGAACTTCATGACTATATTGTTGGTGAGGTTTATGTCCATTTTGGAATAATTCTTGAACATGAAGTACATTTCTGGAAGTAGGAGAGAAAATGAAACTTACAAAAGATAAATTAATTGCGGTACTTATGGGCGGCATTTCAGATGAACGGGAAGTAAGTCTTAAAACAGGAACTCTAATTGCAAAAGTGTTAACCGAAAACGGCTACACAAATGTTATAACAATTGATGTTGACAGAACAATTGATAAAAAATTAAGAGAAGCTAAGCCTGATCTGGCATTTTTAGCTCTTCACGGTTCTTTTGGCGAAGACGGAAAAATTCAGGGATTGCTTGATATTCTTGGAATACCTTTTACAGGCTCTCAAACCCTCGCTTCATCAATTGGAATGAACAAAATTATCTCAAAAATGATTATGAACCAGCTTGGAATTCCAAACGCAGAATTTATAACAGTAAAAAAAGGGAGCAAACAATTACCGGAATTTGGTTTTCCATGTGTCCTGAAAGATCCTGAGAATGGTTCAAGTGCAGGAATATTCATTATAAACAATGAGTTGGAATGGGAAAATGCTGTCAATAAAATTGGAATACACAGCGAATTTCTCTGCGAAAAGTTCTGGAAAGGACGCGAAATTACTGTTGCAGTTTTGAAAAACAAGGTTATCGGAGACTGTGAGGTTATTCCAAAAACCGGTTTTTATGATTATGAGGCAAAGTATCTCAGCGATGAAACAAAATATACTCCGTCTCCTGAACTTGATGAAGATATCAGGGCTAAACTTTGGGAAAACGCACTGCTTTTCCACAAAACAATTGGCTGCCGTGGAGTAACCCGCTCTGATTTTATTGTAAATGACAAGAACTATATAATGCTTGAAATCAACACTCTCCCAGGCATGACAGATCACTCGCTTGTACCAATGATTGGTGCAAAAAACAATATTCCGATTCTTTCAATTATTGAAACACTTCTTGAGGAGGCTCTGGGTTAATGGAAAAAATAAAAAAAATAGGCTCTTTTATTTTTATCCTATTTTTCACATACCTTTTGCTTTTTGCTTTCAGTTTTGCTCTGGCCAAGACAGACAGCTTTATTCGCGAGACAAAAAAGAGCGATGAATTCTCGGTTTATCCCAAAAATGTGATAATCGAAGGCATCGAAAAAATTTCGAGGGAAGAAATCCTGCTTCTTGCCGGACTTGACAGAAAAAAGAGCTATTTCGACATCTCGGAAAAGAAGGGCGAAGTATTCCTCTACACCAATCGCTGGATTAAAAAATGCAGTGTTAAAAAAATGTTCCCGAATACCATAAAAATATTGATAGAAGAATACAAACCTGCTATGATTGTCAACAGCATTGAAAGGCGTAACGGGCATAAAGAATTGTATTCATTATGGTTTGCAGATAAGGATGGACTTGTGTTTAAAAAAGCACTTCCGCATGAAACAAAAAACTCTCTTCCATTTTTCTACATTGATATGAAAATTTCAGAAGGGGAAAACAAAAAAGAGAAAATCAAAAAAGCTGTAGACATTCTTGCCGAATGGAAAAATGTCAATGAAATCTGCACTGTAAATCGTATTTACTTTGACATGGTAAACAATTACACAATTGATTGTGAATTCAAAAACGGTATTGTTTTGAAACGTTTTTAAAGGAAGCT
>CAZISX010000004.1:60046-67739 GCA_964542005.1 uncultured Spirochaetales bacterium
TCAAAAACAAAAAAGTTTCAAAAATATATCTTGGAACTCTTGACAAAAAGGACGAAATAAGAGAGAAAAGAGAAAAGTTTTTCACTACTGTCCAGTCACTCAATAAAAAAAATATTTGGGCTGGAGAGTTTTTGTATGACAATAGCGGTTCCACCAACAATTTAGTTGTTGGACAAATCGTTACTAAGCAGGAGGTTTTTTAAAGTGCTTCAATATATTTCAGCAAGTTTCTTCAGAAATTCCGAGGTGTTGTATGTCTAAGAATGACAATCTTATTGTTTCTCTTGATGTAGGAACAAGCAAGGTTACAACAATTGTTGCAACTGTAAGCAACGACGGCAAAATTCAATTTGCCGGAAAAGGTGTTTCTGAAAACAATAAAGGAATGATTGCCGGCTCTGTTGTAAACATGGATTCAACAAGAGAAGCAGTTCAAAAATCTATCACCGAAGCTGAAAAAGTTGCTGATGTTCACATAAAATCTGTTATTTTAGGCATTTCAGGCGAGCATATAAACTCAATTAACAGCCACGGAGTTGTAACAGTTAGAGGCCGCGAAGTTGCACAAACTGATATGGAAAGAGTAATTGATCAGGCTAAAAACATAAGTCTTCCAAGCGACAGAAAAATTGTCGGGGTTGAGGTTGGCGAATATCTGGTTGATGATCAGTCAGGTATAAAAAATCCAAGAGGAATGTCGGGGAAAAGACTTGAAGTAAAAGTTCACATAATCACAGCATCTATTGCAATGATTCAAAACCTCGTTAAATCTGTTGTTGATGTGGGTATTCAGGTTGAAGGAATCATGGTAAACAGCCTTGCCTCCAGCTATTCGGTTCTTGAAGAAGACGAAAAACAACTGGGCGTTGCGCTGATTGATATCGGAGAGGGAACCACAGATATTATTGTCTATCGAAATGGAAATCCAATTTATACATCTGTTCTGCCAATGGGTGGAAAATACATAACTAAAGATATAAGTTTTACGCTGAGAATTCCTCCGGCAGAGGCAGAAAGAATCAAATGTCTTCACGGCTCCGCAGTTCCTGAAATGGTTTCGCAGGAAGAAGAAGTTGAAGTTCCTGTTATTGGCGGAGGTCAGTCTAAAATAGTAAGAGTTCAATATATTGCAGGAGTTATAGCTCCTCGCGTTGAAGAAATAATGCTCAACATCAGAAAAAAAATCAATGAAGATATTAATGTCAAAGAGAGCATGATTGTCTCCGGCATTGTTCTGACTGGTGGCTGTTCGAAATTAAAAAACATAAAAGCTCTTGCTGAAGATATTTTAGGGCTTCCCGTCAGAATCGGTGCTCCACATATTGAGGATGATGGTTTTGGTATTGCACCTGTTTTAAAGGATCCTCTTTATTCGTCAGCTGTTGGTATTATTTACTATTTTTTCAAGCATGAAAGCTATATTTCTAAAGAGACAACAAACGGTTTTTTTGATAAAATTTTTAAGTTTTTTGATAAATTTATACAGTAATTTCGGGAGGATATGATGACGCCAACATTGAACAACCCACTTGTTAAAATAGGTGTATTGGGTGTAGGCGGCGCAGGATGCAATGCAGTAAACATGATGATTGAAGAAAGAAATCTCATGTCTGAGCCATCTTCTGCCGGCATAAACCACAGTATTTTCAATGACATAACCATTATTGCAGCAAATACAGATTCTCAGGATTTGCAAAACTCTCTTGCTGAAACAAAAATTCAGCTCGGGGCAAACTGCGCAACAGGCTGGGGTGCAGGTGCAAAGCCAGAAGTTGGCAGACAGGCTGCAGAAGAAAGCAAGGTTGAGATTGCTCAGGCACTGGAAGGGCTTGACATGGTTTTTATAACAGGCGGAATGGGTGGCGGAACAGGCACCGGAGCTGCACCGATTATTGCCCAGATTGCAAAACAATCAGGTATTCTTACAATTGGCGTTGTAACAATGCCTTTTAATTTTGAAGGAAAACAAAAAATGAAAATAGCTGATGAAGGTGTTCTAAACCTTAAAGCAGCTGTTGACACTTTAGTTATTATACCAAACCAGAAACTTGTTGAAATTGCTAACAATTCAGACGCAGGAACAGGTATCAAAGAAATGTTTCAGCGCTCAAATGTTGTCCTTTTGGATGCGGTTAGAAATATTTCAGAAATGATTTCTGTGAAATCATACATTAATGTTGATTTTGCTGATGTAAAAAGTGTTATGACAGATTTAGGCATTGCTATGATAGGTTTCGGCAGCGCAACTGGCGAAAATGCAGCAATCAACGCTGTTCGCGAAGCACTGAATAATCCGCTTCTTTCGGATATTTCAATCCGAGGAGCAACCAGATCTCTTCTCCATCTCGGCGGAATGAATATTCCTTTGATGGAACTTAATGAAGCAAGTGAATATGTTTCAAGCCAAATACATGAAGATGCGATTTTTATCTGGGGAGCTTCCGCAGATGAATCCAGCGACAGAGTATTTGCACTTATTGTTGCAGAAGCAGCAAAAGATAAAGATGCAAAGAAACCAATAATCCACTCTGCAAAAAAGATTGAAGCCAAAGATCAGTCAACTTTTTATGATGTTGCAGAAGCAGCAACAAACAAAGAAAAAATAAGAAGTATAATTTCATCAGAAATAAAAGGCCATGAAATCAATGAGCCTATTCATCACTCTGCAGCATCAGCAACATCGGTGCCAATGAGCAGAACAGCCAAAGCAGAGAAACTTGATGATGAAGAAATTCTTTTTCAACTTCCTGAAAGTGTTGATATGAATGATTTTTCAATCCCTTCAATTTTCAGACAACAGAAAAAAAAGGAATCAATAAGAGAAACTATTGTTTCGAGTGAAATTGATTCACTTGAAAAATTTATCCACAGCAACAAAAAATCTGCCAGAACCTATACCCAGGAAGAGTAATTGCGTTGCAGTTCCTTCGAGTAGCTCTCCTTTTCCCAGAACCTAAAGAAATTGCTTTTTCAAACCTAGCTGTGCATTTTTTTTTCAATATATTTAAAGACATACCAGGCTTTGACATTTTTACAACAGATAACCATGAGAGTTGTTTTACAAAGAAAAAAATTTCTGACTTTGAAATAGTTTTTGTTTCTATGTCTTACGAATATTCGTACCTTAATCTGGCCAACTATTTTAAATCATTAAAAATTCCACTCCACAAAGACAAAAGAAACAGTCGCTATCATCCTCTATTTATTGCCGGAGGCGTGGCTTTAATGCTTAACCCGGCACCTCTTTTTGACTTGTTTGATATAATTCTTACCGGTGAAGGGGAAAAAATGGAAGAGGATCTGTTTTCTATTTTAAAAATGGATAGCGCTGATTCTATTATTGATTTTGCATCATCACTTTCATACGGACTAACAAAAAACAAAAGGAACGCCTCAATAATCAGAGCATCAACTGGTGATTTTCTTGTTCATTCAAATGAGATTCTTCATCAATCAGGCAATTGTTTTGGCAACAGATATATTATTGAGCTTAATCGCGGTTGTGATGAGAGATGTCACTTCTGTGCAGCAAGCTTTATTTACAAAAATTACCGAGAGGCTAATGCTGAAAAAGCACTTAATGCTGCCCAAAATGCTCTTGAAAAAGGGATGAATCTTGCACTTATGGGAACAAGTCTTAATACTGTTTCTTTTTTTGATGAAATTGTTGATAAAGCCATAAAATATGATGCCGGGATTTCTCTTTCTTCTGTCAAAATAAATTCCATATCAGAAGAACTGCTTGAAAAACTTAAGAAAACCGGCGTTCGAAACATAACAATTGCAATGGAAAGTGCAGACATGCAAACCCGCTCTTTAATACACAAAAAAATTGAAGAAGAAAGCATTCTCAACGCCATAGAGCTTATCACAAAATATGGAATGAAAACAAAGCTTTACCTCATAGCAGGACTGCCTGGAACTATTCCTGAAAAAGAGGTTGATGCTTTAAAAAACCTGATTCAAAAAATCTATACAAATAAACGAAAACCAAGACTCAGCCTCAGCTTTGCCCCGTTTTCCCCCAAACCATTTACTCCTTTCCAGGGAAAAGCTATGATGACAAAAAACTCATACAAAAAACTCCAAAAAAATATTTATCACTCGATTTCATCAATATCAAAAGATATTTCTTTAGATTTCTTTGCATACAGCGAGTCTGTGGTTCAGGCTTTTTTGGGCAGAGGAGATGAATCTATGCTAAAATTTCTCGAAACTTACAGCGAAACAGGCGATATTAAAAAAACAGAAGAAGTTCTAAATATAAATATTGAAAAAATAATGTCCAGTGAACTTGAAAATGAAAAATATCCATGGAAAAGGTTTATTTCATGCTGAAAATGTTTGTTTTCGCAGCTTATCTGTGTTATATTCTTGCGAAATTGTAATATTCAATAATCTCAGAGAGTTGAGAGAGGATTTGTTATGGGTAGTCAGAAATATAATTTTGATCGTATTATTGATAGAAAAAACACTAATTCTATAAAATGGGATTTCTGCAAATCATTTCTTGGGCATGAAGATCTTTTGCCGATGTGGATAGCTGACACAGATTTTGAATGTGCTGCAGAAATAGTTGAAGCTGTTAAAAAAGTTGCAACACACGGAATTTATGGGTATTCTGCACCACCTGAATCATATTTTGAGGCTGCAATATCTTGGATGTTCAAAAAACACGGATGGCAAATAAAAAAAGAATGGATTTTAAGCACTCCAGGAATTGTTTCCGCATTAAATATTGCAGTTCAGACATTTACAAAACCTGGCGATAAAGTTATCGTTCAATCGCCTGTTTATCCCCCATTTTTTCAGGCTGTTTTAAATAATGGCAGATTTGTTATTGATAATCCGCTGAAACTTGATAAAAAAAGACGCTACACAATGGATTTTGACCTTCTTGAAAAACAGATTGACTGTAGAACCAAGCTTCTTTTTCTATGCAGCCCCCACAATCCAGTCGGAAGAGTCTGGAAAAAAGAGGAGCTGAAAAAACTTGCAGAGATTGCCAAAAAACACAATCTTATTGTTGTATCAGATGAAATCCATGGAGATATTGTATTTAATGGGCACAAACACACACCGTTTGCATCTATTTCAAACGATGCAGCACAACGGACAATAACCTGCACCGCGCCTTCAAAAACTTTTAATATTGCTGGACTCCAAGCCTCTGTAATTATTATTCCAAACCGCCATCTTTATGCTGATTTTGCAACCACACTCAATAATTTTGGCATTCAGTATCCAAATATTTTTGCGATAGAAGGACTTATAGCTGCATATACAAAAGGAGATAAATGGCTATCTCAAATGCTTGAATACCTTGAGAATAATGCTCTTTTTGTTATTGATTTTTTCAAAAAAGAGATGCCTAAAGTTCACCCTGTTTTGCCTGAAGGAACTTTTTTAATGTGGCTTGATTTTAGGGACACAGGAATGAGTCAGGAAGAGCTGCGAAAATTTGTTTACAGAAAAGCTAGAGTAGCTTTAAATGATGGAATGTCTTTTGAATCATGTGAAGAAGGTTTTATGAGAATTAATATCGGATGTCCGCGAAGTGTACTTGAAGAAGGACTTGCAAGGCTAAAAAATGCGCTCTCAATTTAATTTTTTAATATACAACTTTAATATCCATATTTGGAGGTGAAAATGAAAATTTATAGATTTTTTTCTCTTGTAGCAGCTTTCTTTCTTGTTCCGTTATCTTTATCAGCATACCAAAGCGATGAAGTTGATGAAACGGTTCAGCTTGAAACCGCATCTTTTTTTAAAGCTATTACAGAGTCAGACACTGTTTTTATTGGCGAATATCAACAGGGAGGAAAAACTAAAGGTCGAGTAAAGCTTATAAAAGCTATTTTTGGAACAGTTGCAGAAGAAGAAATTGTAAAAGATATTGATAAAGAAAAAATCAGAAGAAAATTCAAAAGCACTCCATTCCAGTCAGGCTCTCAATATGTTTTCTTTGTGAAAAAAGCAGACCAGGAAGTTGCAGCTCATCCCGATGGTGTAACGATCCAGCTTGTCAACAAGAAAGCAAACTTCTCATTTGCAGCACCCTACTCCACCAATTTCTGGCAACCTTTTGATCAAAAAATTCTTGAAACAGGTATTAAAGCTATCAAAGAAAACTCGACAGGAGCAATTACAGAAGAAACCCTTAACCAGATAAATACCCTGTTTTCCGAATATTCAAAAAACAGTGATATTGCAAGTGTTAAAGCATTGATTTCTATAGCATATTACCTTGGCATCAAACTTGATGAACCCTTATATCAGAAAACAGTTGAAGATACCAAAACTCTTGGCTGTCTGGCTGCGAAGTTTTCCGCAAAAATTATGGGAAAATCATTTTTTAATGATAAAATTCTCTCTAAAATTAAAACAGCAAATCCTGATCAGCAGATTGCAACAATATTTGCAGCAATTGATTCTGACTCAAAAAATGCTGTTGCAATATTTTCGCAAATGCTTCAGCAGGCAGAATATTATGAGCCTCCAACAAGCGAATGTTTTCCTGAGCCAGAACCATTATCAAACAAAACAATGCTGGCAAGAGCAATAATTGAGATTAACGCTCCGGAATCTCTAAAGATTATTGGCAAAGAACTCAGAACTGAAGACAATGCCTGGCTCACAAAACTCATTAAACTCCTTGCTCAATATGAAGGAGACGATCTTGTTGAACTTACGCTGGATGCTGCTTTACAAGAAAAATTTTCAGAAAGAAAACTCGAATTTGCAAACTACTTTGACAGGGTAAGAACACCTGAAACTGAAAAATCACTCAAAAGAATTTTTGAAAAAACAAAAGAACCTGTTGGAAGAAAATTCATACTAGCTATTCTTGGGAAATACAAATATCCTGAATCACTGCCATTTTTAATCAAAACAATAAATGAAGACACAAACGAAGAAGTTCGTACAGGTGCTGCAATTGCAATAGGCAGACTTGATAATAAGGATGGTATTAAACCTCTTTTTGATTTTGTAATGAGAGAAAAATCAATTCTTGCAAAAACAATAGGAATTGATGCAATGTCTGAAATCAAAGACAAATCTGTTCAGGACTATCTCAAAGAAATTATTAAACTTTCAGACAATCAAAAGGTAAAAGAAGAAGCAGTTAATGCTATCGAAGAAAACCTTTTCATACTGAGATATGGACACAAAAAAGATTAAATATCAAGACTCACTAATCAATTTTATTGAGTACCAACAATTAATATCGCCTTTTTTTATAGATAAAACGATTTTATCAGAGCTTGAAAATTTCCTCAACCAGGAAAACATCTCGTTTCAACAAAAAACTGAAGAAGTTGCGAAAGCTTTGCCTGCAGAAAATAACGAAACAAAAAAAGAAGTTGTTCCAACCGAAATTGATACACTGGAAAAGCTTTGCACCGCAGTAAGATTATGTACAAAATGCAGACTCTCCGAGAAGCGGATAAATACAGTCCCAGGTGAAGGAAACGCTAATGCCAGACTCATGTTTATAGGTGAAGGCCCGGGAGCTGATGAGGATGAATCAGGCAGACCTTTTGTTGGAAAAGCCGGGCAGCTTCTTACCAAAATTATTGAAGGAGGTCTGAAAATTGATAGAGAGTCGGTTTACATTTGCAATATTGTAAAATGCAGACCTCCTATGAACAGAGATCCTCTACCGGATGAAGCAGAAGCTTGTTTTGATTTT
>CAZISX010000004.1:67749-68819 GCA_964542005.1 uncultured Spirochaetales bacterium
AACAGATCGAGCTTGTTAACCCTGAAGCAATTGTTTTGCTTGGAAGAATTGCTGTAAAGCATATTTTAGGAGTTGAAATTCCGATGAAAGATGCCAGAGAAAAAGAGTTTTTCTACAACAATATCAGAGTCTTCCCAACATATCATCCATCAGCACTTCTTAGAAACGAGCTTCTAAAAAGACCTGTCTGGGATGATATGAAAAAGATTATAACCTATCTTGGATTAAATCAGAATTCTTAGAGATTCATCTCTTATAATTTTCTGAATATTTTTTTGGTTTCTTGACATTTAATCAGCTGAAAAATATAGTGCTTTAAACTTTTTTTTGGAGGTTTTAATGGCTAAGTTTTTATGTTTTGTCTTTTTTTTATTTATTCTGGTCTCCTGCTCTGATGGAGGAAAAAGTTCATTTGTCCTGGCAGATTCAGACAGTGGCAGTTTAACTTATGACAAAGACTTGTTATCCGGAGATGAGGATGTTTCAGATTTGCCTGAGACCGATTCTGCAGATAATGATGGTCAGATTTTTACAGAAAAAGAGGCTGATGATGATAAAATTCTGGAGACTGAGACCGAGACAGATATTCTGGATAAAGATGAAAGTGATGGAGATTTTTTAGAAAACGATTCTTCAGATGAGTCAGAAACTAAGGATGATGATACACCTGTATTGTCTCTTTGCAAAGATGAAACCTGTTCTTCTCACGGAAAATGCGAGGAAAAGTTTGGTGTTGCGCTCTGCCGCTGCGATTTGGGATTTTATCCTAAAGCAATGGCGTGTGTTTCAGATACAGTTCCTCTAACTTTTGAGGATTCTGAATTTGAAAAGTGTGTGAGAAATAAAATAAAAAAAACAACTGGCGACATACTGATTTCCGATGTTAAATCACTTACCCTTCTTACCTGTTTTTATATGGGAATCAAGTCAATTAGCGGAATCGAGGCGTTTCAGTCGCTTAGTTCTCTTTCTGTTGCGGCAGAGCCTTCATCGCTTACCAATATTGAGCCTGTCCGTTATCTCGAAAAGCTGACAAAGCTCTCTTTCAATCAGAATTTTATTCAGGATAT
>CAZISX010000004.1:68869-77860 GCA_964542005.1 uncultured Spirochaetales bacterium
AATTTCCGGGCTGGAATCTGTTAATTTGAGTAACAACAATGTTGAGGAAGTTAGCTCTCTTAAAAACCTTCTATCTCTCCAGGGACTTTATCTTAATAACAACAAAATCAACATGTTATCTGACATTGGCGAAATGACTCAGCTCCAGTTTCTTGATATAGGGAACAATCCGCTATCTGATCTTTCTGCTGTTTCATCGCTTTCCACGCTGGCTCTTCTTAATATTGAGAATCTGAATCAAACATCAATAGATTTTGTTAAAAACCTTTATTCAATAATATGGGTTGTGCTTGACGGAAATAAAATTTCAGATTTTTCGCCTCTTCTTGGAAAAAGTTCTCTTGAAACCTTGTCTATCAACAAGACAGCTATCAAGGATCTCACGAAAATTCAGACACTTACACCTATTTTGAAAATATTTATCGAGGAAAATGGCATAACAGATATAACTCCTCTGAAAAAACTGACAAATCTTGAGATGATTTATCTCGGGGGAAACTGCATAACAGATTTTGCAGGGTTTGATACAAATGAAAATATAACAGTTATTGGGATTGAAGATCAGTCAGTGTGTACTTTTTAGAGTGTAAAAAGAGAAGTATTGTGCAAGTGCAGAGTCAAAGATAAGGGGCACGCCGATTTTATTATGGCAAAATTTTGCCATTCATTCGCCATTCAAAACTTGATATAAACACTATTCTGCTGTAGTATGCAACCGTTTTTTAGAGTCATTAAGTTTGAGGAGTATTAATGAGCGACTACCTAATTGCAGTTATTCTTGGAATTGTAGAGGGAATTACCGAATTTCTTCCGATTTCATCAACTGGCCATCTTATCCTTGTAAATGAGTGGATTAAAGGGTTTGATGGGGATTTTGCCAAGATTTTTGATGTCGTGATTCAGCTTGGCGCAATATTTTCTGTAGTTATCTATTTCAGAAAAAAGCTCATTCCTTTTGGCAACCCTACTCAAAAAGAAGAGGCACTTTCAATCTGGAGAAAAATATTTGTTGCACTTTTGCCCGCTCTTCTTATTGGAGGAACTCTTGGGAAAGTAATCCAGAAAAAACTTTTTAATCCCACAGTTGTTGCAATAGCTCTTGTTGTCGGCGGAATTCTCCTGATTCTTATCGAAAGAAGAAAAAAAGAGGCATTAATTCCTAAAATTTCAGATATTACTTATAAAACAGCATTCTTTATCGGGCTGATTCAATGTCTTGCAATGATTCCAGGCACTTCCCGCTCTGCTGCAACAATCTTGGGCGCGATAATGCTGGGTGCATCAAGAATTGCGGCTGCCGAATTCTCATTTTTTCTTGCAATTCCGACTATGGCTGCTGCTTCTGCCTATTCACTTCTAAAAGCAGGAAATGCTCTAAATGGTTCAAATATTATTGTTTTAGCAATCGGCTTTATTGTTTCATTTTTTACGGCATGGTTTGTGATTGCTATTTTTATGAGATTTATCTCCAAGCATGATTTTCAGCTATTTGGGTTTTATCGAATAGTGCTGGGAATTGGAGTTCTCCTCTTTATCTAAACCGGAATCGTTTAATTCTTCAAATTTTTTACTTTCTTTTTTACCTGTTTTGTGTTAAAAATAAGAGCGTATAATTTTTCGGAGGTTGTTATGATTTGTGAAAAAAAATGGTTTTTATTATTGGTTGTATTTTTGTTTTCTAATTTTTTGTCTGCAGAAAATGCATGTATAGTTATTGATGAAACCAAAGATCAGCTTACAGAAAGCGACAGGAAGGCAGCAAAATTTCACTTTGAATTTACTCTAAAAAAAGAGGGCTACACCATTAATGATGCTGACTGTAAGGAAAAATTTGTTGTATTTCACGCCAAACTTGGCGAGTCAATAACTGCTTTCATAGAGTCTCCCAAAGGTGCGCGAGATATGACTGCAAAAAATGTTGAAGATCTTCCTAACATTTATTCTCAAATATTAAAATCACTTACAATTGGGGTTGCTTCCGGTGATTTAAGCGCGACAACCAGAACAACAGTTACATCAAAACAGACTGAAAATCCCAAAAGAGTAGCTGCAGAAGGACTTTTTTATGGAAGAATCGGATACGGTTTGATAACTGATGCAGGCAATAAAAGTGGTGCTTTTTTAGGGCTGGGATACAGATTGGAATTAGATAAATTTGGTATTGATTTTTCAGCACTCAATATATCAATAAATGGAGGTTCTGACGACAAATCTTCTTTTGATATGGAGCTTGTAAAAATAGGTGCGCTTTATTTTCTCTCTAAAGACGAGCCTGAGAGTTTTTATTTTGGCGGCGGCGCCTCCTATGGTTTATCTGATATTTATAATGATAAAAAAACTTACAAAGGAAGTGGTGTAAGAGCTGCAATAACTGGAGGTTACGAGATTTTACGAACAAGCAATGTCCGCTTTTTTATTCAAAGCGATCTTGTTCTTCCTTTTTATAAATGCAAAGAATATTATGAAACTGAAGATGGTGATGAAAAAATCACTGCTGACGGTGGTGCTAAATATTCTCCGACAATTGTTATTTCAATTGGTATAGGCAGAGGCCGCCGTTCATAAAAACATTCTTCTTTTTGCAGTTCAACTGTGGATAAAACAATAGACTTTTAAATCTGAAAAATATTTAGATAAAAATAGTGTAAGATATGAAATCAAAAAAAGCATCAAAAAAGATACTCGATTTACTCAAATAATATTTGAAAGAATAATCGTTGACTTTTGAACGCTCTCAAATAATATATTTCGGCGTTCTTATAAATTTTAACCGAAAAGGGAGTTTTTTATGTCAGTTGCAATGAATGACACAGTAAAAGTACATTACACCGGAAAATTTGAAAACAATGAAGTATTTGATACATCAAAAGATAGAGAGCCTTTTGCTTTCAGAATTGGTGCAGGCCATGTTATTGAAGGTTTTGAGGAAGCTATTATGGGAATGGAACCAGGTCAATCCAAGACTGTTTCTGTTTCTCCAGAAAAAGGTTACGGAACTCACAACCCAGATCAGGTTATTGAAATGCCAATATCAAGCGTTCCAGAAGGCTTTGAAATTGCTGAAGGAATGCCTCTGCAGCTTCAGGACGATAACGGCCGCGTTATACCTGTTATGGTTGTAGAAATCACAGATACAACTGTTAAACTTGATGCAAACCATCCGCTTGCAGGAAAAACTCTTGTTTTTGATATTGAGCTTCTTGAAATCGGCTGTGAAATTGATGAAGATGAACATGGCTGTGGATGCGGTTGTGATGATGAAGATTGCGAAGATGATTGCGATTCAGAAGGCAACTGTGGAAATGGCTGCTGCGGCTGCGGAAAATAATTCTTCAAACCTAATCCGTTCGATTCTTGATCAAAAATTGAAAAAAGATTTTTGATTTAAAAGAGTTAAAAAAATTTGGTCACAAAATCTTAACATTTATCACTTCAGTTTATTAAAATTAAACCTCTTATAATTTTTCACTTCTTATTCTTGACATGATTCTTTTTATCAGCTATTACTCAAAGTGATAGTTCTTACCAAGGCTTATTGTATAAATTTAGAGGAGAAATTAATGGTTACTGTTAGACCTTTTAAAGCGTTAAGACCACCAAAAGAAATTGCTTCAAAAATTGCAGAACTTCCTTACGATGTTATCAATACAAAAGAAGCAAAAGCAATTGCTGAGGGAAATCCTTATTCTTTTTTCCACATCACAAGAGCAGAGATTGATTTGCCGGAAAGCATTGATATTCATGACGAACAGGTTTATCTGCAGGGCAAAAATGCTCTTTACGAATTTGTAAAAAAAGGCTGGCTTGTAGAGGAATCAGAACCGACAATCTATCTTTACAAACAGAAAATGGGCGACCATGAACAGACTGGTTTTGTAGGCTGCGATTCCGCAGATGAATACAACAATGATATTATCAAAAAGCACGAGCTTACAAGAAGAGATAAGGAAGACGATAGGACAAAAACTGTTATAACCCAGAATGCAAATGCTGAGCCTGTTTTTCTGACTTATAATGCACAGAAAGAGCTTGATAATATTATTGATTCCTACAAAAAGAACAATGAACCTGAATATGATTTTACTGCTGAGGATGGGATTTCTCATACTCTCTGGGTAATCCGCGATTCTGCGCTTGTTGCAAAAATTGAAGAGCTTTTCAAGCCTGTAAAATACCTTTATGTTGCTGACGGCCACCACAGAAGTGCATCTGCAGCCAGAGCAAAAGCTGAGAGAATTAAACATGATACAAACCCGTCGAATGAGAAAGAATACAACTACTTTCTTGCTGTGATTTTTCCTCATGATCAGCTTAAAATTCTTGATTACAACAGAGTTCTCTTTGATCTTAACGGGATAACAAAAGAGCAGTTTATTAATAAAATGAAAGAAAAATTTGATTTCATAAATGAGGGTTACGGTTCACCTAAAAACCAGACTGAATTCGGCATGTATATTGACGGGAAATGGCATCAGATTCGTGCTAAAAAAGGAACATTTAACGAAAATGATCCTATTGAAAGCCTTGATGTTGCTATTCTTCAAAATAATGTTTTAGATCCTATCTTCGGAATTAAAGATCCAAGAACAGACAAAAGAATTGATTTTGTAGGCGGAATCAGAGGAATCAAAGAGCTTGAAAAAAGAGTTGATAGTGGCGAGTGCAAGGTTGCTTTTGCAATGTATCCGACAACTCTTGTTCAGCTTATGGCTGTTGCAGACTCAGGCAAAATCATGCCTCCAAAATCAACATGGTTCGAGCCGAAACTCAGAAGCGGTCTTTTTGTTCATCTTCTTGATTAATCTAGTAATTTTGAACCTTTGAATAATTAAAACCCCGATCTTGCATCGGGGTTTTTTTGGTTTCTTATGGTTTAAATTTCATAAAAAGAGCGTCTTTGCCACCTATTTTCTTATCGGTAAAATTTCCGTTTGTGGTTCCTGCAGCATAGATTGTCCCATCAGGTAAAACAACAAGATCATTAAAATAATCGTACTGGTTTGTTCCCCACTGCTGGATATATTCGAGCGAGCCATCTGTTTTAAGTATTGCCAGATAGACATCATCAAGCCGTTTGTCGTAATCCTGAGGATCTGTGGAATTGGAGAGGAAACTCTCAAAAAGTCCGTTTGTAAATCCCGCAATCGCTATTTTTCCGTCATTTGTAAATGACATGGAAAGACCTGATTCATTGTGTGCCGTGCCAAACTGCTTTGTCCAGACTTCCTGGCAGGAATTGTCAAATTTGGTGAGAAAAATATCCTGACAAGGTGGAAGCAAACACTCTTCGCCCTGATTCGGCTCACCGAAAAGGTCGCCTTCTGTTGAACCTGTTACAAAAACTGTTCCATCTTCATTAACAAGAATATCATTTGCGACATCTGTTTCTGCTGTTCCGAACTGATTAATACATGAAATTACTCCGTCTTTATCAGTTTTAAGTAAAACTGCGTCTCTTCTGCCTTGATTTGTACCATAAATATAGCCGAGCGTTGTTCCTACAAACCAGATACTGCCTGATTTGTCTACTTTTATTCTTGGGGTGTTGCTGATATTGCTGAAGTCAAGATCATCAGAACCAACAAATGTTGTCCATAATTTGTTGCCGTCAGCATCAAGTTTTTTGATAAACATGTCTGTGTTGCCTGAGCCTGCAATTCCTTCAAAAGCACCGGTAAATATGCCTGCTACAAAAACAGAGCCGTCACTTCCTACAGCAACAGAATTTCCCTCATCACGGCCGGTTGAGCCTAAAATTCTAGTCCAGATAAGTTCGCCGACAGAAGAATATTTTGAGACAAAAGCATCGTATTCTCCACCAACAAAAGTTTGACCATCAAGATTGCCTCTTGTTGCTCCTGTAATATAAATATTTCCCAAGCTGTCTGTATCAATTCCATAAGGAGTATCAGGGGTTTTTGTTCCATACTGCTTTGTCCAGAGAGGATTCTGGTCTTTATATTCGCCAAAGAAAATATCATTAGAAGCTGTGCTGTCACCGTTATTAACCTGGCTTGAGCCTGCAATTAAAAGATTTCCGTTTTTAGATATTGTGATTGCATTAATTGTGTCGTCCCAATTAGAATTAACCCAGCCAAACTGTGTAAAACAGCCACCGCTTGTTCCCCAGCAACAGAGATTGTCTGTTTCCCATTTGTCGCTGATACAGGTGTATTTAAATTCGCCAGCACCGAAAGCACATGATGGATCTGGTTTTGGATTTCCGCCGCAAAGCTCTGCCGGCGTATCGCTGTCAGGCATTGCATCAGGCTCTGAATCAGAGATAGAATCGGCTTCCGCCTCAGGGGTTGAATCAGCCTCTTCATCATTAGCTTCGTCATTAGCTTCATCAGGCATTGAATCAGTGGCAGAATCGTCTTCTGTCAAAATATCACCTGTTACATCAGCATCGTTTTCATCATCAACTACTGAATCATCTGCTGTCTGATCGCTATCTGCAGGTTCTTCTTTTTTACCTTTACTTTTTGAATCGCTGCACGAAAAAGCAGTCAAAACAGCCATAACAAGCAGCACTGCCAATAAATTTCTTTTCATTTTATACCCCAATAATCGTTAATAAACCGGGAGATTATACTTGCTATGAATTACTCTTCAAGGATTTTCTTATAAAGTAAAAGTAAACCTTTGACAAATAGAGCTCTCCCGGGTATATTGATTCTGTTTTCTGTTTATTGAAAAGTGGGGACGACCGGTTTCGACGGGTTGTCAGAAACTTGTAAGTTGCATGTCGAGGCGCCGCTGGCCTCGTAAAAAGCGGCAAAAAAATAAAAGCAAATAACGAATTAGCTTTAGCAGCTTAATTTAGCTGCCGTCCTGGGGTAGGGTTCCTGCCGCTATGTCAGGGCGAAAAATGCAGGATATGTTCCAGTTTTCTACTCTTTGGGACTGGAAAAGAAACAAACAGGGAGCGTGGCTAAGATAACCCTGCTGTATGGGGGTGTCGGTGCCGAGATTAAATCAATCAGCTACACATGTAGAAGCTTATGAGGTTCTCTTCTCGGACGCGGGTTCGACTCCCGCCGTCTCCACCAAATCTTAAAAAGCAATCAAAAAACAAATTCAGTTAGTTTTTTTATTTATCTTATTACTATCATCTAAACATTTGCGTGCTACAATAATTTAAAACATTAGTTGACATTCATAATAATACCTGTATAAAATCATAACTCCTTGGTGTTCTAAAATTTTTTAAGAGGTTTACAATGTCTGAGCATGAACAAATTATTAACAAATTAAATGAAATCGGTTTTAACAGGCTTGAATCAGAGGTTTATCTTATACTTCTCAAAGATTCTGAATAAGGCTGCGGCTAATACCTATAAGGCACTTGAATCACTCGAAAAAAAGGGTGCTGTGCTCGTTGAGGAAGGGATTACAAACAAACAGTATTCAGCAATTTCAATTGATGAATATCTTGACCAGATGGAGATCAGCTTCAAGGATAACAGAAAATATCTTGAACGAAATCTTTCCAATCTTGGAGTTCTTACTTCTACAGATAAGATATTCAAACTTCAAACGCCGGAGCAGGTTTATCACAGAGCCCGCAAAATGTTTGCAAAAGCTGATTCCATGATTCTTGTTGATGCCTACCCGACTCCTCTGAAAAAAATGAAACCATATCTTGAGGAAGCTGCTGCAAACGGGACAACAATTTATGTTAATGCCTACGAGTCAATTGAAATAAAAGGGTGCCATGTCATGGTAAAACAAGGTGCACGCAAAGCACTTGAAGTGTGGCTTAGCGACTGGTTTAATGTTTTTGTTGATGGCAAGGATTTTATTATTTCCGCAATTGAGAAAAATGAAAGTGGCGTTCAGCATGCTATCTGGGGAAACGGTCCTCACATGACACTTCTTCTTCATGGAGGCCTTGTTTATGAAATTCTTTTCTCCGCTCTTACCAACAAACTTAGAGAAAACGGCCAGGGAGAAATGGTGTCAAAACTCCTCACAGAAGAATATAAAGCACTAACAACCATGAATCTTGCCGGCTACCTTCAGCTCCTTCAGCGATATGGCAGAAAGGGACGAGTATAGCTTATCAATTTTTATACAATAAATTTCTGTATTTTCCAGGAAACTAAGCTACAATTAGTCTGACTTGTTTTCAATGGAGATTATAGATAATGTTTAAAAGGTTTGCTCTCTCTCTTACTATATTTGCAGCAGGTTCAATATATCCTGCATTTCTCTGTTTTTCGTCTGGTTTATTTTTGCCAGCATTATTTTTTCTTATACTTGCTTTTGCGGCCGCTTTTTTTGCTGCAAATTATTTCCAGACTAAATCTGGTGTTAAAACAGAAATAGGCGCTAAGGAGAGTTGTGTTTCGGAGCTGGAAGCTATAAAAAAACAACTTAATGAAGCAATATCGCACAATCAGTCACTTAAAAATGCAGCACTGATGATGAATACCTCACTTGAAGAAGCAAATAAGCTTAACCTTGATGTTTTAACCGAACTTAAAGAATCCGAGGAAAAATTCAGAACACTTTTTGAAATTACAGCAGACGCAAACATTATTGCAGATGACGAGCGGATGATTGAATGCAACAGAGCTGCTCACAAAGCTTTTGGTTATCCCTCAAAAGAAAATCTCCTGAAACAAAAAATCACATCATTATCCGATAATTTCCAGCCTGACGGAGCAGATTCAACCTATATTTTAAAGCATATTCAAAAAGTTAAAGAGTTTGGCAACAATATTTTTGAATGGGTCTTCAAACGATTTGATGGCTCAACATTTTCCGGAGAAGTCCTTATAAATCAGATAGTTATAGCTGGAAAACCTCTTTATGAAATAACAATAAGAGATATTTCCGCAAGAAAACAGGTTGAGGCGGAACTTGTCAAAGCAAAAAATGAAGCAGAAAAAGCGAACAGACTCAAGAACCAGTTTCTGGCAAATATGAGCCATGAAATTCGCACTCCGATGAATGCTATTTTAGGATTTATCCGATTGCTAAAGC
>CAZISX010000004.1:77913-81566 GCA_964542005.1 uncultured Spirochaetales bacterium
GTTGATCTCTTAAACATCATGGAAACTTCAGGAGAACACCTCCTTGATATTATTAGCGATATAGTTGATTTTGCGAAAATAGAAGCTGATAAACTTGAAATTGTCAGAGAACCATTTTCTTTTAGAGATGTACTGAATCAGATAAAAGAAAGATACAATCTCAGAGCTTCCGAAAAAGGGCTTTTTTTCAAAATCACAGTCTCGGACACTGTTCCAGAACTTGTAACAGGTGACAGAAAAAGAATACAGCAGATTATATCGAATATTTCCGATAATGCTGTTAAATTCACCAATCGCGGCGGAGTTTATGTTGATTGCAGCTACGAATTTAAGTTTATTAAAATTATTATAAAAGATACCGGAATCGGAATATCAAAAGCAAAGCAGAATCTTATTTTCGAGCCATTTATTCAAGCTGACGGAAGTTCAACAAGAGAATTCGGAGGAACAGGCCTTGGACTTGCCATCTCTCTCAAAATTGCAATTTTGATGGGCGGCAACATCAAGCTTGAAAGTAGCGAAGGAGAAGGCTCATCTTTTACTGTAATTATTCCGCTTCCATCATCAACGCAAAAAACACCAATCAAATCAGACATTTCCCATGACAAAAACAAAACCGAATTAATTTCAGAAGCTGTTACAACGCCAAATTATGAAACCAAAAAAGGGGACAATATACTGGAAATTCTTGTTGCAGAAGACAATCCGGTAAACCAGAAAGTTATAAAAGCTTACTTCAAAAAAATGAAAAGAGATTGTGATTTAGCTGAAAACGGAAGAATTGCAGTTGATATGATGTACAAAAAACACTACGACATCCTTATTCTTGACATGCAAATGCCGATTATGGGGGGGATTGAAGTGCTTGAATTAATTAAAAAAGATTCAAAGTTTAAAAAACCGCACATTATAGCTGTTACAGCTGATGCGATGAAAGGTGATGCTGAAAAATATATAGAAGCAGGTTGCAGCGACTATCTTCCAAAACCTGTTGATTATCAGATACTTAACCAAAAAATTACTGCAATTGCGGATCAACTCGGAAAATTATAACAAATCACAGCAAAGCGTTTGCAGCTTCCATTCCATCTAAAATTGCGTTTTCCATCGCATTGTAAGTCCAGCGGCCATATCTTCCGACAAGCTTAACACTGTTTTTTGCCGTAAAATCATTCACTAATTTCATGTCATCAAAGTATTCTTTGTGAAAAATAACATAACCATTTTGAATCACATGGTAATCAGCAAAAGAAATATCTTCAGTATTTTCAATCATCCGCATCTCTTTTAGCGTTTTAGCACTCTCGTCAACAAACTTTTTCCTGTCATCTTCAGAAAGCTCACCCTGATGAGTGTATTCAATATAAACCGATGACTTATCTTTTGGAGCTAATGCGCTGTAAATATTTGAAAAACTCCCCATTCTGTAAGGCATGAACTTTTCTTCAGGCAGATAAACCCAGTGAGCGTGATGCCCCAGGTTTTTGTTTACCGCAATATTTAAATAGCTGACTTTAGCAATTTTCAGACGGGATGAAATCTCTTTTGCTGTTTCCTCAAATTCGCCACGAAGCAGCTGGAGAAAATCTTTTAGGGGCGCGCTTGAAATAAGATTTGTATAAGTTATCTCCTCGCCATTATTAAGTTTTACACATTTTTTTGCAGTATCAATAGATAGAGGCCAGGTATTAAAAAGATACTTTTCCTTCTCTGTTTTTTCGTAAAAACGGGTCACAAGCTCCCCTATTCCACCCGATTTTGGATAATAAAAAGAGGCATTGTAGCCGACTTTTCTTTCTGGAGAAGTAATTGCGCCCTCAACAACCTCTTCCAGCGTTGGCTTTGGAACATAATAATCGCACCAGTGGCTCGCCATCTCTTTCGGATGAACTGTGTAAATTTTTGAGTTATAGGGAATCATAAAATGGTTTGAGATACCTGCACCTAAATACGCCATACACCACTCATAAAAATTCTCTTTTGCCTTTGATTTGTCTGTTTCATAAAGTGCTTTCACAAAACCGACAACACACTCTTTCACAACACTAAGTGGCAACCCGTAAGTATTTGATTGAAAAGGATAAATTGTGTAAACATTATGAGAAAAAATGAATGTTTTTCTCTCAATTCTCACATGCTCGTCACCAAAAAGATTGTTGAAAAGTGCTTTTGTAGAATCTTTGGCAAGATGAAGCCAGTGACCAGTCTGATCAAAAGTAAATCCGTCTTTATGTAGAGAAGTGCAGAGTCCGCCGGGATGATTCTCTTTTTCGATAACCAGAAAATCTTTGCCGGAAAGATGATATGCCGCGGAAATCCCCGAAAGCCCTGCTCCGATAATCAATGTATTAACATGTCTCATAAAAGCTCCCTTGTAAAAATTTGCTGAATGATTTATACCAGAAAGAAGAATCTAAGTAAAAATTTTACTTATTAATTTAATGAAGAAAGCTAGTTATCCGCCACACACCGCATAATAGCCTTGTCCGCAACATTGTCATTATCGCCGGTCATCCTGGCTTAACTGAAGTAGCGTCTAAATATCTTCTAAAGAGATATTCAAAAATTATTTCTGTTCTCATCTTTTTTACACAAAAAGTTATTTCTTTTGGCAAAACATAAGAATTAAAGTTGTATGAGACAAAAAAATCAGCAATTTTAATAGATTTAGCATTTTCCCCAAAATTATAAACCGGAGCATTTGTGATGTATTGCTTATATAAAGCTGGGTGTTCTTTTAAATTTCTTTGCCAATCCCAAAGTACAATTTTTTTCTTTATTTCAATTTTGTTTTCACTGAAAACTGTTTTTCGGGTAAGAGAAAAGTATTTTTCTATAATTTTCTTATCCTTAAGAATGGACGGCTTGAACCACTCACTTTTACCTTCACGGACATGCTCTTTCTCTTCCTTGCTTTTTAAACTTTTTTCAGGTTCGGTACAATATCCATCTTCTCCTTTGTGAATAAAATCAGGGATAAGTAACCAGCAAATCTTTAACTGATTTTCATCGTAACTATCATTAATCTCTATTTCTATGTAATTATTTAACATTTTATGAGGAAAAAAATCTTCTTCCCCAAAAAGAACAAAAAACATCAAAAAAAACAAAAATATTTTCATTGCTCGTCCTTTAAAAAAGATAGGCAGAATACAAAAAATTTAACCCCAATCCCCAAGTTCTCCGGCAATTACCTCCGCTTCACTCTTTTATCTGAAAACGGCTCCTTTGGATTTCCCGGATTCGGTGTGTAATCATCAAACGGACAAATCTCAGGATTCCTGTCGCAGTAGCATTCCATGTCACGAACAGTAACATAACTATCATGATAATTCTGCCACATTAAGTAGTGATTTTCAAACTGTGGCACAAAGAATGCGTACTTTTCAGGCTTGTCCGGGAAAACTGAACTTTGGTCAACAGGTTTAAGACAATAACTTTTTTTCTGGTCTATTCTGTAATAACACATTTTCGTATCACTTTCTTCATTGTTTGGTGCGAATTTATTTCCATAAATCATTAAATTGCCCTTTACCATCTCGGGATAGGTCATTATTGTCCAATAATCAATATTCTGGATAGGAAATTCCTCATAAACAGCAGGCTCTACACCAAGATTTACTCGCATAATTTTATCAGGATGCGCTATGTTT
>CAZISX010000005.1:0-7428 GCA_964542005.1 uncultured Spirochaetales bacterium
TTTATATCACATCTCCTCTTAAATATCAAGTAAAAAAGGGTTTTGAGACAGCTTCGATGTGTCAACCCTGGATTTTGATTTCAATACCCTCCGGCTTTCAGCCACCTCCCTTAAAAAAGTAGGTTTTTAAAAAGCTCCCGCCGGCTCCCTTTTGAAGGGAGCTGCCCGAAGGGCTGAGGGTTTTGGGAGCTGGCAGCTCTGCTGACTGAGGGTATTACATATTTACGGAGGTTATTTGATGAAACTTTCCCCTGATTTTTATTCTTTCCCTTTTTCTCCTCATATCCTGTGGAGACAAAAGCGGAAAAAATAATAAAAACGACGGCTGGAAGTTGACATCTGAGAAAAAACTATCCCGTAGATTAACCATCTCTTAACACAAATTTCACCATCAATTGATAATCTGTTAATCTCGTTTTCATAAATATCGGGTATATTCCTTCTGTCTTGGTTATTTTAACTTTTTATGGAGTAAATGATGAAAAAAATCAAATTGTTATCAGCAGTTATTGGGCTACTTCTTGGTGCAAACATTATTGCCGGCGATGTTATTAACGGAGCTGGCGCAAGTTTTCCTTATCCTGTTTATTCTCAGTGGGCTTATCAGTACAACAAAACAACAGGTGTTAAGCTCAATTATCAGTCAATTGGTTCTGGCGGCGGAATTGCCCAGATTAAGGCAAAAACTGTTGATTTTGGTGCGAGCGACAATCCTCTGAAGAAAGAGGAGCTTGATGCTGCCGGGCTTATTCAGTTTCCAATGGTTATGGGCGGAGTTGTTCCTGTTATTAATGTAAAAGGTGTTCCGGCGGGTTCTTTAAAACTTTCAGGTGCACTTCTTGCCGATATTTTTATGGGCAAGGTTGCAAAATGGGATGATTCGAGAATCAAGGCTGAAAATCCTGGCGCAAATCTTCCGAATCAAAATATTGTTGTTGTTCACAGGGCTGACGGCAGCGGTACAACCTGGATTTTTACTAATTATCTTGCAAAGGTTTCTCCTGAGTGGAAGACAAATGTTGGTAATGACAAAGCTGTGAAATGGCCGGTTGGAATTGGTGGAAAAGGAAATGAGGGTGTTGCTGCTTATGTTTCACGAACAAATGGTGCAATCGGTTATGTTGAGTTTGCTTATGCTCTGACCAATAAGATGAATTACACGCAACTTAAAAACAAAGATGGCAGATATGTTTTGCCGACAATTTCTTCATTTCAGGCTGCGGCTGCAAGCGCAAACTGGGCTGCTGCGCCAGGATTCTATATGGTTTTAACAGACCAGAGCGGTGTTGAAAGCTGGCCGATAACTGGTGCCAGCTATATTTTGATTTACAAGAATCAGGTAAATCTTGATACTGCTTCAACAATGCTTAAATTCTTTGACTGGTGCTATAAAAACGGTGAAGTGACTGCAAAGAACCTTTATTATGTTCCAATGCCAAAAAATGTTGTTGAGATGGTTAAATCAAGCTGGAACAAAGAGGTCTCTTCGGCTGGAAAACCTGTGATTTAGATTCCCCACTTTTTGGAGATAACTGAGATAAGGTGATTAAAGGCTTTGTCCTGATTTTCAAATCTTTCCGGTTCCTTATTCTTCTCAAAATAAAGTGCGCAGTTTACGCCGAGAGCTATTCCCAAATCTGCTTCTTTTGCTTCGCCGGGGCCGTTTACCTCGCAACCCATAACTGCTGCTTTTAGCAAAGGTTTTTTCCACCACTCATGCTCTTCAAACCACTCTTCAAGCCTGTTGTAATATTTGAAAAGTGTGCCATGAGTTCTTCCGCAGGTCGGGCAGGATATAATTTCTCCGCCGCAATCTAAAATATCGTATGCTTTTAATATGTGAAAGCCTGTAATTATCTCGTTTTTAATTGGCGCAGTGAGCGAAACTCTGAATGTGTCAACAAGTCCTTCGTGAAATAAAATCCCGATTCCCATTGCGGATTTGACAATTCCCTGGATTCCTGCTCCAGCCTCGGTAATTCCTACATGAAAAGGTGCGTCTGTGAATTTTGCTATTTCTTTGCACGATTCGACAGTTTCTCTGACAGAGCTTGATTTTATTGAGATTTTAAAGTTTTTGTAGTCAAGCTCTTTTTCTATAAAATCAATCCATCTTTTCATGCTTTCGGTAAGTCCGGCAGCCGTTACGCCGTTATATTTTGCAATAATATCTTTTTCAAGCGAGCCGCTGTTTACACCAATTCTAAGAGCCATTTCAGGTCTTTTTTTAGCTTTTTCAATAACATCATAAGCCCGCTCTTTTCCGCCTATGTTGCCGGGATTTATCCTGATTCCTGAGACTCCGGCATCAATTGCAGCAAGTGCAAGCTTGTAGTCAAAGTGTATGTCTGCTATTACTTCGCCGGCAAAATTTGCTGCAAATTTTTCAAGGTTTTGAGCTTCATCCATGCTTTTAAATGCTGTTCTTACAACAGGGCAACCCATATTGTAAACTGAATCAGCCTCCGAAATTGCTTTCCGGTAGTCAGAAAGTGGCGTTGTTATCATGGTCTGAAGAACTGGTTTGTTTGCTCCGCCTATTTCGATTCTTCCCAGTTTTATTGATCTCGATTTTCTCATAATTTTGCAAATCTCTTCACTGTTTCTATAAAGTTTCTTGCGCTTAATCCCTCTTTTTCTCTGATTTCTTTTTGAGTTCCGTGGGTTGGAAAGTGGTCAGATATGCCAATAAGTTCAAATTTAAGATCAAGCTTTCTCCTGATTGACTCTTCAACAATAGCGGAACCTGCACCGCCGGAGATAACGCCATCCTCAATTATAACAAGCTTTTTAATCTTGTTTTCCTTAATAAAAAGGAATAGATCGGACGGAAGAGGCTTTATAAATTTCAGATCGTAAATTGAAATATCAATCCCTTCTTTCAAAAGAGCTTCGGAACCATTTTGAGCAATAATATCAGTAATTCCAACTGTTATAGCAAGGATATCGCCAGCCCCTTTTTTCAGAACTTCTCCTTTTTTATATTCGGCCGGAGAGACTCTGTTGTAGTGCTTTTTCCCTAATCCGCTGCCGCGAGGAAACCTTATTGCAGAGGGAGCGGAAAGTTTGATTGCACACTCAATCATTCTTGCCATTTCAAGCTCGTCTCTTGGTGCCATGATTGTCATGTTCGGAATATGGCGAAGGTATGCTATATCAAAAAGTCCATGATGAGTTGAGCCGTCTTCACCAACAATTCCGGCTCTGTCAACAAGAAAAATCACAGGAAGATTCTGAAGCGCGACATCGTGAACTATTGAATCATAGGCTCTCTGGAGAAAAGTCGAGTAAATTGCAACCATTGGAATAAGTCCGCCAGCAGCAAGACCTGCTGCAAATGTAACAGCATGAGCTTCCGCCATTCCGACATCATAAACACGATCCGCCATAAGATTCTGAAGTTTTTGCAAGCCTGTTCCATCCGGCATTGCCGCAGTAATTGCAACAAGTTTCTGCTCTCTGCGGAAAAGTGGCGGCAGATAATCAGAAAGGTATTTTGTGAAAGAGGTGTCATTTGTTTTGACAGGTTCTCCGGTTTCTATATTGAATGGCCCAACTCCATGAAAATGTCTGGGATTTTCTTCGGCAGGTGCATAGCCTTTGCCTTTTTTTGTCACGACATGAACAAGTACAGGGCCGCTGTTTTCCTTGATGTCAGAGAAGGTTTCTATCATCTCTTTCATGTTGTGTCCGTCAATCGGGCCGACATATTGATAGCCAAATCCTTCAAAAAGCATTCCTGGCGTCAGCAGTGATTTCGAGCCGTCGAGAGCTTTGCTTGCAATTTCGATAATTTTATCGCCATGAAAAATTGGAGGAAGCTTGTGGAGTATCCCTTTTATTTCATTTCGCCACGCATTGTATTTTGGCCCTGTAAGCTGTCTTGAAAACCATGTTGAAAGGGCACCGACACTTGTTGAGATAAACATATCATTGTCATTTAGAACAGTTATAAGGTTGCTGCCGTAAGCTTCAGCCTGATTCATTGCTTCAAAAGCAAGTCCGCTTGTCATTGAGCCGTCGCCGATAACTGCTATTACTTTCGAGTTTTCTCCTTTCTTTTTCAGTGCTTCTTTAAGCCCCAGTGCGGCCGAAATCGAAGTTCCTCCATGTCCTGTGCCAAAAAAATCGTACGGAGATTCACTTCTTTTCGGAAAACCGCTTATCCCGTTTAATGCTCTAAGTGTCGGGAATGAATCTTTTCTATCTGTAAGAATCTTGTACGCATAAGCTTGATGGCCGACATCCCAGATAATTTTATCTTCAGGCAGATTAAATACCTGTAAAAGAGCAACTGTCAGATCTACAACTCCAAGAGATGGCGCAAGATGTCCGCCGTTTTTTGAACAGGTTTCAATTATAAGCTTTCTGGTTTCCAGAGCTTTTGCGGCAAGATCGGTTAAGAGTTTGATATTATTTTGTTTTTGCATAGTTTCTCCAATTTGGCGACTAAGCTAGTCTTATTGTTTAAAAGAAAGAACTTTTTTCTCACTGTTGAAATATAGTATAAAAGGTTGTTTGATGTAAACAGAAGATGAATAAATATGGTCGAGCACCATTCCTTCAATGTTTTTTTCCACTATTCGCTGGATTGCCCTCGCTCCCTGACTTTTCTCTTTCATTGTCATTGAATTAACAAGAAAATCGGCAACTGTTTTTATATCCTCAATAGAAAGCTTGACAGAATAGCTTTCTTCAAGATTTTTCATGTTCGAGCCAATCATTGAGATTGTAATTTCTTTCATTTCATCATCATTAAAAGGATAGAAAATAACAATATCATCAACCCTGTTCACAATTTCGGGCGAGAGAAAATTTTCAATTTTGTTTATTATAAGGTTTTCGCGAACCTCTTCTTTTTCATTTGTTCCGCCAAAACCAACCCTGCTGGTTACAAATTCATCTGCGCCAATATTTGTTGTCATAACTACAATTGATTCAGACATGTTTGCAGAAAACCCTCTCGAATCTGCAATCCGTCCCTCTTCAAGAATCTGAAGAAGAATGTTTAAGACCTTCGGATGGGATTTGTCAATTTCGTCAAGAAGAAGGAGTTGATAAGGCTCTCTTCTGAACGCCTCTGTAAGTTTTCCTCCATCCTCATAGCCGGCATATCCAGGAGGCGCACCAATCAGACGGGAAATAGAGTGGGGCTCATGATATTCACTCATGTCAAAAACAACAAGCTTTTTTTCGGAGCCAAAGAAAAATTCGGCAAGTCTTTTAGCCATCTCTGTTTTGCCGACTCCGGTTGGTCCTGCAAAAATAAAGCTGGCAATAGGTTTTTCATCGTTTTTGCGGTTGAATCTTCTAGCGAGAAGCTGGCAGATTTTTTTCTTTGCCTTGTTTTGACCTTTTACGATTCTGTTAATCTTTTCAGGAAGATTTCTTAAAATAGTGCTGCCGTCAACCAGAAGATTTTCTACCGGAATATTGGTTCTGGTGCTTACAAGTTTTAAAAGATCTTCATTTGATGCGTAAGACTTTTTGTTTCTTGACAAAACAGAGCCTAACGAGTCTAAAAGAGAAATAACTTTATCCGGCTGCGATTTCCCCGAAATATATCTGCTGGAAAGTTTTATTGCATCTTTAAGGAGATTTTCATCATCAAGTTTTGTTTTGTGATATGTGCTTAGAATTCTTGCAGAATTCAGGACAATCCCGGCAAGTTCCTCTCCGGAAGGTTCGCTAATATTTACAATTGAGAATCTTCTCTCAAGTGCCGGGTCTTTTGCAATCGTTTTTTTAAATTCATCAGGAGTGGTTGCTCCAATCAGAGGAAAGTTGCCTCTTGACAGAGCAGGTTTTAACATGTTTGCAATAATTTCGTTTGATTCGGTGGCAAGCATGTGGATTTCATCAATAAAAACAATAATTTTGTCTTTTAGCTTTTCAACCTCGGACATTAATTCCGAAACTCTTTTTTCAAGTGAGCCGCGATAGTCAGTGCCGGAAACTAACGATGTAAGATTCAGTTCCCAGATAATCATGTTTTGAAGAATTCCACTTCTTTGACGATGTGCAATTCCCTCGACCAGAGCAGTCTTGCCTGAGCCGGCCGGACCGACAATGCATGGATTATTATTTTTTTTTCTGCATAAAATATCAAGAATATTTTCAATCTCATCAATTCTTCCGAAGATAGGTTCAATCTTCTCCGCAAAAGCAAGCTCGGTAAGATTCCTTCCAAAAAGATTGAAAATCTCAGGAAGAATAAAATTTTCAGGTGAAATTTTAATTCCTGGAATCAATTCTGGCTTAGTTGATGATTCTATTTCCGGATGCACAACTACGGTGGGAGAGATGTTTTTTATTTGTTTTTGCTGAGGCTCTGCTTCATTGTTATAAAAATTCTCTCCTTGTGTTCTGATTATTTGGATAGACTCTGCTTTCATTTGTCCCATTCGCGCTTTTGTTCTTTTGGCTGGCGTAGAAAGCATGCTGTACGCCTGCATTCTGACATTTGTCAGAATATCAAGGTGCAAGAGGATCTGACAAGCAACAGATTCTCGTACATTGGTTATTGCACATAGAAAATGGAGAGCAGATGGAATATCATCCTGACTTTGAAGAAAAGTTAGAGCTTTTTTCTCAATAGCAGTTATTGTTCCTTTAGGTTCTTCGAGATGTTTTCCATTTTTTATGTGTTTTTTCTTAAGATCTTTATACCCAGAAGCAATTGTCTCTGGCTCTATAGATAAATCCTCAAGTAAAACAGCCACTTCGGATGGCGAAACAAAGCAGGAGAGGAGGAAGTGAAAACTGTTTAAATTCTCCTGCATGTCTTTGCTAAAGTCTAATGCATTGCCAAACAAAGAGACTAAAGAGGGATCTGTTTTAAGTGACTCCAAATATATCCTCCGGACAGAAGAAGTTAACATGCCGGAATTATATGATAAATTAGTGCGAAATCAAATTTTGAATAAGAAATTGGAAGATTTTTTTTTCATTAAATATAACTTCTTCAAATTATGCATAGTTATGCCAAGGATGGTCTATAGAGAGCTGCTGTTCAATAAATGTCGTTGTTTACTTTATTGGTTTTTGTAAATGAAGCCAATTTTTCAAAAATCAGACTTTAAACCAGGGATGAAATCAATGTTTGTATAATTAAGTATATATAGAAGCTGGGTATAGATTTTCTTTTGTTTGAATTGCCATTAAGCTAATTGCTTGTTTTTACGAAAGATTCTATCGCTTAATCTTTGTGTGCCTGAAAATCGTATAGAAATCAGTGAGATAAAAAATCAAGAGGTTAGGGAAAAAATCTTGACATAAGTAAAAAAATAAAATAGGCTACCGCAGAGTTTATTGGTGTATTAATAATTAAAAAATTACAATTACAATTCTCCAAATAAATTTTTAATTTTTCAGGTATTGAATTTGATGTTCCTTCTGTAGTAAATATATAAAAAGATGCTTTACATC
>CAZISX010000005.1:7438-8063 GCA_964542005.1 uncultured Spirochaetales bacterium
AATTAAATAGGTAGGAAACATGAAAGAGAGAAAGATTGCTGTTTTAGTATGGGTTTTCGTGGTGCTGTTTTCTTTTTCGTTAAATGCTGCAGATTTGTTTGATCTTGAAGGCGGAACCGAAGAAGGCGGAAAGGCTGGTACGGAAAATGCTGAAAAAGGAGGCGCAGATGCTGCTGCTCCTGCTGGAGAAGTTAAAGATGGTGAGAAAAAAGATGAGAATGCTCCAAAAGCGGCTACAGTAAATGCAGCTCAGGTTGCAACAAATCCAGAAGCTGAAAAAGAAATGAGTGCTCTGGTTGTTGAGGAAAAGGACAAATTAAAAGTTGTTCAGAAAAGAGAGTTTACTAAAGATGGTAGATTTGAGATTGGTATTGGCGGCGGTATGATAAGTGGCGATTGGGATAATATTGTTGCTGGTAAGGCTCATATAGCTTATCATCTTACAGAAAATTTTGCATTGAAAGGCCAGTTCGTTTATGGCGCAGTCAGTATGGATAGAGATACCCGCAAACAGGTTGAGACAGAATTCAGCTCAAATGTTTCCAGCAGTAAGATGAAAATGGCTGGTGGTTTGGATGTAGTTTTAAAATGACGTTAAAAAAAACCGCAAAGACGCAAAGACGCT
>CAZISX010000005.1:8073-30646 GCA_964542005.1 uncultured Spirochaetales bacterium
CTTTCTATGGCAAATTAAGTTTGTTTGGAAATTATGTTCCTAAATTTGATGTTAATGTTGCGTTCGGTGGTTACTTTTATCAAGTAGAACTTGAAAATCAAGGCAATAAAGAGAACGGATCCAGACCTGCAGTTAATGTTGGTATTGGTACAAAATTTTATCTCACAAGAACTTTTACTATGGATTTGAACTGGGATTGGTTTATGATGCAGGATGAGAGATATAAAGCGGGTGAGTCAAATAGCAAGCAGAGCTATCTTAAGACAGATATGCTTTTCTCGGTAAATTTCTCAATGCTTTTACCTTAATTTAATATAGGGGAAATGGCATGAAAAGAATAATTTCAATTTTATCTTTATTTATAATTTCTTCTGTTTTTCTTTCTTGTGCTGAACAGCTTACAATGAGAGAAAAAGAAATGAAGAAATATGAAAGTATTGATATGTCTGTTGCAGAGGGTATGCCTGAGGGTATAAAAACTACAATTACCGCTTATAACGACGGTGATTATGCATCTGCAGCTATGGGGTTTTACTCAGTTATGAAAAATCCTGCTTGGTCAAGACTTCATGAAACTGCAAGATACTATTATGCAGAATCTCTTTTTAGAATGGGGCTTTATAAAGCTTCAGAATATCAGCTTCAGGATATTTTGTTTAATGATGGCGTTGAAGGTCATTATTTTATGTCTTCTCTTCTGAAGTTGCTGGCTGTTTCATATAACACCAACGATGAAAAAACTATTACAGCGGTTCTTTCCAATATTGACAACTCAAAGTTGCCAAAAAAGTTTGCGAACGAGTTGATGTATTATCTTGGAAAAATCAATTTTTATGATGGCAAAGATGATGTTGCGCTGCAGATGTTTTCTAAGGTAAAAGACTATAGTTCTTTTTACCCAGGTTCAGTTTATTTTACAGGCGTAATTCAGGTTCGCAAGGGAAGAATTGATAAAAACAGCTATGCTGAGGCGATGAAGAGTTTTACCAAGATTAAGGAAATGCCTGATGATAAATATGTTGGAGCAGATATTAAGAAGTTGAAAAATATGGCTCAGCTTGCTCTTGGAGAGTTGTATTATGCGGCAGGAAATGATCCTGATTCTAAAAATCCTCTTGCGATGATTAATACTTCTCTTAATTATTTCAACAATGTAAGTAGAGATAATGAGCAGTGGTTTGAATCTTTGTTTGCAAGAACTTGGGCATCAGTAATGATTTCAAGATTTGATTCAACACTTGGAACTATTGTTACTCTTAAGTCTCCTTTTTTTACAGATATATATTTCCCAGAAATTAATATTGTTGAAGCTGTAACCTATTATAACCTTTGCCGCTACCAAGATGTTAATCGAGTAGTGGATTCTTTTTTCAAGGTTTATCCTGTTTACAGACAGAAAATGACAACATATTTAGAAAATGTATCAACAAAAAATGCGTTGGATCATTATAAAGATATGCTTAAAATGTATAATGATGCTGTAAATAACGAAGGTGTTAATGCGGCACTTCCATTACCTGTGTTGAGAACAATTGTTTTTGATCCTGTATTTAAGAGAAAATACAATCATATTAAAGAGATAGAAAGAGAGCTCGCTTTGGTAGAAGCTTCTCCTGAAAAATTCAAAACAAGTAAAATTGCTGAAGAATTAAGAGGAAAAATGCTTACTCAGTTGGCAAATCTTCGTATAGAAACCGGTCAGTGGATGATTAATTATCTTCAGTCATTAACAAATCAGCTTACCGATGTTATTGCAAATGCTAAGGCAATTCAGTTTGAAATGACAGATAGAGAAAAAAGTGCATTAGAAAAGGAAGAGCAGTTTGGTAAAAAAGCATCTGCCGCTGTTAAAATTGAAGATAAGGCTTTTAATCCTTCTGTTAGAGATAATGCTTATTTTTGGCCTTTTGAAGGAGAGTATTGGGAAGATGAACTTGGATTTTATTTTTACAATATTCAAAGCTCATGTGTAGGGGAAGAATAAACTAGAGAGGATTGACAATGTTAAGATTTAAAAAGATTCTGTTTTATACCGTAATACTTACTCTGACTTTTGCTGTTAGTGCAAATGTATATGGTCAGACAAGGAAAAAAAGACTCGCAGAAGATGAAAAAGCAAGACCAGCAGAGATGAAGGTTGAGTCTGCGCAGATTAAGACTGACTCAAAGTCCATGGAAAAGAGAGATGCTGCAATTACACAGCTTACTGAATTAATAAAGGATTATCCTGAAGGCAAAGCAAAAGCTGGTGTTTATAGAAGGCTTGCCGAGCTTTACTGGGAAAAGGCTCGTTCAGTAAAAGCTGTTGTTATGGCTGACTATGACAAAAAAACTGATAAGTATTATGAGATGAATAATCCAAATGCTCCAATGCCTGAATTGGATTTAAAGGCTGCTTGGACCTGGAATAATAAGGCGATTGATATTTGCGAATTAATTCTCAAAAAATATCCAGACTTTGAAAATCTTGATGAAGTTTATTTCTTTATGGCATCTAACTTGATGGAAGTGGGGCAGCCATTGAAAGCTGTTCGCTACTACAAGCTTGTTGTTGAAAAGTTTAAGAAGTCAAGGTATTCGGCAGATGCTTATTATCAGATGGGTGAATATTTCTTTAATAATAACAATGTTTTCAAGGCAATGCCTAACTATAAAGCTATTGTTGACGAATTCAAAGCCGATAAGTTTTATGGTTATGCAATGTATAAATATGCATGGTGCCTTTATAATGTTGGTGAATATGAAAAATCAATTCAAGCATTTCAGGATGTTGTAAACTACTCAAATTCAAATAAAAAGGTTGAGTTGAAGGAAGATGCTTTGAAAGACATGGTTCGTCCTTATGCAGAAGCTGCTGGTGTTGATGCTGCTGAAAAATATTTCAAAAATATAGTTAAGGAGCAAAAATACTTTATCATGGTTCTTATTAAGCTTGCGGCTATTTATGATGAGCAGGATAGAACTGAAGATTCTGTAAAAGTTTACAGAAAGCTTTTAATAGAAGCACCAGTTGACAGAGAAGCTCCAAGATGGCAGAAGCAGATTGTTGAGAGCTATAAAAAACAGAACAAAAAAGATAATGTTAGAGAAGAAGTTCTTGTTCTTGTTAAAAATTATGCAGATCCAAACTCAAGGTGGGTGCAGGCTAATAAAAAAGAAGAGTCTGATATTACTAGCGCAGGGCAGACTGCGGAATTTAATTTGAAAATGCTCCTCGTTGAATATCATACCGAGGCAAGAAAAACAAACGGCGAAAAGACTTGGGCTATTGTTGGAGAATTATATCCTCTATATCTTAAATACTTTAGCAAGTCTGAATCTGCTTACGATATGCGTTTTAACTATGCAGAAATGCTGTATGATACAAAGAAATTTATTGAAGCAGGCGATCAATACCAATTGGTAGCTGACGCTAATACAAAAGGCTCTCATTTTGAGGATGCTTCTTACGGTTCAGTTGCATGCTTTAGTGCTTTGCTTGAGAAAGACCAGAAAGCCGCAAAAGAACAAGCTAAGCAGAGACTTAATCAGAATAAAGAAAGCAAAAAGATTGAAGCTGGCAAAGTTCATGTTGCTGGAACTGAGGTGAAAACGGTTGCTAGAAAGCCAGAATTAGAAAAAAAGACAATGCCTCCGCTTCATCAGAAGTTTATCAAGGCGACTGAGACTTATGTAAAGAATATTCCTCACTCAAAATATCTTGTAGATATTATTTATAAGCAAGCTATTACTTACTATATGTTTAATCATTTTGAGCAGGCTGTTCCAAGTTTTGAGCTTATTGTTCAGAAATATCCAAGAGATGATCTTGCTGAATATTCAGCAAATCTTATTATGGATAGTTTGAATATAACAGAAGATTGGGAAGCTATAAGTGAAAAAGCAAGGACATTTTTAAGAAATAATGCTCTTATGTCAGGCAGACCAACGCTGAAAGCTGACTTTGAAAAATACAAAGAAATGGCAACTTTTTATGCTGCGGAAGTTCCTGCTAGAAAAGGAAAACCTCTTGAGTCTGCAGAAAGATATCTTGCTTTTGTAACAGAATTCCCATCATCAGAATATAATGATGTTTCTCTCTACAATGCGATGACTTATTATGTTAATGGTGGAGATATTTTCCAGGCTATTAGAATTCAGGAAAGATTTCTTTCTGAAAATAACAAGATCTATCAGAAATCAAAACTGAGAGAAGATGTTATGTTTAAGTTAGCTAAAAACTATTCGGCGATTGCTTACTATGATAAATCTGCCAAGCTTTATCTTGATTTTGTAGAAAAAGCACCGACACACAAGAATGCTGGCGATGCTGTTCATGATGCTGCAATTTATTTTGAAAAAATGAATGATACCGAAAAAGCTATTGATAATTATAGATTGTATGTTGAAAAGTATGCAAAAGATGATAAGGAAAAAAGTCAAATAGCGCTTCAGTATGGTTATATCTGGATGAGAAAGGGAAAAACTTTTTATGATAAAGCTATAAAAGGTTTTGCAAAATACATTGCAGAATACACAGACATAAAAGGTTTGAAGGATTTTGTATTTATTTCTGAATCAGGAGCTAAAAAAGATGGTTCTGCAGCTCAGGATGTTGAAATTACAAAAGGTAGTTCAAATGATCTTTTTGCTCTTTATGCGGCACTTATAAAAATTGCAGAAGATTCCGATAACAAAAAAGAATATTACAAAAATCTTGATATTGTTCTTCAGATTTATCGCAAAGGGCAGTGGAAAGAAAAAAATGCTGAGTTTAATGAATTTGCTAGAGATGTAATAGCTAAAGCAATGCTGGTTGAGCTTGAGCCTGAATTCAATGCTTCTATGGCTATTAATTTTGATGTCAAAATTAAAAAGCTTAAGTGGGATACGATGGATTATGAAAAGCCTGCTCCAGAATACAAAAAAGAGATGGATGCTTTTAATGATGAAACAACAAAAAGGCTTACTCAAAAAGCTAATTCTCTTGTTGAGTTAGAAAAAAAGTATACAGATGTTATTGCTCAAACAAAATCTCCTCGTTTTACCCCCGCAGTTCTTTATTATATTGGTATGATTTACAAAGATATGACTGATAAGATGTTTGAAGCACCACTTCCTCCCTGGTTTAATGAAAATCAAAAAATTGCATACAAAAATATGCTTGATGAAAAAGCATTGAAAGCTCAGCAAAAGTCTGTAGAGGCGTTTGAAAAAGCTATGTATAAAGGCTATGAGACTTCTGTATATAATGAATGGATTATGAAGGCGAAGGGAATGCTTAAGTATTTTCAGGATAATACTGGTGGAAAGTATTATGATGAGAATGAAATTGTTCCTGCTTCAGATGCAATAGAAATTTCCTCATATCTTGGAAGAATTGATATTGATATCAAATTCAATGAAAAAGGTGCTAAAGAAGAAGTTAAAGAGTCTCCAGCTAAAGCTGAAGACAAAAAAACTTCTGACAAATAATTGGAGGAGTAAATGAAAAATTTGAAAATATTTTTATCTTTACTTGTGTTAGCTTTTGTTTCATCTTGTGCATCTACTCCTGCAAAGGAAGAGGCTCCAGTTGTTGAAAAAAAGCCTGAGCCGGTAAAGGAAATAATTGTTACGGATAAGCCAACAACTCCTGAGGAGTGGGCAAAGTTCCATACAAAAAAGGGGATTAAAGAGCTTTCTGTTCAGAAGGGTAAGGTTAATTTTGATTTAGCAATTGAGAGCTTTTCTAAAGCTGTAGAGGCTTATCCAAATTCATCTACTCTTGTGTTTAATCTTGGTCTTGCTTATCAGATGAAGGGTGATGATCAGAATGCTGTTAAATATTATAACAATGCTCTTGAGATTAATCCAAGTTATTCAAGACCTGTTATAAATAAAGCTGCAATTTATGCAAATAAGTTAGAGTACAATAGAGCTATTGAGGTGTGCGAAAAATTTCTACAGGAATTTCCTAAAGATAAGGTTGTTCTTTCGGCGGCAGCAGGTTTTTACCTTAAAAAAGGTGATTATGTAAATGCGATTCAATCTGTAAGAAAAATTCTTATTCAGGATCCTGCGGATACAGATGCTCTTAAAAATTTGGGTCTTATTTATTATATGAAGAAGGATTTAGGTCTTGCTTCTATGGTTCTTCAGGATTCTTTTAACCTTCGTCCTAATGATGCTGGTATTGCAAATAATTTGGGTATAATCAAATCTTATGAAGGCAACGATTCTCTTGCTATGTATTTTTTCAGGAATGCTGCCCTTCAGAGTGATGCGCAAAATAAGGCTGCAAATTTTAATGTAGCTGCTATTGCGATGCGTTATGGAGATGCTCTAACAGCCTACGAAAAATTTTCTGTTGTTCTTGGTCAGGATCCAGACGATCTTAATGCACGAATTGGACTTGCGATTTCATTACGAGGTCTTGGCAAAGTTAACGAAGCAGAGGCAGAGTATAAAAAAGTTTTGGATAAAGATCCTAATAATGCGATTGCTAATTTTAATTTAGGTGTTCTTTACTATGATCACATGAATAAAAAAGTTGAGGCAAATGCTTATTTTAGAAAATATTTATCTCTGGCCAGTGATGTAAAAGATGATCATGTTGTTCACAAATACATAAAAGGTGTTGTTAAAATAAGACCTTCAGCTGATGGGAAATAAAAATTTAAGGAGGATTATTTATGAAAAGAATATTGCTTTTGTCTGCGATTTTGATATCCTTCACTGGAATGTTGGCTCAAGAAGAGGTTGATAGCGAAGGCCGTACCATCAAATACAGAGAAAAAACTGTAATTGATTTTGAAGATCTCATGCTTGAAGGACAAATTAAAAAGCCAAGCGGGTCTTTTTTAATGGATAGAACTAAGAAAAAATTTAATTCATTAATTAATATGAAGAAAGATTTTAATAAAGAACTTGTGAAGTCTGTGGATTTATTAAAATAACATAAACATGTGACGAGAGGCCGAAACTATGCCAGGACAAGAGAGACTGAGAAAAAGATTGCTCTACGATCTTTCCGCGATTCCAAAACCGCCGGTTTTTGTAGAGGATGGTAAAGAATTAGAGCTTGAAGTAAGGGTTGTTTATCAGAGAGAGGTTCTTACCTCAATTAAAAAGGTTGATAAGAGTTTTAAAATTGGAAACAATGAAAAGATTGTTGATTTGCCTGTTGCGGAAGAGTTTTTTAAAGAAGATTCTTTTTTGCTTGTCGATGGTGCAAACAATACCGTCTATCTTAATAAAGATTTTAAAGGTTATGTTGTCGAAAAAACAAAGATAACTGAAATTAAAGATTTTTCTGGTAAAGATTTCGTTATTAGTAAAGATAATTTTGCTGTTATTCATTTCGGAGATATCAGCGTAGTTGCTTTAATGACTCCAAAAGAAAAAATGATAAAGACTTCCTTGCTGAAATCTTTTGATTATACTTTTGGCGGCATGCTTGCTGGAGCCAGCATTTTTGGTTATCTTATGCTTTCAATGGTTATGGAAATACCCCCGATTGAAGTTGATATTTTTGAGGTGGATAATAGATTTGCAAAACTTATTGTTAATCCGAATCAGGACGATATAAAGGTGGAAGAAGTTAAAGAAGAAAAAAAGGTAAAGCTCGAAAAGCCTAAAGAAGGCATTGTTAATGCCGACACTACCAGAAAGTCTCTCGGAGACGAAGGCCGTGTTGGTGACAAAAAGAGCAGAGTTGCGAATGCACAAGGTTCGGCTATGAGAGGTCTTGATGAGAAAGTTGCATCGGGCTCTGGTATTATGGGGGCATTAACTTCTGGTGCCGCTAGTTTTGATAGAGTTTTTGGTGGTGGTGGTTTGGGTACTGGAATGGATAAAACCCTTGGTTCCGTAACTGGAATTAGTGGCGTTGACCAGTTTGGTTCAGGTGGACTTGGAACTCGTGGCTTTGGAAGTGGCGGCGGCGGCAATGCACTTGGCATCGGTGGGCTTGGAACAAAAGGACGAGGCGGCGGCGGCGGAGCTTCCGGTTATGGTATGGCAGGCGGAGCTATTGGCGGTAAACGCCAGTCTGCAATTAGAGCAGGCGGTGGCCAGGCTGTAATTATGGGTGCTCTTGATAGAGCTGTTATTGATGCTTATATTAGAAGAAACCTTGCAAAAATACAGTGGTGCTATGAGAAAGAACTTAATAAAGATCCTAAACTTTTTGGAAAAGTTGTTATCAACTTTATAATTGATAAAAATGGAGAGGTTTCAAGTTCAAAGGTTGGCAGATCTACAATGGGTAATGCTAATGTAGAAGAATGTATTGCAGGTCAGATTAAAAAGATAAGATTCCCTCAACCAAAGGGTGGTGGTATAGTTGTTGTTAATTATCCATTCGTATTTAAAAACTCAGAAGAAGGCTGATAAAAGGAGCAACAGATGGCAAAAATTATACTCCTTATAGCATTATTCTCTTTTATTGCTTTGTCTGCACAAGAAAGCGATATACCGGATGATGCTTCAGGCAATGACTTAAATCAGGTTATTAGAGGCTTTAATACAAAAATTGGAGCTGGTGCAAATTATACATTAGGTAATGCTGGTAAAAATGTAGAAGGAACTGTTGGCTCCGAATACAGATTCAGCATGGGTTATGATTTTAAAATGTCTGAAAGCACTGCTTTCGGAATCGGAGTTTCTTTCGGAACAATGATGATCGATACAAACAACAGAGAGCAGGAGATCGATTCTGTTTGGAAGGAAGATTTTGCTCCACTTATGCCAGGCGCATACCTTTCTTTTTCTTACTTAGCAACTGAAAGATTTCAGATTAACTTGCTTGCAGGTGCTGATTATATTATGAAATCAGAGGTTTACAAAAAGGGTGATGAAGATGGCATTGATGGTGAGACAGTAGATTCTCTTATTGCGGCTAAAGGTGGCTTGGGATTTGAGTATTATGCTTATGCACGACATTTTTCGTTCGGTCTTGATGCTACTTGTAGCTATGTTTTAGACTTCGACGGCATGTTTGTAAGCGTTTTACCATTTGTTAAGTATACTTTCGGTAATTAATTCAACAAACATTTTCTATTTTTTTTCTTTTTATCTTTCTTGATAAATAGTTAATAACTTCTATAATAACCTTGGGTTTTCAAGGAGAATTATATGTATCAACTAGTGCCGCATTTCATTGTGGATCAATATGAAAAGAGAAGTCTTTCCGGAAGTATCTTGGCTGCTACTATGTTTGTTGATATTTCTGGCTTTACAGCGATGACAGAAAAACTGATGAGCCACGGCGATGTTGGTGCGGAAATCTTGTCAGATCTGTTAAATCAGATATTTGAGCCTGTAATAAATTCTGTTTATAAAAATCATGGATTTATTTCGGGATTTGCAGGAGATGCTTTTACTGCAGTTTTTCATGATTGTAATGTGATGTTTATTTGCAAAACATCTTTGGAAATTCAAAAAATTTTTAAAAATGAAGTTGTAAAAAAAACTATTTTTGGAGATTTTGAAATTAGTGCGAAAATAGGTCTTTCCTATGGAACTGTTGATTGGGGCATTCCTGGTTATCAGGGGCATAAGACTTTTTACTTTAAAGGGCAGTCTATTGACAATTGTGCTTTTGCAGAACACAGGTGTGAGTCGGGTAAAATTGTAGTCGATGATTATTTGAGAGAAAAATTGCCTGCAGATTCTGTATCGTTTGAATGGAACCCGGTTTGTGGTGTTGTTAGATTAGAGAATATCTCCTTTTTTGGAGAGGCTTCCCATGGAAATGTTAATTATTCTTATGATAAAGTGTGTGTTGAAAAATTTTTCACAGACATCTTGGTGTATTCAAAAATATCGGGTGAATTTAGAGATGTTATTTCTGTTTTTATATCATTCAAATCTCCTGATAATTTTGAGGAAATAAATAAATTTATCTCAGAAATATTGGAGGTTTCAGATACTGTTGGAGCCTATTTTAATGGGCTCGATTACGGTGATAAAGGCTCGAATCTTCTTGTGCTTTTTGGAGCACCTATCAGTTATGAGGATAATGTCGACAGAGCAATGAGCTTTATCAATATTTTAAAGCAGAAAACAGATGTGAAAATGAGAGTTGGCATTACAGAAGGTGTTGTGTATGCTGGTTATGTCGGCGGAAACTTGCGTTCAACCTATACTGTTTTGGGTGATAGAGTTAATTTGGCAGCTCGATTTATGATGAAGGCAGGTTGGGGTGAAATTTGGCTTTCTGAGAATGTTAGTGATAAGATAATTAATACTTATAATACTCAAAATCTTGGTGAGTTTTTTTTTAAAGGTAAAAGTGTTCCGATAAAAGTTTTTAAGCTCTTAAATTTAAAGCCTAGAAAAAATCTTTTTACCTTTGACACTAATATTATTGGCCGGAAAAATGAGCTTGAGAAATCGCAGAATTTTATTAATGCAATTAAGTCAAATCAAAATCCTGGAATTTTGTATATTTATGGAGAGCCAGGCATTGGCAAATCAAGAATTCTTGCAGAAATAAATGAGAGGATTGATTTTGATTGTTACATGTTTCTGTTCGCGCCTGATAATATCCTGAGAAAATCTTTAAACCCTTTCACTTCATTTTTAATAAGATTTTTTGATCAGATAGAGTTTGGTGTTGGAAGTGATGATAATTTAGCTAATTTTGAAAAAAGCTGGAATGAAATAGTAGAAAAAATTGAAAAGAATGAAAACGCCACAAATCTTCACGATGAATTGAGAAGAACAAAATCATTAATTGGTGCACTTGTTGGATTATACTGGCAAGGGTCGCTTTACGAGCAGCTTGATGCTAAGGGACGATTCGAAAACACTATTTTTGCAATTAAAGATTTTTTTAAAGCATTGAGCTTAGTTAAGCCGCTTATTTTAGCAATTGATGATTATCAATGGCTTGACAGCGATTCACAAGAAGTCTTGAAGGTGCTGTTGCGGCAAATTGATGATTCTCATATTTCAATAATTATTGTGGCAAGACCAAATGATGACGGATCTTTGCCCAAAATTCAAGCAGATTCCCCTGTTAAAAGTACACAGATAGATGTCAGCAAAATGGGAAGAAACTGTGTTGCGGAGCTTGTAAAAGAAATATTGGAAATTGAAGGTGATGATAGATTGCTCGATTTTGTAATGCAACGATCAGAGGGCAATCCATTTTATATTGAGCAATTTTGTTTGTATTTGAAAGACAATGATCTTCTTAAGCTAAACGAAGGTGTTTATTCGTTTGTCTCCACAGATGAAATTCGTGTGCCTGATGAGGTTAATGCAATTCTTGTTAGCAGAATTGATCGGCTATCAAGTTCCCTGAAAGAGGTTGTGTTTACCGCATCAGTTATGGGGCGACAGATTGACATAAAAGTATTGTCTCATGTTCTTCAGGGGAAAGATGTTTATTCATTCCTAGTCGAAGGTGAGTCGGAATTGATTTGGATGTCTGCTACAGAGATTGTATACACATTCAGACATGCTCTTTTGAGAGAAGCTGCTTACAATATGCAGCTTAAAGCTAGGCTCCGCCAGATTCACCATATAACTGCCGAATCAATAGAAAAAGTATATAGCCATGAGGAAAAATATCTTTCAGATATTGCATATCACTACTATCAGGCGGAAATAAAGGATAAGGCCCGAGACTACCTTCTTAAAGCTGCTGATTATGCCAGAGAACACTATCAAAATGAAAATGCTATTGAATTGTATCTGAAACTGATTGATATCTTAGAAGAGCCTGTTCTTTTTTTTGATGTAAGGAAGAAATTAGCATCGGTTTTTCGCCTCATAGGTAGATGGAGTGATGCGGAGAAAGAGTACCGAAATGCTCTGGTTTTATCTGCCGAACTTGAAAATGATGAAAAAATTGCTGAGATAATGTGTGATTTAGGCAAGTTGCTGCTGGATAAGGGCGAGTATGATGAGGCTAGGACAATGCTCAACGATGCTTTAATAATTTTTGATGATAAAAATAATCAGAAAGGAAAATGTCTGGTTGTTGGCTATATTGGATTAATTTACTACTACAAAGGCGATCTTGATAATGCTGTCAAGTACTTTTACAGACGCCTGAATATAGCCACGGACATGAAAGATTCTTTAAATATGGCAGTCTCTTATCGTTATCTTGGAGGTGTCAGTTATTATAAAGGAGAGTATCGGCAGGCATTACAATATTATCAGCACACCCTTATGATTGCAGAAGAGCTGGAAAGTGAGATTGATATAGCTTTTGCGAAAGGTAATCTTGGTCTTGCGTATACTTATCTAAATGATTTTGATAATGCTCTTAAATATTATAGTGAAAGCATTGAAATCTATCAGAAATTTGGAGATAAGGATGGAATTTCATATACAGATCATAATATGGGGGAGCTTTATTTGTGGCGCGGAGATTGGGAGCGGGCTATGATTGCTTTCAAAGAACAGCTGAGTATTGCAAATGAACTTGGAAGTTCAAGGCAGATTGCAATGGCTCAGAACAATATTGGTAATATTTATAAACAACAAAAAAACTATGAGGAAGCGGAAAAATATTATCATAAAGCAATAGAAATTGCAGAAAATCTAACGCTAAAAAATATTTTGTGTGAGTTTTATTATGAATTGGCTGAGCTCTATTTTGAAATGGGGCAAAGTCTAAAAGCAAATGAATTCGATAATAAATCTTATGAATTAAGTAAGATGGCAGAGAGAAAAGAGTTTGTTTTCAAATCAGAACTTCTTTCAGAAAGAATAGGATTTGCCATAAATAAAGAGGATGCGGTTAAAGGGTTGAAATCAATGCTCGCAAAAGCAGAGTCAAATGGAGATATGGCTGAAATTTTGTTTTGGCTCTACTTTTATACCAGAGAGTTACATTTTAAAGAAGAGGCTCAAAATCTTTACAAACAGCTTTATGATGAAGCTCCACGATATTTATATAAAGAAAGGCTTAGTTACTTAAGGTAGGGCAACTGCTTGTTATCTGAATATCTTTCGATAAACTGCAAAATAATCAGAGTCATCTATCTTTGACACATGACTTAGAAAAAAGTTGTTTTTAAAGTCTGAAATTCGTTTTGATGATATTGGAATCCCTTCCGAAAAAATTGAAGGAGCAACAAAGTGAATAAATTCGTCAACTTCGCCTGACTCGAAAAATGAGGAAATAAGAGAACTTCCCCCTTCAATTAAAATTGAATTTAATCTGTATTTCTCCCATAAAATATGGAGCGATTCGGAGATAAAATTGTCAGAGCTGACAATTTCCACACGCGCCTTTTCCTTAAACAGGGTTGCTTTTTCAGCTTCGTCACTAAATATTATTGGGTTTTTTTCAAAAATCTTTTGATCAGGAAAAAGATTTAATCTTTTTGAATATATTACCGGAGTTGGATTTTCGCCATCACAAAGTCTTACTCCAAGATTTGGGTTGTCGCAGTTTATAGTATTTGCGCCAACACCAATTGCCATAAAAATTGCGCGCATTTTATGAACTTCTTTCTGAGAATTATCGCCTGTGATGATTGTTCTGCAATCCCTTTTTTCTCCAATAAAACCATCAAGTGTTGATGCTGCTTTTAGCGTAACCCAAGGCTTTGAGGTTCTTGCTGTTTTAAAGAAAAAGTAGTTAATTTCCATGACCTCTTTTTCAAATTCAGGCAGGAAGATAACCTCGACACCATTTTCCTGGAGAAAAGAAGCACCATTGCACGCATTTTTGTTTTCTTCTTTTTTTGCAATAAAAATCTTTTTTATGCCGCTATTTAATATTGCAACAGAGCATGGAGGCGTTTTTCCGTAATGGTTGCATGGCTCAAGAGTTACCGCCATGTTTAATCTACTTGCCTGAAAATTAATCTTTCGCAGAGCATCTATTTCAGCGTGGTCACCACCATATTTCTGATGATAGCCTTCCGAAACCACCAGTCCATTATTATCAAAAATAACAGCTCCAACCATGGGGTTTGGAAACACAGCTCTTCCTCCGCGCCTCGAGAGTTCGAGAGCTTTTTTCATTATATTTTGAATGTTAAAAGACATTATATTACTCTTTGGTATAAATAGAGGGGATTTTTGCATTAAAAAGAGCGGTTATTGCCGAGATTTCTTCTTCTGTAATATTGTTTTCTCGAATCTCAATTTTGAGCTCAATTTTTGAATTTGTAGCTTCATATTTTATTGTGCAATTTTTCATTATAATTTCTTTTGTTTCTTCCAGTTTTTTATTTGGCAGGAGAAATGATAAAATATAAATGCCTCTAATCTCTTGTTTGCTTTCTTTGCTCCATGTAAATTTTGGGGTTTTCACGGACAGAAGCTTTTCTCCTGTAATCTCAATAAGCCAGTTATTTTGTTTTTTGATTAAAAAAGAGGATGCTTTAATATCAAGGAGTTTTTTTATCTGGAGTTCTTCTTTGGGAAGTTTATTTGACGAAAAAATTTCTAAAATCCACTGGTTTTTATTTTCACTAATTTTAAAAAGCTCACGCACAGGAAGAACTTCCTTCCAGGAGTTGTTTGAATAATAAAAATAAGGGTATAGTGGAGCGTTATTTTCTCCAAGAAAAAAGCCGTTTTTATAAATAGCTTTTTCGCCTGATTCAGTTTGATTTTCGCTGAATTTTGTTGAGGAATGAAAAAGGAGAATATTGTTTTCTCCGACAAATTTTTCCCAACCTTCTGCAAGAATTAATGCTTCGTTATTTTTAGGAGCAATAAAAATGCCTGATAAAGCTATTTCTTTTGCCTTAATTGAGCAAAGTTTTTTGTTTTTAAAAAAATAAATGCCATCTGATGAATAGTTTTTGCCGCCACAGAAATAGTTTAAGAGATAATATTTATCTTTGTAGCTTTTTATGTGAATGCCTTCAAAAGAGTCTGTCATGTTTTCTTTAATAAAATCAGTCTCTTCGGCGGTTTTGCCAAGTAAGGCCGGCTGATTAAAAAAAAAGCGGCCAGCATAAAGCCAGCCGCTTTGAAAACATATAAATGTAACCAGAATTACGAAAAACCGGAACACTACCAGGCAGTTTTAACTTTAATCTTGGAAGCATTGCCTTTACGAAGTCTCTGATAGAAAAGTTTAGCTCTTCTAACTTTACCGCGATTTAAAAGCTCGATTTTATCAATAATTGGTGAGTGAAGAGGAAAAATTCTCTCAACACCAAAGCCGCTTGAGATTTTTCTTACAGTAATTGTTGTTCTGCAATTATCTCTGCCATTGCTAATTGAGATAACATCACCCTTAAATTTCTGGATTCTTGTTTTCGCACCTTCGATAATTCTAGTGTGCACTTCAACCTTGTCACCAGGTTTAATATAGTAGTGATCAATTCTCATCTGTCTTTTTTCGATTTTTTCAATCTGTGCATTCATCATAACTTTTTCTCTCCTTAAACAAAATTCAGTGCAGAAATATACATATTTGTAGCCAGCCTGTCAATAAAAATTGCAGTGGCACTCCGCACGCTTAGATGGTTATACCCTGTTCCGAGCTCTATTGGCTCGAGAATAAAATCAATATTATCAAGAAGTTGCTCGTCAATTCCGCCTGCTGTTCCGAACAAAATAAGAGCTGGTTTTTCTGTGATTTTTATTGTAGAAATAGGAACTGATTTTTCGGTTTTTCTTGCAGTTGTTCCAAAAATTGCCGGATAAGCTCCTGTTTTTTCAAAAATTTGTCTTTTAGCCTCTTCCAAATCCGAAACAATTTTAAGTTTTTTAAAAGCTTCGCATCTGTCAGGATTGTAATCTTTGCCTTCGCCTGAAATCCAGTGTTCTGTAAGTTTTGATGCTATCATCCTTTGTCTTGATTCAGGATGAACAACAAAATATCCGCCAAGGCCATAAGTCGCTGATATTCTTGATATATCATGCAAATCAAGATTGGTTATGGAGCTTGTTATAACTTTCCCGTCCCGTTTAACCGGATAGTGAATTAATGCGATAAATATATTATTCATCAAATTCATCAAAAAAATCCTCAGGCAGACTGGCTAGAAGGTCTGGCCTTTTTAAAAGAGTGTTTTTAAGTGCGTTTGCTTTTCTCCATTTATCAATTTTTGCATGATTTCCGGATTGAAGGACTTTGGGAACTTTTAATCCCATAAAATTTGCAGGTCTTGTGTATTGGTCATGCTCTAAAAGATTGCTCGTAAATGATTCACGAATAGCCGACTCATCATTTCCCAGAACTCCCGGCAAAAGTCGTATCACAGCATCAATAATAGGAACTAACGCAGCCTCTCCTCCAGTTAATACAAAATCTCCAAGAGAAAGCTCCTGTGAATGTGTAAGCTCAAGATAACGGCAGTCCAGACCTTCATAGTGACCTGCGGTGAAAATAATCTGTTCATAGTTCTCAGAAAGTTCTTTTGCCAGATTTTGAGAAAAAACTTTTCCGCGGGGAGAGAGAACAAGGCTTATTGATTTTTCTTTTTTGGGAAAGGAATTCCATGTTTCAAAAAGAGGTGCAGGCATCATAACCATTCCTGCGCCGCCGCCATAAGGAATGTCGTCAACAGAGCGGTGTTTGTCATGTGCAAAATCACGGATTTGATGAAACTTAATCTCAAAAGCTTTTTTTTCGGAAGCTCTTTTTATAATGCTTGTTTCCAGTGATGAAATAAAATACTCTGGAAAAAGAGTTATCAGATCAATTTGCAACAAACAAATCCCTCATCAAAATAATTGAGTTGCCTCGCACAGCAACAGCATGCTCTGTAAATGGCAGATAAAATTCGGTTTTTCCTTCAACTGTCAGGAGGTAGTATTCCGGAGTTTCGCCAAATCCGGTTACTGTTCCGAGGTTGTCTCCCTTTTTGTTGAAAACAGAAAAACCTATTAGCAAATCCATTGATTTGCCAGTTAATTCATCTTCAGGTAAAGACATTTCTTCATCAATAAAATATTCAGCCAGCTGCCAGTTTGTAACATCTTTGAACTTAACATGAAAACCTTTTGCTGTTTTCTGAATTCTGGTTATCTGAAATAATGTCTCAAACCTGCTGGTAAAAAGATAAGTAATGTCAGATAAAAAAATAGAGTCCTTTAAATAAGGCCTCAATAAAAGAGTGCCATCATTTTTCAGGACTCTGATAAATCTACCGATTTTTATCATAAAGATAAAGACCTATAATTACTCAATTATCTCGAGAACGCTTTTCTTTTTTTCTTTGCTAGTTGCGGCACTAAGGATAACGCGGATTGCTTTTGCAATTCTACCTTCTTTGCCAATAACTTTACCGAGATCTTCTTTTGCCACTCTGAGTTCGATAACGCTTGTTCTTTCGCCATCAATTTCCTCAACAGAAATTTCTTCAGGATGATCAACAAGCTCTTTAACGATATGTTCAACTAAGCTCTTCATGGAAACCTCCAAACAAAGATTTAAGCGTTAACCTTCTTAACGAGAGATTTTACTGTGTCGGAACACTGTGCGCCGAAACCAATCCATTTCTCAAGTTTAGCTTGATCAATTTTAATAGTTGCTGGCTCTGTGTTTGGATCATAGTGACCAATTCTGTCAAGGTATGCGGATTCTCTTTTAGCTCTTTTGTCAACAGCGATAATACGATAAAAAGGTTTCTTTTTTGTGCCAAGGCGGCTTAATCTTATACTTACACTCATTTTCTCCAATTCCTCCTAAAAAAAGTTTATTGAAAAGCCCTGAATTTTTTCATTAAATTGCCCATGCCGAGCTTATTTATCTGCTTAATCATTTTTCTCATTTCAAGGTACTGATTTATAAAAGAGTTAATATCTTTAACCTCAGTACCGCTTCCTGTAGCTATTCTTTTTCGTCTTGAAGCATTCAGTATGTCAGGATTTTTTCTCTCCTGCTTTGTCATTGAGTTGATAATTGCTTCAACTTTTTTCAACTCTTTTTCAAAATTCACCTTGCCCTGAACTTTTTTCATCTCTTTTCCAATTCCAGGAATCATGGCAAGCATGTCTTCCATTGGACCCATTTTCTTCATCATTTTCATTTGAGAAAGGAAATCTTCAAGATCAAATTCATTCTTGCTCATTTTTTTCTGCATCTTGAGAGCTTCTTCCATCTCAAAATTTTCGTGAGCTTTTTCTACGAGGGTTAAGACATCACCCATGCCGATGATTCTTCCGACAATTCTTTCGGGATGGAATGGTTCAAGAGCGTCAATCTTTTCACCCATACCAACAAATTTAACAGGCGCATTTGTTACCGCATTAATAGAAAGAGCAGCACCACCTCTGGCATCACCGTCCATTTTTGTCAGAATAACACCTGTGATTGTTAGTTTGTCATGGAATTCTTTAGCAACATTTACAGCATCCTGTCCAGTCATCGCATCTGCAACAAAAAGAATTTCAGAGGGCATAACTTTGGCTTTGATGTTTTGAATCTCTTCCATAAGAACAATGTCTATCTGCAATCTGCCCGCTGTGTCAACAATCATAACATCAAATCCCATGTTGCGTGCATATATTAGAGCCTGTTCTGCGATTATTACCGGATTCATATCTGCTGAAGAATTGAAGACCTCGACATCAATGCTCTGTCCGAGAATCTTAAGCTGCTCAATAGCGGCAGGACGGTAAACATCTGCAGGAACAAGAAGGACTCTTTTTCTTTGTTTTTTCTTGAGGAAAGAGGCCAGCTTTGCGGAAGTCGTTGTTTTTCCTGAGCCCTGAAGTCCAGCCATAAGGATAACTGCAGGAGGTCTAACTCCGATTGCAAGAGAATGATCTCCTTGTCCGAGCACGCTAACCATTTCGTCGTGGAATATTTTTATGAACATTTGACCTGGAGTTATAGACTTCATTACTTCAGAGCCCATTGCCCGCTCTTTAACTCTTTCTACAAGTTCTTTTACAACTTTGTAGTTTACATCTGCTTCAAGCAGACTAAGCCTAAGTTCACGAACTGCATCTTTAATGTTGTCGTCTGAAAGCTTTCCCAGTCCTCTTAATCTTCTGAATGTACTGTCAAGCTTATCTGTTAACTGGTCAAACATGTACTTCCTTGGTCAAACAAAAAACCGCACCTATTATATTTAGTGCTTCATGCAAGTCAAGTAATTGTTGGAGCTTATTCGGTATATTAAATAAATACAATTACTTTTCTGTGTTGTCGTCAAGATCTTTCTGATCTTCCTGTGCATGTTTGCGTGCATTTTCCTGGTCTTGAGAATTGTCTACTTTTTCTGCTGTAGCGCATGCTGCGAGAATAAAAACAGTAATAAGTAAAATTGTTTTTTTCATCTTAAACTCCTTTCGTTTCGGATTGTCTTTATATATATAGTATAAATTGGGGCATAGTTCAATTAATTTTTAAACAATAAATTGAGGTGTTGTTAAAAATCAGGTATTATCTTCAGTCTTGTAATAAAAGGGTGCGTTTAGTTTATTTGTGCTAGTTGCCGGGGCAATAAAATATGAAAGCTAGAATAGTGGTTCTCTCCATTCCTTTAATTTTGTTTTTTTACTCCTGCGCCAAGCCTTATGGTGTTTACTATAAAGCTAAAAAAGGGGAGACGCTTTATTCAATTTCTGTTAAATATAAGATAAACTACGATGAGCTTAAGGACGCAAACAGCATTGAAGATGAGGCTGCAATAAAAGAGGGTGAGGATGTTTTCCTCCCTGGAATAAAAGCTATTGATGAAGCCTCCGAAAATGTTGCTTCTGCCGAGACATCAAAAAAACCTGCCAAAGTATCAAAACAGCTTCCTCCAAAAGAAGAGTCAAAAAATGCTTTTGCAAAAACACATCCTTCAAAAAAGAAAAAGGGTGAAAAATATAATGGAGAAAAAACGCTTCTTTTTGATTGGCCTGCAAACGGAATTGTAAACTCACCTTTTGGTGTCAGAGATGGGGTAATGCACGAAGGAATTGACATAAAGCTTGAGATTGGATCTCCTGTTTCTGCTGCGGCAGACGGGAAGGTTATTTTTTCGGGAAGTCATGGCGGCTATGGAAATGTTGTAATTATTCAGCACAAAAACAACTATTTTACAATTTATTCCCATAATGATGCGCTTGTTGTGCGGGAAGGCCAGATGGTTAAAAAGGGTGAAAAGATAGCTCTTTCAGGTAAAACAGGCAAAGCTTCGGGACCTCATCTCCATTTTGAAATAAGAAAAGACTCCAAGCCTGCCGATCCTCTTGATTATTTGCCGAAAAAGTAGTTTTCAGGACTATTTTTTTATAAGTATTTTTCTTTACTATTTACTTAATATTGTTTTGAAATAGGATTTAAAGCACCTTGTTGTTGTTTACAATTTTCTGGAGGCATTATGAAAAAAAGTATTATTGCAGCTCTCCTGATTTCACTTTCAGGGCTGCTTTCGGGCACCGAGTATTATGGATATTTCGGGCAAAAGCATTCTGTTGATATTTCTCCAAACCATTTTGTGGTTGATTCCTCTGTTTTGAACAAAAAAATTGGAGGCATTAAAATTTTAAAAACTAATGGCAAAAATTCAATGATTGAATTTGACACGAAGTTTAAGTCAAAAGATGCTGTCAAAAAATTTTCTGCAGAAGGTATCGCTCTTTGGCCTGTTATAAAACTGCCTGATGGTGAACTCCTCGAAACTACTGGCAAAATTATGATTAGTTTTTATGAGGAAACTCCTGAAGCTATCAAAAGCCAGGTGCTTAGCCAATTTGGTTTTGTTGAAATTAGTCAGGTTTTGCCTCATGTTTATTTTGCTCTTCCAAAAACCGGAACAGATATTTTTGCCCTTTCCAATAAAATCAGGAAAATTCACAGTGTTCGCTGGTCACATCCTGATATTTTATTTAAATATGAGCTTTCCGGGACAATGAACGATCCTCTTTATCAGAATCAGTGGCATCTTAATCAAATGGAAATTGAAAATGCGTGGGATATTACAACTGGTAATGATCTTACCAAAATTGCTATTTTTGATTTTCAGATAGAGGAAACCCACCCTGATTTGGCACCAAATATGGAGGCTGGATTCAATTATTTTACAGGTAAACCAGGCACTTGGAACAAAGAATATGACAGCAAGCTACAAAGTGGAGATTTTTATGCTTCTCACGGAACCTGTGTTGCAGGACTTGCGGCAGCAAAAGGAAATAATGGGATTGGTATTTCTGGAACATGCCCTGATTGTTCAATAATTCCAGTAAGTATAGTGGGTGGTGACACTAAATTTTTAAATGAAAATATTTTAAAAGCATTCCAGTTTGCAGTTGCTGCTGGCGCCTCCGTTATTAACAACAGTTGGAATTTTAATCCGCTGGCAATGGATAAGGCTTGCCATCCTGAGCAGTTGCCCGAACTTACAAATGCTGCTCTTGATGAAGCTATTGAGTGGGCTAAAAATCATGGCAGAAATGGTAAAGGCACAGTTGTTGTCTGGTCTGGAGGCAACTTTGGGAGCTACGGTGTATGTGGCGACACAAAGCTTCACAAATATTTTAATCACGACAATGTTGTTGTAATTTCAGCACTTCGGCAGGATGGAACAAAAGCAGCTTATTCAAACTGGGGTAGAGAGGTTGATGTTGCTGTTTGGGGTGGAGAAAAGGTTGATCAATCTGAGGGCTTAAGTGAGGCAAAACCATTATCTGATGGGGCTGGGCTTATTACTACAGATCTTACAAGCGTTGACAAATGGAGCAAGGCAGGACTTGGATTTAATAGCGCAATGCCTGGTTATAAATATGGTAATCTGGCAGATTTAAACTACACAAAAGGTTTTAGCGGAACTTCTGCCGCAGCTCCTGTTGCTGCTGGCGCAATTGCTCTTATGCTTGCTGCAAATCCTGAACTTGACTATGCGCAGACTGTTTATTGTGTGAAAAAGGCTGCTGAAAAAGTTGAAACTGCCTGCGCTGAAGATAGTGCCGGCTGGATTATGCAGGAAGATGTTTTTATTGAAAACGGTTCAAAACTTCACTCAAACTGCTTTGGTTATGGTGTGATAAATGTTACAGACATGGTGACTTACGCGAAAAATAATGAATGTGGAGAGGGTGTTGCCGATTATCCAACAGGCGATGATGATGTTGTTTCCCCAACAGACGACAATCCGGATCAAACGGATGATAACCCAAATCAAACAGATGACAATCCAAATCCGACCGATAATAATCTGCTGAATGATGATGGCCAGATTGTTAATGATGACAGCCAAACACAAAGCGACAAAGATTCTCTTTTAAATGTTGATGATAATGATGACCATACCCATGGCATAAATTCTGATTCAGATGTAATTGTTGATGAAACAACCGGCTGCGGCTGTTCTGTAATCTGATTTATTTTCTGGTTAAGATAAAAAGATTTCCTGACGATCTGTTTCTGTAAAAAATGCACTGGGAAGATAGACTTGTTCACACTTTTTTAGGTAAAACAGCGTAGCTTTGTCTTCTGGGTAAAGGATGTTTGCTTCCTTGAAATATTTTTGAGCTTCTTTAAACTTATTTGCGATAAAGTATTTAACTCCTGCTTCAAAAACATCAACAATTTTAAGCTTTTGCTGCATAACTTCATCTGGCAGGCCATCAAGGACTTCAAAGATTGGAACAGAGTTTTTTCTTCCCCTTATCTCTGCATTACCAAGAAATCTAAGATTGTATTTTGTCGGGTTTTTTGTGTGATAGAGAACCTCTTCTG
>CAZISX010000005.1:30656-41273 GCA_964542005.1 uncultured Spirochaetales bacterium
AATTATTTGCGCACCAAGCTCTTTTGTAAGGTTTTGAATCCTGCTTGCAATATTTACAGCGTCTGAAATAGCTGTCCCTTCCATTCTTTCTGAAAATCCGATTGTTCCAAGTGCAACAAGTCCGGTGTGAAGACCTATTCCCGATTTTATTGGGGCATAGCCCGCACTTTTGCGGTATTGATTATAAATCTGAAGGTATAAAACCATCTCAATTGCGCTGTCTATCGCATTTTCACTGTTTTCTGAGAATAGTGCCATAATAGAATCGCCAATATATTTATCAATAATTCCGCCATATTTTTCAATTAAAGGCGCAACCCGCGAAAGATAGGAGTTGAGGAATTTAAAATTCTGTTCCGGCGTCATGGACTCGGAAAGTGTGGTAAAGTTCCTGATATCAGTGAAAAAAACTGTCATTGTTTTCTGAATGCTGTCCCCGAGCTTTATCTCAACAATATTTTTTTTCTCCAGAAGTTCAAAAAACTGTCTGGGCACAAACCGCTCATAAGCAGTGTTTAAAATTTCCATGTCTTTGTAGGAATTGACAAGGCGGAATCTCATTATAAACTGAATCGCTATAACGAGCGCAAACATAATACTTGTGTTTGGCGGAATTATTGGCTGCGGCAACTTTCCCATTGAATAAAATATCTGATAAACGCCAAGAAAAAAAAGAAGGTAAAGACCTCTTAAGAAGATTTTTCCTTCTGAGTGGTCTTTTTTTTTGTCTTGAAGCACTGCAAAATAAACCATGGCACCCATTTCAATTAGGAATAAAATTCTGAATATCATAATAGAAAAAAATATGGTGACCGGAAAAAAAACAGCCATAAAAAAAGAGAGGATTACAAATAATATGTGTGAATAGAAGAGGTAATCCATCTGCCGGGTTCTTTCAATAACCTGATTAAAAAATCCAAGGAGAAATGCTGGGACAAGAAAAAGGGTTATGAATTGGAGATATTCCCAGAAAAGTGTTGAGTTTAAAATAAACAGCCTTGAATCTGAGACGGAAAATGAGAGAATTCCGGCAGCTACAATAAAAAGAAAATAATAAATCTGTTCTTTTTTGGCTTTTCCATGACCAAGTACAATAAATTGGAAAACCGCCATAACAATAAAAAACAGGCCGGAAAAAAGATAAATAAAATCACTTCCAAATAAGTCGAGTAAAACAGAAAACATATCGCCATGTTTTATGAATTTGAAAAGAGAGCCTCTCTTTTCTATTTTGTTAAATTGAATATAAAATTTTTGAGGAGAGTTTTCGGAGGGTAAAGATATTATTTGCCAGGGGTAAATTCTAAAGTTTTTACCTATTTCAGAAATTTGTGCCTTGTATGCATAAAGTTCCTTGTCATTAACAATAAGAGAAAATGAGTTGCTTACTCCTTTTATAAATAAAACTTGCGGCGAGATGAGACCGGAAGTTTCACTTCTTAAAACAAGCCTGTTGCCATTTTGCAGCTCTTTTGGATAATTCATAAACGAGTCGGTTTTCCATTCTGACTCTTTAATCTCATGAATTATTTTGTTACCAATATAATACTGATATTTATGAATGGTAACGAGCTTTTTTTGTGATTGTCCTGCTGAGAAATCCTGCGAATAAAGAATTGGCTGAACAAAAACAAAACACACAAAAAACATTTTCAAAAAAAACAACAATTGATTCATATTTTCACCTGATAATTTGAGCGCATTCTACCATTATGACACGGGTAAGGCAAGAAAAGTTTCGGATGGAGGAATATTCTTTTTTAGATCAATTGCAATTATAAAAAGTAGCAATGCCAGTCAGAGGATTCCGGCAGCTTGTTTCTCTTTTTTCTAGCATAGAGATTCTCTTTTCGAATAATTTTTTGACAATCCCTTTCTGAAATGTTAAAATCGACTCCATATTTTAGTCGAATCCTGAAGGGGGAAGATATGTGTTTGAAAATATTAAACATTGTTGCGTTGTTGGTTATGGTGTTCTTTTTTGTCTCCTGCGATTCTTCCTCTGGTAATCGCTGTTCGGTTGATAAAGATTGCGGTGCCGGATATGTTTGTGATGATGGGGAGTGCAAGAAAACAAACGCTGAATTGTCTTTTGAGGGTGTCCAAAATGGCTCTGTTTTTACCTATTCTGATGATAAGTACACAGGTGCTGGAGATTTGGGTGTTCAGATTGATCTTGCGGTCTTAAATACTAATAAACTGCCTGATTTAACTGAAATAGTTCTTACAGTTAATGACAAAAATGTAACTGGAAATATTGTCAATAACAAGGTTTCTTTTAAGCGGATAACTCTTAGCGATGGAGAAAACACTCTTGAGGCGTTTGTTAAAGACAAAAAAACCATAACTACTGGAATTATCAAGGTAAAGCTTTTGAGAGCATCAGTTGTGCTCTATTATTACAAAGATGCAAAAACAATCACAGAGCTTAAAAATAAAGAGAGTGTTGTCTCTATGGCGGATGATTCAAACAATGCTTCTGATGATGGACTTCAGCTAAAGCTTAGTGCAAAATCTTCGGGTTTGAACAAATCAGAAAAGATTAATCTGTATGTTAAGGATTTAAGTGATAAGCCTGTTGCTATCGGAGAGGTCAAGACGCTGGATGAAAAAGGTGAGGGGCAGATTGAATTTGATAAGGCTGTGAGTTTGCCTAAATGGAAATCAATTGTTCTGGTTCTTGAAATAGGAAAAGAAAAGACCGAGACAGAGATTGAATACTCTTTTACCGGATGTTCTGCTCCGAAATTAAATATTGCTGCAGGTGCAAAGTTTGGCATTAAAGACGATGAAAAAACTTCAGAGGCCGGATTGCAGAAAACTCTTAATATTACATCGGATTGTGCTGATGGGAGCGAGGTCGCTGTTTTTGTTGACTCTCCTCTTGATGGTGAACCAACAGAAAAACTTACTCTTTCGGGCGGAGCGGCATCAAAGCTTATAACAATAAAAGAAACAAAAAAGGGTGGCGAACTTTCTAAGATTACAGTTGTTGTCTATGATAAGGCTGGCAGCAACAGTTTGTCTACAGATTCAAGCGATATCCTTGTAGATATTACTCTTCCTGAATGTACTTTTGTTATTGATACCAAGGACTCAGCAAAAGTTACCCGAATTGATGATAAAGATGATTCAGTACCTGGAATTCAGATGGGTGTTTCAGGAAGCTGTTCCGATAATTTGTCGGAAAAATTTGATTTTTCATTTATGGCGGACAGTGCTGTTTTAAAGAGTGCTTCTATAAATAGTGGTAATTTTGAATTTGATGATATTACATTCTTAGAGTCAATCCAAAGTGTTGATTTTTCTGCAAAATTTGTGGATGAGGTTGGTAATGCGAGAGAATTCACATATAACGATTTTTCTGTCTTAATCAACAACCCTCAGGTAGGTTTTGTATCTCTTTGTGGTAAAACAGATCTGCTGGATGGAATGTATCTTAACGCTAAGGATGACAAGCTGACATCAACCCCGGGCTTGCAATGTGATATTGTTTTGTCTGTCGCAGATGTTTCATCTTCAACAACAAATGTTAATTTGCTTGTCGGTGGAAGTGAAATTTCGGCTCCAATAAAAGATGGAACAGCCATCTTTGAAGATGTTGCACTTGAAGAAGGTTCTGTCGTGCTAAATGGGTATCTTACTGTTTTGGGAGAGAAGATTGAGTCACAGATTAGTGTAATTGTTGATACAGTTTATCCTGAGGTTGCTTTCTCTCAAAAACCTGTGCAAAATCAAGGTGATAAAACTTCGGCTACAACTGCTGACTTCTCTTTTAATTGTGGAAGCGATGTTTGTACATATAAATATAAACTTGATGATTCAAGTTTGTGGCCTGAAATTTTTGCGGCAACAGCTTCTGTAAAATACAGTAATCTTTCTGAAGGCTCTCACATTTTCTATGTGATAGCAAGAGATGCGGCAGGAAATGAAATGGTGATTGAATCGCCGATTTCTTTCGAATGGATTGTTGCTATTGCACCGATAACTACAATAACTAAATATCCGGCAGTTTTAACTAAGTCGAATTTTGCGGAATTTGAATTCTCATCAAATGAAACAGGTTCTTCTTTTCAGTGTAAGCTTGATGATGCAGTTTTTAAAGATTGTGTTTCCGCAAAGATTTATTCTGATTTAAGTGATGGTGTTCATGATTTTTATGTTAAAGCAACAGATTTGTCTGGCAATGAAGAGTTAGCCCCGGTTCATTATCAGTGGTCAATAGATAGAGTAGCTCCTAAAACCAAGATTGATTCAGTAAATCCTCCTCAAAATGTTACTAAACAACAGTCTGCTACCATATCTTTTTCTTCCGATGATCCGTCCGCTATTTACAAATGTAGACTTTCCAGAAATTCATCAACTTACATTGATTGGGAGGATTGTATAAGTCCTAAAACATACAATGCACTTCAGGATGGTCAATATGTGTTTGATGTGAAGGCAACAGATTCCCTCGGCAATGAAGAGTCAGAGTCTGTTAGTTATGGCTGGACAGTAGATACAAGTGCGCCAAAAGTTTATTTTACATCAAAACCGTCAGATCCGTCTCCTTATCAATCTGGCGAATATAAATTTACTTGTAAAGATGAAGTTTCGGATACGGTGGAGCAATGTTCTTTTGCATGTACGCTTGACAATTCAGTGGTTGATTGCAGTCAAACCTATGGTTCTTACTCTTATTCTGCTTTATCGGCAGGCTCTCACTCCTTTAAGGTTTGCGCTACAGATTTGGCTGGCAACACAAAGCTCGGCAATTGTGCTGAATTTAACTGGGATATAGACTTAGAAGCTGTTGGCGTTTCTATAATTTCAAAGCCGACAGCTCTGACAAATAATAAAACTGCGACGATTACATTTAGTTCCAACAAGCCGGATTCAACTTTTGAGTGCAAATTGGATGATGCAAGTTATTCAAGCTGCACATCTCCTGAGGAGTATTTAAATTTAGAAGACGGCTCTCATCTCTTTTTTGTTAAGGCTACTTCAGGTGGAAAATCTGCTGAGGTTTCTTATGAATGGGTTGTTGATACAAAAGGTCCGATATTTAATTCATTGACAGGGCCTCAGACTCCGACAAATGCGACTGGTGGGACATTTGAATTTACAACCAATGAATCTGCAACTTTTAAGTGTTGTGTTGATTGTGCAGATGTGAATTCCGAGGGAAGTTCATGTACTTCTCCTAAGACATACAATTCCGGTTCATTTGCTCAGGGGGCGCATACTTTTAAGGTTTCTGCTACGGATTCTCTTGGAAATGTAAGCCAGACTGCTCTTCACAACTGGAGTGTTGATACAACTCCGCCTGAAATTACGATGACATCTCCGGCTCCAAATCAAGATGGGGAGATTGTTGTCGGAAGATCGCAGGATAGAGATCAGAGTGCAGATGTGTATGCAATTGATATTGTTCTTAATATCTCGGGAGCAAAGGCTGGAAGTACAATATCTGTGACTGGTATCAAGCCAGTTCCTGCATTTGTTTCTCCTGTAATATCTTCTGAAAATCCTGCAAATTATACGATCAGAGTTGGCCTTGAATTTGGGCTGAGAGTATCGAATTCATTGGAATTCAGTGTCACAGACAGTGCGGGGAACACAACAAAGCTCCAGAAAATAATTGTTGTAAATACTACTGAGCCTGAAATCAACTGGGGTTCCTCTAACAATCAAACATTTTTATTTGGACAAACTCCAGAACTATATTTGACAGTTTATAATGTAAAGCAGGGCGTGACAATAGAGCTTGTAGACAATGATACAAACCAAGTTGTAGGAACATCAACAACTAAAACGGTCTCTACTGAGAGCTGGGAGTCTGTGAAAATAGTGCCTAATCTTCCAAATAGATGTAAAGATAATCCATATAAATTTTATGGTAGGTTTGTCAGCGATCTTGATGGTCAAACATATTATTCAGGTTCAAAAGTTGATTTTGCTGCAAGAAAAATTCAAAGTTATGTTATAGATACAGATAAACCTGTTATAACAGGGATAAATCATCTGTCAGACGACAACGGGGACAAAATTCTTTACAGCCTAGAAGATGAAAATACTGGAGTTTCTGGAATGCAGGCAGGATTTGAAATTCTTGTAACTGGAGCTGACGGGCAAGTTTTGACGATGAATTCTACTAAAAAAATTAATGGGGCTTTATCAATTACGGGAACTGTGCAGAGTGGAAAACTTTTGTTTGATGGTTCTGCAAATCAATTTATTTCTCTCGAAGAGGGTAGGCACACATTTACCGCTTCTGTAAAAGACTGCAGCGGCAACCAGTCAGATACTTATGGCAGTATGCCAAGTTTTGATGTTGATACAACCCCGCCAACACTATCCATTGTTACTCCTTCAGGCAGAACTCCTGGGCATACTGACTGGCTGACCACTATAGATGATGGTTTTGCTGGCACAATAAATTCTAATACACACGACTTTGACAATGTTCAGATGAAGGTTGATTTTGGAGGAGAATCTTTAAAGGGGCAGAAGGTAGTTGTTAAGAAAAATGGTATTCAAGTTGCCGAACATGAAATGGATAATGATGATTATTTTTACACATTTACGCTTCCGTCTCTTTCCAATACAACACAAGGTAATCCTCATGCTTTTACCGTGGAAGCAAAAGACAAAGGCGGCAATAGCGGAGCTTCTTCTTCCAGAAACTATACGGTTGATACAATTTCTCCGACAGCGAATATCACATATCCTTTGGCGGGTACAACGCCGGACACTCCGCTTTTGGATGAGGGTGGACTTGCGGGGGCTCAATTCCACATAGCTTTGTCATATACAGATTCCAAGACAGTTACGATTCAGCTAATCAATGCTGGCGACAATTTGACTGTTAATTTAGAGACAGAGTTAGCTCTTCCTGCTACATCAGGAACAAATGTTTCTTTTAAACTTGATGGTGGCACATATCAGGTTTTAAAAACTGGCTGGTATTCAATAAAAGTATTTACAAAAGATGACCATTTAAATGAGTCTTTAATTGCGGAGCTTCCGGTTTATATATATTCCAATGCTCCAGATGTAAGAATCTATAAATATTGGAACAATACAAAATTTGCTCAGCTGACAAATACAGATAACTGGATTTTGCACGATGAAGGTTCTGCTGATGTCGATAGATTTGATACTCAATTCAGAATAGAGACAGATTTACCGGAAGGCCATCAGGTAATTTTCTATGTAAACAGAGATGATGCAGATCAGCAGTATTATATTAAGCAGGTTGCGGCTGATGGAAGTGTTATGATTGGCACAGGAGCAGATTCACCGATAAGTCTTAGAACTGGTGCAGATGAAAGCAATAAAATTGCGGTTGTTATTGTTTGGGGTGCGGAACTTCTTGAAGAAATTCCAAATGTTAAGGTTGATATGACCGATATTGAGACAGCTCTGGTTCAGCCGACGCAGGCTGTTAGGGTAATTGGTGGTAATACTGAAATAGGATACGGTTGGAGCGATAGTGTAGGTTTTACTGGCGTAAATGGTTCAGAGCTAAATTTTTATTCTGTTGACTCAGGGAAAGCAAACTTTATAAAGATTGAGGTTGAGGGTGCTGCAGCTGGCGATATAGCTACAATTAAAACCAACCAAGCAAATGGTATAAAGTGGGCATCTGATTCTGGATGGTCAACAGAACTTACAACAGCACTGTCCGCCGAGGAGGGAAAGGTTTGTCTTGCAATGCCTTCTCTGGTTTTAAAAGATTTGTATTCGGATAAGCAGACAGATCATAATCTTGAAATAACTATTACTGAAAACAAAAATTTGGGTAGAAGCGGAAATTCAAAAACATTTACACTTCCTGTTCATGTTGATTTGTATAAGCCTCAGTCTTTAAATATTTCAGGTTCTACAACCCTGAATCCTAAAAATGGTGCTATATCAACATCTTGGAGTGCACTTGATGGAAACAGCGGTTCTAAAGACCGTGTTTCTTATTATGATCTCAGGTATCAGAAAATTGCAGGAGGAAATTGCACTATAGATTCAGGTAATTTTGATAATCAAATATTGCCTCTTCCAAAATATGCAACACCTTCAACCGATACAGGTTATGTGGCAGCAACAACTGCTGGAACTGCTCAGAGTTATAAGTTTTTTGTAACCAAAAGACAATCATGCAAGGTTGGTTCAGTCTTTGTTGCAGCTTCGACAAAATCTGAATGTGACACTCAGAGCGGAGTATGGACAGAAGCAAACAGTCACAAAAATGGAGATTCCTATTGTGCTGCGATTAGAGCTGTTGATGTGGTTTATGGAAGTGACAATCTGCCATTGACTTATAATATGGGAACAGTTTCAGGCAATACATCAATCTTGTCTTCATCACTTGTTCCTACACAGCTTTTACCAGATGTGAATCCAAGCTATCATAAGTTATTGCTTAAAAATTATGGAGATAATGGTTTTGTAATTGCAGACGCTAGAGCTAATTCTGACAAAGGAGTTGTTTTGGTTTATAAAACAACAGACATACAAAATCCAATCACTTTAGTAAATCCGGAAGCAAATACACAGTATTTTGGATTTGCAATTGCAACAGGAAAATTTAATAAAGATGCTTATTATGACATTGCTGTGATGACAAATGTTGGAACCTCATCTGATGCGCGGGTGTATATTTTTTATGGGACAGCGGATGGCATTAGCACTACTCATGGTGATATGATTTCTGTGACAAACCTTATTGGCACAACGACAGATAGGCGGATATCTTATTCTATTATGGATAGCATTGGTGATTTTAATGGTGACGGATGCGAAGACTGGGCATTTGGAAATCAAAGGTACAACTCAGATCAGGGTAGAGTTTCAATTTTTTACGGAAAGGGAGATGGCTGTACTGGAACTTACGGAGCATCTGCTGATATTAGTATTGATGGCAAGCCGGCTCCGCTGGATACTTATGATGGGAATAGATTCGGATTTAATGTGAGAAAGGCTGGAGATCTTAATGGAGACAGTTTGTCTGACTTTGTTGTTACTACATCAAACTCATCAATTAAGATAATTTATGGTGGTCTTTCAACTACACCAACAACTATACAAACATACGATTTGGTTCCTGTAACAACAGTAGCCCCTTCAGAGTTAATTTCATACGGAAAATTTAATGGAGACAATATTGATGATTTAATTGTTTCTGACAGATGGAATATTTCTGTATATTTTGGGTCAGGAAATGGAATAAATTTTTCTGATTCATCTCAAAAAGAATATATTGGTAGAATAAGCGATATATTGGCTATTGATGGATATCCAGAATATACAGGAACATCAACTTTTTCACTAAATCTTACTCCGTATGCTACAGATCTTGATGGTGATGGATATGAGGATATTCTTGTTAGCGGTGCCCAGGCACAGTATATTTACAGTGGAATTGGCACAGAGCTTCCTTACCATCCTAATCTTTTTGTTCCGATGCCTTTAAATATTAATAATGGAAATGCCAAGGTTCTTTTATTGAAGAATTATGGCTTTGTTGTTTGCGACACTAATCCTAATAAAGGAAATTGCCAACTTTATAAACAATAGGAGGATTTATGGACTATACTAAACCCCAAATTATTGAAGAGAAAATTATGACAGGCACCCTTCTTTATGCATGCTGCCAGCTTATAAATGATACTTGTGAACACGACTCTGCAGCGAGCGGCTATGGACTGTGTTGATATATTAAGTTTTTAATGAATTGTTACTGTATTGCCAGTTTTTCCTTTTGCGTTAAAGGAACATTGAGAGCTCAATACAAAAAATTTTCAGCAGATTTGTTGGAAAACAATGTTTATCTGAAAATTGTTGTCAATGATAATTTGCCAAAGGGGATTCAGCAGATTTCACAAAATTGTTATGAAATATCATCAACATTTGTTGAGGATAATATTAGAAAAATCATTGGTTCAGTTATTATAGATGAAAAGATGGGGTTTTTTCTTCATTCTTCACTATTAACTCGTGATGAAAAATCTTTTTTGTTTTTAGGCGATGGTGGTAGCGGTAAATCAACAATCCTCAATAAAATGTGTCATCTGTTTGTGCCTGGAAATGATGATATAAATATTGTTGGAAAAGATGGAGTGGCTTACTCTACACCATTTGTGAATCCTTATAAAGTTAAAGATTTCAGTAAAATAATTTTGGAAAACACTTGCGGTAAAATTGATAAAATTTTCTGGCTTAGAAAAGAATTTAAAGATAGGAGTTTTGTGTCACCAATAACAGATGATGATTTATTGTGGAGGTTTCTGACAACACAGATAGGATTTCCATTTTTTAATAAAAAATCGTTGCCACAGCTATTAAATGATATGTTGCCTCAATTTATTGAGCAAAACAGGTTTTACTATCTTTACCACAATTTAAATGACAGTGCTGAATTTTTGGAAGAGGTTATTCTTGATCGTTAATGAACTTTATGGTGCAATCCTTGAGCTAACAGGGCAGTGCAATCTTCTCTGCAAACATTGCTATCTTCCCCACAGAAGAGATTGTAACTTTCTTCCGAAGGGAAAATGGATAGAGATTTTAAGAAAGCTTTCAGAACAGTATGTTCTTACTGCCTATTTTACTGGCTATGAGATGATGCTTCATCCAGAT
>CAZISX010000005.1:41283-60166 GCA_964542005.1 uncultured Spirochaetales bacterium
GGAATAAAGAGCAACGGAACTTTGATAGATGCTGATGCAGCAAAAAAACTTAAAATGAGTGGTGTTACTCAGGCAGATATTTCAATTTATTCTGCAGTTCCTGAAGAACATGACAAGATAACAGGTGTGTCAGGCAGTTTTGATGCCGCAGTTTCTGCAATTCGTTATTTAAAAAATTACAAAATTGGCGTTAAAATGAATTCACCATTAATTCATCCTCTTCAGGACTTAAAATCTCTTTATGCTTTGTCAAAAGAGTTGAATGCAAAATGGCTTCCCGACCCTTTTATTACTCAGCCGCTTGAATCAAGACCTAACACCGCAAGCATTAAGTTGATGCGAAGCGAAATGAGATCTTTTGTGGAGTTTATGCTTGAAAAAGGGCTTTATAAACTTGAAGAGTTTTATGTTCCCTCCCGCCAATCAGGAGTCTGCGGATTTGGCAATATTGCTATTCATATTGATTACTTGGGTAACTACCACTTTTGCACTTCCTTTGGGCAGCCTGTGGCAAGTATTTTGGATACAACGCTGGACGAAATAAGAAAGATTACGGCTGGACTTAGAAAAAGCGTTGAGGAAAATCGTCCCTGTAAAAATTGTGAGCTTCTTTCGTATTGTCAGCCTTGTCCGGCACTATCACTTCGGGAGGACGGCTCTATTTATGCCTGTTCATCAATGCGAAAAATGTTTGCCGAGATTTTGAAAGAGATTCATTTAGAAAGGATAAAACTCTTTTTGTAATCTGAGTAATTCTTGGTGTTTCTTGATTTAATTTAATAAAACAATGTAACTTTTTTGATATTATTTCTGTCATAAATTGCGAACAACGCTTTTATGGAGGCAAAAATGAAAAAATTTATAGCATTATTAATTGTGCTGGGAACACTTTTCGTGTCAGCGGAAGAAGCTGAAAAAAGTTATGACACCAAAAAAGAACATTACTCATTTAATTTGAGTGTTTTTCATCCTTTATCTCTCAATAAGTCCAAAGATGACACGGCAAACATCAATTTGTCTTTGATTTACGGACATGTCGGGCAAGTTGAGGGGGCGGATTTATCGCTTCTTACCACTTTTGTTAAAAATGATGTGACAGGCGTTCAGCTTGGCGGATTGTTTGCTTATACAGGCGGAAACATAACAGGTATTCAGTGGTCAGATCTTGCTGTAGTTACAGAGGGACGCGTTCTTGGTTTCCAGTCTGGCGGTATTTTCAGCTACGCCGGAGGCAATGTTACAGGCGGGCAGAGCGGCGGTATTTTAAATATAGGCAGAGGCAATCTTGTGGGTGTTCAGGCCGCAGGAATTGCTAACTACAATGAAAAAGATATCACAGGTGCTCAGGCCTCAGGAATTGTGAATGTAAATAATGGGGATTTTACTGGTGCACAACTTGCCGGTATTGGGAACTATAATGGCAAAGCATTGACAGGTGCGCAGGTTTCAGGAATTGGCAATATAAATAACAGAGACCTGACAGGTGCTCAAATTTCCGGGATTTTTAATTACAGCGGCGGCGTGGTTACAGGAACTCAGATTTCTCCAATAGCTAATATATCTAGTGGCTTAGACGGATTTCAGCTTGGACTTGTAAATATTTCAGGCAACACAACTGGCGTTCAGCTTGGACTTGTAAATATTGCCAAAGAGATGAAGGGCGTTCCAATCGGTCTGATAAATATTGCTGAAAATGGTGAGGTTAATCCAGTTGTTTTTGCATCAAATACAACCCTCGCCAATATTGGTGTAAAATTTTCTGTGGGATATATCTATTCAATGCTAACGCTAGGCAGCTACAATCTTTCTGAAAAAGAGAGTCAATCGCTTTCTGCAGGTTTTTATTATGGCGGACATCTTCCACTCGGGAAGTTCTATTTTGATGGTGATTTGGGTGCGGAAGCTGTTGATAACAAAGAGCTTTTTGATGATAGGCAAGATGACTCCGATGACCCAATTAAGGATTCATATTCCTTGAGGACGCGAATAACTGCAGGCTTTGATATTACAGATTGGCTTGGCGTTTTTGCCGGTGGCGGAATGGAATATAAAATCAATGAAAGAGAGAAGTTCAAAGACGGTTCTTTCAGCCCTCTGTTTTTTGGCGGAGTAAAACTGTTCTAGTTTGCCTCGGCTATAAGATTTATCCCGAAAAGAGTAAGGTCTCGGTCGTAAAGTTCAATGAATTTAGAGCCTTGAGCTATTTCTCCGGCAAGTCCGCCAGTAGCAATTATTTTTGGTTTGAAATCAATCTCTTTGAGAATTTCTTCGATACAACGATCAATCATTCCTACAAATCCGAAGTAAATTCCTGCGCGAATTCCATCAGTTGTGCTTTTGCCAATAGCACTGTCCGGTTTTTCAAGACTTATCTTGTGAAGCTTGGCTGTTTTTGCAACAAGCGCATCAAGAGACATTGTGATTCCGGGCATAATAGTTCCGCCGAGATAGACTTTTTGAGGTGAAACAATATCAATTGTAATAGCTGTTCCTGAATCCACAATAATTGCACCTTCCGGGAATTGTGCTATTGCAGCGGCTGAGTTTACAATTCTGTCTGCTCCGACTTCTTTAGGATTTTCAAGTGCAATTCTGATTCCTGTTTTAACGCCTGGCCCTACAAAAAGTGGTTTGATTCCGAAAATATCATAGCAAAATCTTTCCCAGCTGTGATTCCACATCGGAACTACAGAGCTGACAACAACCTTTTTTATAAGATTTTTATCAACTCCTTCAATAATAAAAAGGGGGAAAAGCCTTGATTTAAGATCGTCAAAAGTGTCTTTCGAGGTAGTTGCAATACGCCATCTGTATATAACTTTATTTTTGTCAAAAACACCAATAACTGTATTTGTGTTGCCAATATCTACGCATAAATTCATTTGTTTCTCCTGATATAAGAAATCAAGGGACGCGAAATCCCGGGTTGAAAATATTTGCGACTATTTTTTTTCAGGCTGAGGTTCATTTTTAGCTGGAGCTACTGCATCGCTATCCGGCTGAGCGGCTGGTGTTGGAGCTGCTCCGGCAGGAACTTCGTTTGGTTTTGGAGCATTGAAAAAATCGAGTTTTATTGTATCTGTTTTTACGATTTTCCATTTTCCGCCATTATTTACCATGTGATGGATAACAGTTGTTGTGTGATCTTTAAAGTCGGGGCCAGTAACTTTTCTGAGCTCCTGAACAACCTCGACAACAGCTTTTTCAGGCTCAAGTCTCAATATTTTTATAGATGGAACTGTCATTTTAAGTTCAAAAACCGAGAGTATTTTGTAAACCATCTCTTTAATATTGCCATAGTCTGGATTAGATTCGTCAATGTGAGTCATATAAGCATCAATGTTTTTCGTGTTTACAGCAACAGCAATTTCTTCAATGCTTTTTTTAATGTTGGTTTTTTCCTCTTCTGTACTTTTTTTACATGAAACAGCAAAAAAGAGAGAAACAATTAAAACTCCAATCAAAATAACTACTTTTTTCATTTTTAGCCTCGTCTTGTAAATTTTAAAGAATGAAACAGCACCGCCTTATACTAATTTTTGACAAAATAAAAGTCAATATTTCATATAAGATAAGTTTGAGTGGTTATGTGACATTGACGGAGGTTCCCGGCAGAAAATTTCTTGTTATCGGAAGCACCAATTCATATCCAGAGATTTCCTTCAAGCTGGAAGCTTTTATTACAGAGAGCTATTAATTTATTGGAATTATGATTGAAAACGGAGTTTCTTTTATTGGATATCCTTTATTAACAGAAAATGGCGTACAGGATATTTTCAAACAGATAGCTTAATCCTAAAAATACAGAAAAAAACAATTTTCTAATATTATCTTGACATCCCCATGTTTATAAATATCAGTTTTAAAGAATACTAATGTTTTGAAGGAGTTTATTATGAAATTTTTAGTTGTTTTGGCAGCGTTTGTTTTATCGGCACAGTTTGTTTTTGCTGCAAATCTTACAGTTGTTCCGGAAACACCAGGCGTTTCTGTGATTTCATGGGATTTCAGAGAAATATCTACAAAAAAATTCCCTGGATGCTGGCAGTATGATTTTCTTCAGGGTACAGGCTGGTACCCTAGAACATGGTATAAAAACTATCTTCCTGTTCCTGTGGAAGAATCTTATGTTTTTTCTCCAAAGCAGACTCTAACCGCAAAATACTGCAGCGCAAAAATGGATCAGTACAATTATGTAAATATTCAGAAAGTTACAGAAAATAGTACTCTTAACGGTCAGTTTTCAATTGTTCCTGACGGGCTTACAGCAGAAGTTAACATCTACTGCACAACCAGCGGAGAATCTCTTGTTTGCGAAAATGCTCATGTCTTATGGGAGCCTTCAAAAACAGCAACAGTTCATGTTATAGTTGATTAAATTTATTGCCTGATTTTCCCTGAACATTGGATATGTTGTATTCACCGCCTTTCTCCGAAACCCAGCCTGTTGAAGGTGCGCTTGAACTTATTTATGCAGTTATCTTTCATCATTTATTTTAAGTGAAATTCCTGATTTTAAAGCTTTTGCCGGAATGGTGCTTGTTATGGCAGCAGCAACAGCTGTAACCTTCAGAGCGGAAAAAAAGAATTAGTTAAATTTTATAGGCAGGCAAATGGAGTTACCCCCATTCTCTAGCATGCATTGTAATCCTGCAATGCAATGTTCGTTGCTTTCAATTCCGTTCCAATTACAATTTTCCAGCATCTCAGCCTTGCATAATAAAAGAGTCTCGGAACATTCTCCGCTATCACAGTCATCATCAGACCGGCAGACATCACCAGCGTAGCCTGTTATAGATTCGCATTTTTTCGAATAATACTCACAAAGATATGGTTCGTCGAGGGCGATGCATCCGATTGCTTTCTCGCATTCCATTCCAGGCAGGCTCTTGCATTTTGATAACTCTTTATTGCAAACTCCGCTGAGACAATGCTTGTCTTCTCTGCATTCGGTCATATCACCCCTGCTTTTTTCTGGATAACATGTTGCCAGAGTTCTTCCGTCAAATTTTTCGCAAAAAAGACCTGCTCCACATGCATCAATTCCGTATTTCATGCAGCAAGGCTCTGAAAGACCCTGTGATTTAGGTATGTTGTCACAATTTTCTTCAGAACTTGAATTGTTGTTGTCATCTGTTAAATTTCCGGAGTCCTTATCGGAGCCGGAATCTCCACACGAAACTAGACAAAATAAAATTAAAAAAGCAGCAATTAATCTCAACATAAGGTCTCCTGAATTATTTGTTAAAAAAATGCAATGTATAGTTGCACATTAATTTTTTGTTGTCAAATAAAAATATCTTTTTCCCCAAATATAATCTTCATGGATTTCTTTATAAATATCAGTTTTTAAGACTGCTGACATTTAATGGAGTTTGTTGTGAAATTTTTATTGGTTTTGACTCTCAAGATTTTGTTGCGTTATAACTTTATAAATGCGCTGGCAACTGCAGAATGTTTTTCTGATAGTGAGTCATTTTCCCCATAAGAAAGAATTATGGTTATTGTATCACCCTTTTTAAGATTTTTGTCTTTTGAATCACCGGAGTTAAGCGGCATTGTGAACTGAAGAACTGTTGTGCCGCCCGATTCTTTTCCCTGAACATTAGATATGTTGTATTCACCGCCTAATGATGAATCATTTTTGTGAGTTACAGCAGTGTTCCCATAGTGATCTTCAACAACAGCCGTTCCTCCGCCTACATAACCAATTTTTATATCAGCGTTCAGCATTTGCTCTGATGGGTCAAAACCGACAGAAACCCAGCCTGTTGAAGGTGCGCTTAGAATTACATCCATATTTGCACCAACTATTCTCCATTGAAAAGTAATTCCTTCTTTTTGAACCTTATCATAAGGAATGTTGACAACACTATCTGCATCTTTATCTGGAATTTCATCAGGAACAGTATCATTATCTGGAATTTCATCCTGGATTTCATCTGGAACAGTATCATTATCGGAAAGCAAGTCTTGGTCATTATTTATGTCAGGCTCTTCAAAACCCTGATTTTCGGGTGTTTTTGTTTTGTTTTCATCTTCATAAGTATTGCATCCTGCAATAATGAAAATAAGAAAAATTAAAAAAATCTTCATTTTCTTCCTCCCATATAGTTAAATATATCAATTTTTCTCTCAATTTTGATTCCTAGATACAGCTTTTTATTATCTGCTCCCAGCATGAGATGTCTGTCATTAATATCATAGCTGTTGCCAAGTGAAAAAATGAAATGGTGTCCCCAGGTGTCAATCTTTATTCCGGCAGCAAAATAATCTTTTTTGCCAATATTTTTGTTTGAAGAATTGCTGTCTATTTGAGGAAAGTATTCTCCAAGCAGATGGAAGTTTTCAAAGATTGTTATATAAAGCCCGAATGCTGTTCCAAAGTGTTTGTTGTATCCGTCATAACCGCCCGAAGCAGCAGCCGACACCCTCTCAAGAATAGGCATTGACTGAAGATTTAAAAAATAAAATCCGTTTTTTCTTTTTTCTTTTAAATCGGATTTTTCATAAACAAAATAATTTCCGCCTGCGGAAGCTTTGAGGAAAATTGATGGAAGAAGAAGATTGTAGGAACCTCCAATAGTTTTCTCTTTGTAAAAAGGATTGTAGCTGGATTGTAGCATAATATGGTCAAATACAACTCCTTTTAAATGGAGATCAACCATAGCTCCCTGCTCCATTCCTGTTTTTGAGTCAGAATCCTTATTGTTGACTTCTCCAAGAAATTTGTGGTTTATCTGAAGACTCATTTCTCCGGCATCAAAAGATGAGGGAGTTCCCATATTTATCATCTCAGTGTCGTAGGCTGATAAAAAAATAGGAAGAGAGATCAGTGTCATAAAAAGTAACTTTTTCATAGAATTCTCCATAAATAATGATGTGAAGAAAGATTGCAATATGTTTTGTTATAGTGTCTCAGGCACATCAGAATCTAAAATCATATCTCTGGATTCCATATTTCGGAATCATATCCAATACTATTTCTTACAAATCCGACAGCAAGCGCAGAGGCAGTTTCCATTCGTAAAATAGGGGTTTTGAGAGAGGTGAAAAGAGCTCCATTTTGCTCAAAAAATAAGATTTCTTTTTCTGAAAATCCTCCTTCCGGCCCTATCCATATAAAAATGTCATTGAAATTATTCAGGTTATCAGTGATTTTAACACTCTTTTTGTAGGGATGAAACGCTATATGAAGAGCTTCTTTTTTTATGATTTCAGAAGTTGTTCCCAAAGAAAGTTCGGGAAAAAATCTGCGGCGAGATTGTGAGGCAGCCGATTCTGCTATTGCCTGAAGTCTCTCAAATCTGGCACTTAACACCTGTTTTTTAAGGTTTGACCTTTCTGTCTCTACAAAAACAATGTTGTTTACGCCTGCTTCAATAGAGTTTTTGATGCTTGCCTCAAGAGCTGTCATGTCGGCAAAAGGAAGAACCAGCGTAAGCTTTTTTTCTGGTGAATTCAGCTTTTTCTCTCTGATTATTTTGAAGAAAGCCTCTTTTTTAGTAGCGTTTTCAAGTATTGTTTCATAGAGACACTCTTCTGAAAAAATAAAAAGCGATTCTGTTTTTTCTAATCTTCTAACATTGAAAATATAGTGAAAATCTTTCTCTTTGATATGAATAAGAGAATTGTCCGGTGTTAGATTTTTTCTGACAAGATAAATCACGATCGCCTGATTATAAACCGCATCAGATCTTTTTGTTGTACCTGATTTTCAAAGAAAAATTTCAAACCAATTCCGTTTTGAATGCCTGTTTGTCTGTCTATCTCAAACCTTACAACAACTGCTTTTATAAAGAACTGACGATCTGTTTCAGCATCTTCAAAAACAATCGCAAGCTCTTCATTTAATTCCATTTTTTCTGTTGTTTCAATACACATTCCTTCGAGGCTGATGTTTTTTGTGTTTAGTCTCGCGATTTTATTGTTTGCAAAAACTTCGACAGGAATTGTTATTGATATTCTTGGCTGAGTTCTTTTTTCCATTTCGCTCGAAATTCTACCTGATTTTTTATTATATTTATCAGCCAAATCTTTTCTGATTTTTATGTAGTTGCCAGCAATCATCGGTTCTCCGATATCGCTTAAATCAGAGGTTTTGTTTTCCGCAGATTGTAAAATTCCGACACTTTTTTCATCCAAAAGAAGTCCAATTCCGGCTGGAATTGTTTTCATCGGCATTCTGATGTCTTTATGTCTTTTCCATTTTACAGTTCCTAAAACATTAATTGTTGTAGCAATATCTGTAATAATTATAGATACTTCAATTCTGTCGCCTGTTGAAATCGCTGCCGGATCAGAAAGAATTGAAAGCGGCAGAATAATTGATGAAAACTCTGCATTTTCAGCATAAACTTCAGCAATAGTCGAAAAAGAGGGAACCGAAAAATTAACCTGCATCATTCAAAGAGTGCCTCCACAAATTCGCTAGCGCTAAAAGGCTTCAGAGCATTTACTGATTCGCCTATTCCTATAAAGTAAATTGGAAGTTTAAGTTCTCTGGCAATTCCGATAACGACTCCACCTTTCGCTGTTCCGTCAAGTTTTGTAATAATAATTCCAGTGAGTCCAACCGCTTCGCTGAATTGTTTCGCCTGAACCAAAGCGTTTTGCCCATTATTTGCATCAACAACAAGAATAACCTCGTGCGGTGCACCATCTTTTGCTTTGCCTATAACTCTGTGAACTTTTTTGAGTTCTTCCATAAGGTTTACGCGGTTTTGGAGTCTTCCGGCTGTATCAACAATAACGATTTCTTTGTTCTTGGAAAGTGCTGAATTTATTGCATTATATGCCACAGCTGCCGGATCTGCGCCTTCTTTGTCACTAACTACATCAACGCCGCTTCTTCTGCCCCATTCTGTAAGCTGTTCTACCGCCGCAGCTCTAAATGTGTCGCCAGCAGCGAGCACCACGCTTTTACCGGAGTCTTTGAATTTTTTGGTGAGTTTTCCGATTGTTGTGGTTTTGCCCGCGCCATTAACCCCAACCATAAGAAGAACAGAAGGATTGTGGTTTCCTAAATTCATAGTTTTTTCAACAGGTTCCATTATAGAGCGGATTGTAGCTTTTAAAAAGTTGCGGACATCTTCGCCTGATTTGAATTCTTTTCTTCTTTTGTGAATTTCAGACATGAAAAAGGTAACAGTATCAACCCCAATATCGGCAGTATAGAGAATTTCCTCCATTTCATCAATCATTTCATCATTGAGAACAGAGGCTTTGAAAAGATTTTTGAGCTTTGAAATAAAGCCGCCTCTTGTTTTTTCAAGCCCATCGCTATAGCTTCTCGGCGCTTCATCAATCTCTGGTTGAGGCTCTATGTTTTCCGAAATAAGTTCATTAGTTACAGCAAGTTGCGGTGGTGTTTCCTCAGGCGCGACCTTTACGGATTCCTCACTTTTGAGAATTTCTACAAGTTTCTCAATTCGCTCACTCTCTTGGGTCTGCTCAACTTTTTTTATTTTTTCAACCTCTACAAGAGCGGCCTTAACTTCTTTTTCAATCTCTGCATCTTCGTTTTCATGTTTGTCTTTAAAAAATTCGCTGCTCTCGGTCGATGGCGTGGAAAGATCAATAGTAATTCTCCGGGAATCTTCCAGAAGGCTGGTGCTTTCCTCTTTTTTTATGACAAAATCAATTCCAGAATCTTTCTTGTTTTCAGTAGGTTCATTCTCTTTTTCTTCTTTTTTTGAAGGAAGAAAAATAACAAGAACAAGAACCGCAAGTAGAAAAAGAGGGACAATATAAAAAAAGATTTCACCATTTACAAAGTTTTCAGAAAGCCAATTCCAAAGATTCATAAGAGCACTCCTCTATAAATAAAAAATTCGGGCAAACTATATGATATATAGAACTATTTGTCAAGTTTCATAACGGTTAGAGGTTGGTTAGTGTCAAAGCTAGCTTTTCCATCATTAAAAGCCCTGTGTCAATTGTTTTGTAATCAGGAAAATAGTATGGAGAATGAAGTGGAAATGGTTGTTTTCCCTCTGTTTTTGAGCCAAGCCAAAACATCAGAGAATCGTATTTTTCGCAGAAAAAACCAAAATCTTCGCCAACCAGGCGGGTAGGTGATTCTTTACCAATAATTTTTTCTTTTTCCGCTTCCTTTTTTGCCATAAGATAAAGTTTTTCAGAGTTGATTACAGGGAGAAATTCACCCAGTGTTTCAACTTCTGCCTCGCCGCCAAACAATGATGCGCTTTCTTTTGCGCATTTTTCAACAAGCTCTGCGCCCTGATTCATTGTTTCTTTTGTAAGTGCCCTTAATGTCCCGAATAAACTGCATTTATCCGCCATAATATTTCTTGCATCGCCGCCCTCGATTTTGCCGATGTGAACTAAAAACTGGTTCATCGGATCAAGCCGTTTTGCGGTTATGTGATTTATGGTTGTAAGAAAATGGGCTGCCATCGCAATTGCATCGTTCCCTTTTTGCGGGAATGCTGCGTGAGAGGAGGAGCCTTTAAATAGAATATTAACCTCTCGTGGAATTGCGAATAGAACATGACTGTTCGATGCAATTTCTCCAAGATTGTAGTCATCTGTAACATGAAGTGCGAAAGCTGCAGCTATTTTGTATGAATCAAATATGTTGTGTTCAAACATTTTTTTCGCTCCGCCTGCGCCCTCTTCACCAGGCTGGAACACAAAAAGAATATTAATTTCAGGCAGTTCTGTCGAAGCCCATTCAATAAGTCCTGCCAAAACACTCATGTGGATATCGTGGCCGCAGGCGTGCATACAGTTGTTCGCTGATTTTACAGGATTTGTCTCAGGCTCTTTAATTGAAAGCGCGTCCATATCAGCGCGAAAAAGTAAAAACGGTTTTTCCGGCTTTGTTCCGCGATATTCAACAAGAATCGAGGTTGAAAAGGGCTTTATTATATTAAAATTATTTCTGCCCGCAGTTTTCTGCTCTATAAAATCAAGCAAAATCCTCTGGGTTTTTTCTTCATTAAACGCTGTTTCAGGATTTTGATGAAGAAGATTCCTGAGGGAATATAGTTCATTGATATTATTCAATATTATCTCCAGAAAAGGATTTTAGTAATCAACCTTGAATTCTTTGCGAAAGAAAATATAAAGCTCGTTTTTTTCACCCGATTTTATCTCGATTTTCCCAGGGAATGCAAGAGGATAGGGGCTTTTGTGGTACTCTGAAAAAGAAACTTCATTTCCGTTATAAATTATTTTTCTCGGCAGCGAATTTTCACGGTCAATCATAAGAGCTGGAGAGGAATCATCTTCGGAATCTCTTCCAATAACAAAAACAACTTCGCCGCCGCGTTTTGTTAATGAAAGCATTTTTTTGCCGGTTTCTATCCCGCTCTCCTTAAGCACTTTTACGAGTGCATCAGTTTTTTTGTCACCTTTGGGCGGGAAGAAAACCCGTGTCCAAAGTGGAATTTCATTGCCGAAATATGAGTTTTTATCACTTCCTTTGGTTATTGTCATTGTATCACTCGCGAAGGAATATGAGAGATTCAGTGCTGTTCCGTCTTCTGTCTCACCTGAAATCGAAACCTTGGAGTCAGGAATCGCTGTTTTTTTCAGCATCGAACTAATCATAACCCAAGGTGTTGCGGTAAATTGAATTAGAAGCAAAGCTATAACAAATTTCATCTATTTCTCCCAAAGTTTTGTGATCATATCTTTAAATCCAGGAATTTTTTGAGCAGCAACAAAAGCGTTTGCCAGCGCATATCCGGTAATGTCGCCGGCATCAAAAACAAGATCGTTATCATCAAGAATAAGACCAATCATTTTTTCTCTTCTTGCAAGCTCAATCATAGCGTCTGTGAGTTGAATCTCATTTTTTTTGCCAGGTTTTGTGTCTTTAATAATTCCTGTAATTGACGGCGTGAAAATATATCTGCCGACAATTGCAAGATTTGAATTTGTCTCATTTATTTCAGGCTTTTCGATAAGCCTGTCAATTTCCATAATATTACCTTTTATAATACCTTCAGCCATGCCATATTTTTTTCTGTCTTCATCAGGAACATGCATCAAAGCAATAACCGAGGCACCATGCTCTTTGTAAAGTTTCACCATCTTCTGGAGACAGCTTTCCGCCCCTCTTGAAACAATCATAACATCAGGTAATATCACAGCAAAAGGCTCATCTGAAAAAAGTTTACAACCAGTTAAAACAGCATCGCCAAGACCTTTTGCCTCTTTTTGTCTGATTGAAACAACATCAACAATTGAGTCAAGTTTGTGAAGTGTGTCCTGCAAATCTTTGGATAGATTCTGCGGTGCAAATTTCGGATTTGTGCTATCAAAATGGTCAAGAATAGATTCCTTGCCTTCCCGAGAAACAAAGACAATTTTATCAATTTCACACGCAATCGCTTCTTCAACAATATGCTGAATTACAGGTCGGTCATAAATAGGAAACATCTCTTTTGGAATTGCTTTTGACGCTGGAAGAAATCTGGTTGCAAGTCCGGCAGCAGGAATTACTGCGTACTGCATATTTACTGCCTCTTTATTGATTTATCTCTTTCTTCCTCTTCCTCCTGCTCTCTTTTGCAGTCAATGCAAAGATTTGCAACAGGTCTCATTTTGAGTCTTTCGACAGGAATATCAATGCCGCAGGAATCGCAAACACCGTAATCGCCATGATCTATTTTCTCAATAGTTTTAAGGATTCTTCCAATAAGTTTTCTATCGCGGTCTCTTAAGCGGAGAGCTCTGTTTCTTGCTTCGAGATAATTTGCCTGGTCAGCCTCATCGCCATGAAACTTATCTGTATCGAGAGCATTTTCCATTTCTTCAAGCTTTTCTCTGTTTCTTTCTTCAATTTCTTTCAGCTCATCCTGAAGCATCTTCTTGAATTCATTGAGTTGTTCTTGTGTAAGCATCCGTTACTCCTTTGAAAATATAATATTTCCCAAAATATCGCTATAAAATTAAGCACTGTAGCATATACCATTTTGGTATAAAATGCAACTCAAATCTGAGTGAACTTTTAAAATAAGAATGATTCACGATTTTTATTTCTTGCTTCTGTATCTTTAAAATTCTGGAGGCGGCTCCTCAGGCTTTGTTTTTGAATTTGTTTCTTATTTATTACCTAAAATAGTTTGAATGCTTATCTTTAGAACTGATTGCACTTTTTGGTCATTTGTTTTTCAGGATGATTATAAATCCAAGAATCAGGAGCAGATTTTTTTTCATTGATGATCTCCTAAAATAATAAAAATAAATACCCTCAGTCAGCAAGCTGACAGCTCCCTTCAAAAGGAAGCCCGAGGGAGCCAGCGTCACTCTTCTGAGTGCCATTAATCGTAATTTCTGTTTCTTTTTTGAAAAGTGTGTTGAGTTGATTGTTATTAAAAAAGTGGATTAAATTAGATTATTTTTTCTCTTCATCTTCAAAACATGAGCCGGTACAATCATTGGGGCATTTTTCAGCAGCATAACTATTGTCATTGTTCTCAAACATTTTGTTCAGAACCATTGCCATATCGGCACAAGGGAGATTATATATACATCTAAAACATGCCGCATCCTTTGACTCACAAGGATCTTTTTCACATTTATCTGTCTTATAGTTGCACTCGTATCCCTGGTTGGATGCACATTCTTTTTCTGAATCAATGCATGCTTCTCCTGCGTCTAATGCTTTTACGCAACCATCAATATAATCGCAATTATAGCTTGTGGCACATGCTACATCAAATCCCTCACAAGATTTTCCCTCTCCAACAACAGTCGGATTTGTTCCTCCTTTTATACAGGCACTTTCAGAACCGCCCATATATTCTCTGCTTTCAGAGAATTCCTCACAGCTAAAAATTTTTCCACAAATCAGCTTTGCGTCAGATGCACTTACATCAGTTGAGCTTTCATCTTTTTTATCATTACCGCATGAAATAATAAAAAGTCCAATAAAAGTTAAAAAAACAACTAAATTTTTCATTGAGAAACTCCTCTTAAAAAAAACAACAGTCCACATTAAAAATCACGGGTAATTTATAAATGGAATTAGATCTCATGTCAAGAAAATCATTAGACAAATTTTTGTAATTATGGAAACAAAAAAGCTTTATGATTAAAACTACAACTGTTTATGCATACAAAAATAAACATTTTTTTGAAAAAAGACTTGACTTTTAATACAGTGCATTCCGGTGCCTTTCTTTGTCATTCCCGTGTAGACGGGAATCCATCTTTGTAATTAACCAGTAAAAATAAAGGGATGGATCCCCTCCTTCGCGGGGATGACAACCTTAAATACAAACACGGATCGTCACTCTGCCGAGTGCCGTTAACTGTGTCATTCCCATGACTTTATTTGTCATTTCCGTGCCTTTTTTTGTCATTCCCGTGCAGACGGGAATCCATCTTTGTAATTAACCAGTAAAAACAAAGGGATGGATCCCCGCCTTCGCGGGGATGACACCTTAAATACAAAGGGCTGGAACCCAAAAAATTCAGCTGCCCCGTCACTCTGCCGAGTGCCAACCCCTTCAAATTGAAGGGGAATTAAACTACTTTTTGATTTCTTCCCTGATTCAACGCCTTTCATTTTTTCTTAGTTGTCGTTTTCTTGAGTAGTTCCTGGCGCAACTCGATCAAAATCGTCAGCACTATTGTTTAAGTTGTCTGAATCGTTTTTTGCCGGTTCTTTTTCCTTGTGGCAGTAACCATCGCTCCAACACTCTTTGAGAATTTCCGGACAAGCTGATTCTGCGCAAAGAGGTCTTCCTTCGCAGGTGCCATTATTGCAAAAAGAGTTGGCAAGTGAGCACTCAGAATCAAGCGAGCATAAGTTTTCATTTCCATTTTTCTCTTCTTCGGAACAGCCAGCAGCTAAGAGAAAAATCAAGCTAAATAGATTCAATAAAATCAGTTTTTTCATCCAATTTCTCCACAGAATTATAGAAATAGGTGTAATTAATATAAAAGATATCTTTTTTTTGTCAAAATCTAATTTTTCTCTTTACTTAGTCTGAAGAGTTCCTCGATAAGCTCTTGAAAAAGCCGGTTTATAACTTCTTCTCGCCCTTCAAGTGCAGAATATTCAATCTTATCTGCGATTGAGTAACATTGTTCTGCTCCGATGGCTGAAAAACTGCTTTTAAGTTTGTGAGCAATAAGGCTTAATTTTGGCATATTGCCGTTTTTGATGGCTGTCTCAAAATCTTTAACAATATCAGGGATTAGCTTGATAAACGAGGCGTTAAGTTCTTTAAAAAACCTGGTGTCTTTTTCGGAAACTTCACAAGGTTCTTTGATTTTTTTAGCAGCTCTTTTTGAGCCGAGTTCCTCCTCCAGCTCTAAAAGCAGCGATTTTATCTGTTTAAATGAAAGAGGTTTGCAGATAAATTTGTTCATTCCTGATTTAATGCAGAGTTCTTCTGTTTCAAAGCCGTATCCGGTCATTGCAATTATTGGAATATGACAATTAATTTCGCCGGCTTTTCCGCGCCGAATAAGTCGTGCAGTTTCTATTCCGCTAATTACTGGTAATTCAATATCCATAAAAATAGCATCAAATGCGTCTGAAAAGAGAATATCAATTACTTCTTCACCATCAATTGCTGTTATAACTTCACAGTTAGCCTGTATAAGGAGCATTCGCAGAGCGTTTCTTGCTATATCATTATCTTCTGCTACAAGAATTTTTAACCGATCTTCCGGCTGAGATTCTTTTTTATTCTTATTCATGTCTGAAGCGGTATCCCATGCCTCTTACCGTTTCAATGTATCTTCCTGATTTTCCAAGTTTTTTTCTGAGTCTTACTATGCTTACATCAATTGCCCGTTCTGTTACAGGAAAATCATCGCCATGAACTGTACGAATAATCTGTTCTCTGGTAAATACCCAGCCTGGCCTCCTTGATAAAAGTATAAGGATTTCAAACTCGGTTTTTGTGAGATCAATATCTTTGAGACCTTTTCTGACAGTGTAGGCATTTGAGTCAATATTAAGTCCGTAAATAACAAAATTTCCGTCATTGCCAGAAGGAAAAATCCGGCTGGAACGGCGAAGCATTGCTTTTGTGTGGGCAAGGAGAAGCTTATCATTAAAGGGTTTTGTCATGTAGTTGTCTGCAAAACTTTCCAGTCCTTTTATTATGTCAAAAACTTCATTTTTGGCACTGACAACAATTATGGGAATGTCTGCGGTTTCTATGTCGCTTTTTAACATTTTACCAATTTCGTTGCCGTTTATGTCTGGCAGGATAAGGTCAAGAATAATAACATCGGGTTTTACTTTTTTTATTTCGAGAAATCCCTCTTTTCCTGTTTTAGAGCTTGAAACAGCAAATCCGGCATCTAAAAAAATTTTCTCAATCAGTTTTAAGGTTGGTTCGCTATCCTCAATAACAAATATTTTTTTCTTTTCTTTAATCATACAACTTCCCGCAACTCCGTAATATTGTCACAACAGGTTTACTAATTTACAGATTAATATTACTCCAGTGTTACACAATAAAGATATATTGAATTATTTTTATATTAGTAGCTTAAAGATGCAAGGATTTTTTGTAGACAACATACTTTTTATAAAGATTTGCTCCCATTCTGACAAGTGCGCTGTTCATGTTTTTGTTGTCTTCGAGTATCCATGACATCTCAACATTACGGAAGTCACTCTTTTTTTGTTTGTATCTGTAGGAAAAAATTTCGTTATACATTAAAAAATCGAGACCAAGAAGTCTGAATTTTGGTTTCACACCCATAAGAAGAACTCTGACTGTTGTGATTTTTCTTAAACCAGTTAAGAGTTTGAATATGCCAAAAGGAAATAATTTGCCGTTTTTGAGTGGCAAAAGTGCTTGATTTACATCTGGAATTCCAACAAGAAATGCGGCAGGTTCGTTGTTTTTGTATAGAATATAGGTAATATTCGGGTCTGCAATAAGCTTTAGTTCTTTTGCCATCTGCTCAATTTCAGCTTCAGTCATTGGGACAAAACCCCAGTTGCTGCTCCACGCTTCATTGAATATTTCAAGAATAATATCAAGGTCATTCTTCATATTCTTAAAATCCATGTGGCGGATAGATATGTCTTTGCCAAACTTGTTTTTTAGTTTTTCTGCGTATTCGGAAACTATTTCAGGCGGCTGCTTGATGTCTTCAAGATAATAGGCGTTAAGAATTTTCTCAATCTCAAAACCCATCCTTTCAAAAAATCCAGGATAATATTTTTTTGTATAAGTCATCATAACAACAGGCGAACGGTCAAAGCCTTCAAGAAGAAAACCTATTTCGTGGTTGGTTGAAAAATTCATCGGACCAATTGCGCTCGGACAGTTTTTTTCTTTCAGCCATTTTTTTGCAGCTTCAACTAGAGAAGCGGCAGTTTCATAGTTTTCCTCAGACTCGAAAAAACCAAAAAATCCCTGATTTATGCCATATCTGGAATTATAGTTTTCATCAATATGAGCAGTTATCCGGCCAACGGGAATGTCGTTTTTGTATGCAACAAAAAAAGCAACCTCTGCATGGTCAAAAAAAGGATTCTTTTTTGTGTTGAAAAATTCTTTTCTCTCAAGAAGAAGTGGCGCAACCCAGGAGGAATCATCTTTATAAAGAGTGTAAGGAAAGTTGATGAAATCGTTTAAGCCTTTGGGGTTGTTGGTGACTTCGGAAACTGTAATCATTCAATTACTCGAAGCTCGCGACCTACCAGCTTCATTTTGTCAAGAGCAAAAAGAATCTGCTCTTCGGTATGATTTGCCATCAGGCTGATTCGTATAAGACAGGCATTTGCCGGAACAGCAGGCGCAATCACTGGGTTTACGAAAATCCCCTCTTCCTCAAGCATTTTGCACATAACAAAAACGCGCTCCATGTCTCCAATAAGAACTGGAATAACAGGTGTTTCGGAAGGGCCGATATCATAGCCCATCTCTTTTAATCCCTCTGCCATCATTTTTGTGTTTTCCCACAACTTTACTCTTCTTTCCGGCTCTCTAATTATTATATGAAGTGCTGCAAGTGCTGCGGCTGCCATTGCTGGCGGCATAGATGCGCTAAATATCAGTGCGCGACTGTTGTGTTTGAGAAAATCTATTGTCTGGTGGTCGGATGCAACAAAACCGCCTACAGAGGCAAGCGATTTGCTAAATGTACCCATAATCAAATCAACTTTATCTGTGAGTCCAAAATGAGATGCTGTGCCGCTTCCATTTTCGCCGATAACGCCAATAGAATGAGCATCGTCAACCATCACAACTGCGCTATATCGTTCAGCAAGTTCTACGATTTCCGGGAGTTTTGCTATGTCTCCATCCATGCTGAAAATACCGTCTACAACAATGAATTTTCCCTTTTCTTCAGGTATTGAATAAAGAGCGGATTCTAAATCTTCCATATTGTTGTGTTTATATCTGGACAAGGTCGAGCCCGAGAGCCTTGCGCCATCAATAATGCTTGCGTGATCATACTGATCCATAATTATGTGGTCATGTCTGCCGCATAATGTTGCAATAACGCCCTGATTTACGCTAAAACCTGTCGAAAACAATAGAGCAGCATCTTTCCCAACATATTTAGCAAGTTCTTCTTCTAGTTGCTGATGTATGTCAAGCGTTCCGTTTAAGAATCTTGAGCCTGCACATCCTGTTCCGTATTTTCTGGTTGCATCTTCAGCAGCCTTTTTTACTTCAGGATGATTTGTGAGTCCCATATAGCTGTTTGAGCCGAGCATCAGAACTTTTTTGCCGCCCATAAGATAAACCTCGGTGTCCTGTTCAGAAATTATTTCTCTGAAATAGGGATAAAGTCCTGCTTTTCTCGTTTCTTCTGCAGCTTTGTAATTATCTATTTTATTGTAAATAGCGCGATTTCTCATTTATTCCTCTTCTTTTAAATGTCTTTTTGCCGGCCCTTCATAAAGGGCTTTGGACTGTTC
>CAZISX010000005.1:60176-62669 GCA_964542005.1 uncultured Spirochaetales bacterium
AAAGCTGTGTTTAAAATGGTCTGCGTGTTGAGAAGATTTGGATGCACGGTGTCTTTGTCACCCTGAGAAAAGGTAAATCTGTCCACCCCGCTTTGGTCTTTTAAATGGCATGCGGCGCAATCATTGGTTTTTGGCTCTTTTTTTCTTCCATATAATGAGCTAAAAGCCCTGGAAGTCGTGAAATCATAAATATGCCATTAGCCAGATCAGGTTCAAAACCGAGTGCAAGTAGTGTTGCGCCTATCATGCCGTCAACATTGACAGGCAATGCAATTCCCTTTATTTCATGGATAGCTTGCTCTATTAGCAAAACAAGTGAGATGAAATATTGTTTTTCGCAGGCGAGGAGCTCCAGAGATATTTTTTTGAGCATTATGCTTCTTGGATCTACAGTGTGGACGCGGTGACCAAAGCCCGGGAATCTGAATTTTTTATTGAATTTTTCGCGGACAAAATGGCAGGTTTTTTCGTAATCGAGAGAAAAATCAATCTTTTCAGCGCATTCCAGAAGGAGCTTCATTGTGTTTTCAATAGCACCGCCATGAAAGTTGTTTATTGAAAGTAGGCCTGAGGCTAGAGCAGCATTAAGCGGGGCTCCGGTTGATGCTGAATTCATTACTGCCAGTGCCGACGGAGGCGTTACGCCGTGGTCAATTGAAGAAACCAAAATAGCATTGAAAATCTTTTTTTCGGTTTCCGAAGGAATTGTTCCTTTTAATGCAATAAAAATAACATCAGAAAAAGAGGCTTCACCCATAAGTTCTTCAATAGGAAAGCCTTGTATTAATATTTCATTTTCACGAATTGAGGTGATTTTTGTAGGCCATGATGTCAAGAATTCCTCCTAATCAACATTCAGTTGAGCCCAAAATAGCATATTTTAAATATGAGGTCAATTTTTTAAGGCAATAACTGAACGGCTGAGTCTAGTTCTTGAGGTGCATGGTTTTTTTAAGCTTTAATATGCTTAATTTCAAGATGCTTTGCTTTCTTGATTTTGTTTTGCAAATGAAAAAAATACAGCAATAACTTTAAAAAAAAATGATAAGAAAAATTGATTTGATTGAAAAAATGGTAGCGAGAAAGTGAATTGAACACTCGACCTGTGGGATATGAATCCACCGCTCTAGCCATCTGAGCTATCTCGCCACCAAAAGACAGGCGTCATATTATTTAAAAAAATGAGTTTGTCAAAAAAAAAATGCAAAAAAAAAGGGCATCCCGAAGGATGCCCTTAAAATTTTGTTCAGCAGATATTACTGAGCTGCTGGAGCTGGAGCTGCTTCTGGAGCTGGAGCTGCTTCTGGAGCTGGAGCTGCTTCTGGAGCTGGAGCTGGAGCTGCTTCAGTTGCAGGCTGCGCAGGAGCTTCTTCTTTTTTTTCTGCAGTTGCACAAGAAACCATAACAGCTACGCTTAATACGCCAATAAGAAGTGCGAGTACTTTTTTCATTTAAATCTCCATCTAAAGTTTGACAAAAAAATTCCAAATATAAAACACAGTCAATGTAATCTTATAAAAATCTTTTTATTTATCAAAATTTTTTTTAATTTTTTCTCGGAAAGTGAAACAAATTCCATTTTAAGAAGGTCTAGGTACTAATTTAACAACTCTGCAGGCAGGCAAATTTTTATAATTATCGAGTTATTATTGACATCCCAGTCTACTTTTTTTAAAATAAAACGGTTTTTTTAGGAGTATCAATGCAAATTTATCCGCACGAACTGAAAAATGAAGAGATAGTTCCATTTATGGAGAGGATTGCTGTCAGCAGAAGCGGCATTTCTATTATGAAAGATCGGTTTACAACCCTTTCTTTTGTGGTAAGAGATATCAGCACGCCTGCTGCAAATGTTGTGAAACAGCATATAATTTCTCTCGGCGGGGAAGCTGCAGTTCCGGCTCATTCAATAAATTGCTCAAAAGAGAGGTCTGATTTTATTTTTACTTTAAGACGGGACAAATTCCCTTATTTTATAGAAAGATGCAAGGCGCAGTGCTGGGGACTTCCGCAGCTTGCGGCAAAACTTGAGAAATATTTTTTGTCAGATTCCCCGTGGTTTTCTTTTGAATATGATGGTTTTAATAGAGAAAGAGCTGCTGTTATGGGGATTTTAAATGTTACGCCGGATTCTTTTTCTGATGGAGGACGCTTTGTTTCTGTTGAAGCAGCTCTTTCTCATGTAGATAAAATGATTTCCGAGGGAGCCGATATTATTGATGTTGGAGGCGAATCCACAAGACCGGGGGCGCCGCAAATTTCAGAAGAAGAGGAGATAAATAGGATTTTTCCTGTAATAAAAGCTATAAGAGAAAAATATCACTCAGTTCCTATTTCAATAGACACTACAAAAATAGCGGTTGCAAAAAAGGCAATTGAAGCTGGTGCAACTATGATAAACGATATCAGCGGTTTTAGTTTTGAGCCTGAAATGGCAAAACTTGCGGCTGATTGTGGCTCGGCGGTTGTTTTGATGCACATATCAGGTACGCC
>CAZISX010000005.1:62679-73871 GCA_964542005.1 uncultured Spirochaetales bacterium
GCAAATTTAAGTATTGCGGGAAAATATTCAAAGGAAATAAATCTTTTTTTTGAGCAGCAGATTGAATTTGTTCTTAAATGCGGTGTCAGAGAAAGCTCTATTGTTCTTGATCCAGGAATAGGTTTCGGTAAAACTGTTGACCATAATCTCTATATATTAAAGCATCTTGAAAGCTTCAAAATGTTTGGGCTGCCTATTCTTGTCGGGATTTCGAGAAAGTCATTTATAGGGAAAATAACAGGAAAAGAAATACCATCAGAACGAATCGCAGGAACAGAGGCGCTTCACATGGCGGCTCTAACAAAAGGTGCTGCAATTCTTAGAGTTCATGATGTTTCTGCAGCGAGAGATACTTTGCTTGTTTCCGAGGCCATGATGAGGGTGCCATGCTTGTAGCGAACCATTTTTACGCTTTTATTATGTCGATATGGGGTAATGGTTTTTTTAATTTTGCGCTGACACTCCTCGATTTGTTTCTTGTCTATTTTTTCATTTACAAATTTCTGGTTCTTATAAAAGGAACTAAGTCTGCCCATATTCTTTCCGGATTTTTTATTCTTATGGCTCTTTATTTCTTTGGTAAAATGACAAACCTTAAAGCTATAACATGGCTTTTGGGTGCTTTTTTTGAATATTTCATAATTATTGTTGCGGTTATTTTCCAGAATGAAATCAGAACAATCTTGTCGAGTTTTGAACTTTTTAATGTTTTTAAGAAATCGGTCAGCAGGTTTGAAAATTATTTTGTAATAGAAGAGCTTTCTGAAGCACTTGGCTATCTCGCTTCTATAAAAGAGGGAGCTCTTGTTATTGTTGCTCAAAAAGGTGATCCAACTCCTTTTGTTACAGGCGGAATAGTGCTGGACGCGAATGTGAAAAAAGAATTGATTCTCTCGATTTTCAGAAAAAATTCACCACTCCACGATGGAGCCGCAATTATTAAAAACGGTAAAATATATAAGGCTTCCGTGGTTTTGCCTCTTTCCACAAACCCGGATATTGACCCCAATTTTGGAACAAGACACCGTGCTGCTTATGGAATTTCAGAGAAGGTTGACAGCCTTGTTTTTGTGGTTTCCGAAGAGAGAGGGCAGATTTCAATGGTTCATTATGGCCAGATAACAAGAAACCTCACAAAAGATATGGTTAAGAAAATTCTCACAAAATATCTAAAGGAGGTGTGATGAAATTTTTAACCAAACTGATGACAGTCAACTTTCAGGAGAAATTTTTTGCACTCTTTATTACTATTATAATTTGGATTCTGGTCGTCTCAAAATCCCAGGAAACAAGAAGTTTAACCGTGAGGCTTGCAAACAATATTGGAAATGATAAAGTTCTTATCTCTGAACCTGTAACTACACTTCATATTCAGGCGAAAGGCTCAAAATTTGATTTTGCAAGACTTTCAGATGAAATGATGACTCTGAAAATTGACTTAAGCCACAAAGAGCCTGGCAGATCAATTATGTATTTTGACTCAAGCAAGTTTGCTTTCTCGAAATTTATTGAAATTACTCAGATATATCCGAATGAAGTTGTCTACACCACAGCAAAGACAATCTCGAAAATAGTTACGATTGAACCATATCTTGATGGTCAGCCGGCAAAGGGTTACCGGATAAAAAACATTGATGTCTCTCCAAAAAATGTCCTTATTGTAGGGCCGGACGAAATACTTAATGAGATAGAAACTGTGGCAACAGACAAAATCATACTCAACGGACTGAAGGAAACACTGGCTCAGAGAACCGGAGTTTCGCTCCGCTCACCTTATATCAGAACAACCAAAGATGAAAAAATAAATATTGTTATTAATATTGAGCGGGATATCCGGGAGATGAGTTTCCAGGCTCAGTTCAAAATTGAATCAGATGATTCTGCCGGATTTACGCCAAAAGGGGCTAAAATAGAGCTTAAAGGGCCATTTGAAAAACTCGAGAAATTACAGGAAGAGGGCATTTTTTTGTTTGTCGAATCAAAGAATATTCCCTCATATATTGCCAGAAAGTTCTACATCAAAAATCTTCCCGAAGATATTCAGATTATAAAAATGCCTGAAAGTGTTTCTGTTAAGCGGAAATATTGACAGTTTCCTTGACAAAGGAAGTTTCATATACTACTTTTTAACAATCGACAGAATGATTATTTTTTTTAAGAGGCTTCTATGACGCTTATCGAGGATATTGTAAAGGATATTAAGTCAGTTCCGCTCCTTTCAAAAAGTGCCGGTGAATTAATCGCACTTGTTTCAAAAGAAAACTACACGCTTCAGGAGATAAAGTCAGTTATAGAAAAAGACAGCATTTTAACGGTTAAACTCCTCAAAATTGTTAATTCTGCCGCATACTCACTTCTTTCGGAAGTTACCTCAATTGAAAGAGCAATCCCTTATCTGGGAGATAAGTTGATTCTTTCAATAGCACTTGAAAACTCGGCAAGTGCTGTTTTAAACAGCAAGCTTGACGGGTATTTTGCAAATGAAGGGGCGATGTGGTCGCATAACCTTAAAACAGCTATCGGAGCAAAAGAGCTTACAAAATATACAAAAGCAAGGGTTGATTCCGGGCTTGCCTACACTGCCGGACTTGTTCATGATATTGGCAAATCTATTATGAGTATTTATCTTAATTCAAACAGCGACCTTGTTGCAGAAAACTTTTTTGAATCGGAAAAATCAAGTTATCTTGAAATAGAGCGGGAAATTTTGGGTATTGATCACTGCCAGTCTGGTTATATGATGAGTAAACATTGGAATTTGCCTAAAGTTCTTTCCGAAATAATTCTTCATCACCATAACCCGTCAAAGTGTCCGGATGAATTTAAGCCGCTTTGCTACGCAGTTCATCTTGCTGATTATATTTCAATGCTTTCAGGAACAGGAACTGGCATTGACAGTCTTTATTATCAGCCTGATCCCAATTTTCAGGACTTTATAAATATCGAAGAAAAGCAGATAGAAGCTGTTGTAGATGTTGTTGAGTCCGAGTTTGCAAAAATTCAGTCAAGTATTTCAACCTAAGATGTTCTATTGTTTAAAATCTCCCATTTTTTAAGCAAGTTGGAGTCTAAGACAAATCTTTTTTGCTTTTTTCTTACAATAATCTATAATTTCACGAATTATTCCCTTTTTGTTTAACTTTAGAGCGGAGACTTTGGGTATGAAAAAGATTCTTTTTATTGCATTAATGCTGCTTGTTTTTGCGGCATGTGAAAAAACAGCAGACTCATCAAAAGCTGACTCATCAAAAGCTAATGGCGAAACACCGGATCAGACAAGTACAGATTCAGACACACCGGCTGGTGATGATTCTCCAAAACCAGATGCAGATAAGCCTGCTGGCGATGTTGATGTAGCTGGTGACACCGATGTTGAGGGTGACACAGATACACCGGAAGGAGATATTGATGTTGAGGGCGACACAGATACACCGGCGGGAGATAAGGATTCTGTTGCAGACGAAGATCCTTTTGTTCCAGATGGCGATATTGCAACTCAGTGCATGAACGATGCATGCAAAACACATGATGATTGCAAAAAAGAGGGTTGTGACGCAACTTTCTGTACTGCAGTTTTAAAACCATACAAGCCTGAGGTTCCTGAAGTTTGCGTTCTTCGCTGTGACCCGAAAAACAACAATCTCGACTGTCCATCCACTCATGAATGCAACGGCGGAGTAGCTGCTCTTACAACAATTTCTGATGGAGCAAAAGGTATTTGCGTAACAAAACCGGTTCAAAATGATGGCGATGTTGTAGCAGATGGTGATGCAGTTGAAACTGATGACGATGTTGTTTCCGGTGACGCAGACACTCCGGCAGATGTAAGACCTGCTGCAAATGCTTTTGAAAATTATACATTTTCATACGGAGAAACAGATAACACAGCATGCGGCTACACAATTTCCTATGAAAAATGGAACTACAATTTTGGCGCAAAAGCAACTATCGTTTTAGTAAATGGCAGAACAGAATACACAGATAAACATCATCACATGATTTCACTTTTAAACAGACAGTGGAATGTTGTAATGCTTGACCATTTTGGACAGGGAAGAAGTGATGGTGTTAGAGCACACGCAGATGATTTTGACACACAGCATGTTTGCGCTCTCAAACACATAATTGAAACACAGGTAAGTGGCGCACTTCCTGTTTTTGTAATGGCTCATAGTATGGGCGGATTTGTAGCAACAAGATTTGCAGAACTTTATCCAAAAATGGTTGACGGTTTTGTTTTAAGTTCACCAATGTACGGAACACCTCTTCCGCAGGGCTATACTCCCGAAATAGTAAAAAATGCTTCAAAAGCTCAGATTGATGCCGGAAATGGTGAAAAACCTAAAGCTGTATCACAGCCAAGAAGTGCATGTAAAAATGAAGCTGGCGATTACATTAATGGCGTAACACATGACTGCGATTTCTATAATCAGTTTAAAGATGATCCTTTCACAACTATTGGCGAGCCGACATGGGGCTGGGTATATGCAGCTTTCACAGGTTTTGATGATTTGTTCCTTGATTATGCCGATATAACAGAGCCAATGTTTATACTTCAGGCAGGAGAAGAATCGGTAGTTCTTCCTGCAAAACATGATGAATTTTGTGCTCTTGTAAATACTTCAGATACAAAGCTTGCTATGAGCCAGTGCACAATCAAAAAATATGATGGAAAATTCCATGAACTTTTCAACGAAACTGGCAGAGCTGATATTGTAAAAGACGCAAAAGACTGGATTGATTCAGTTTCTCCAACCATGACATGCCCGGCTGTTTGTGATACACACAATTCCTGCAAAGTTGCAGGATGTCCAACAACATTCTGTGCAAAAGTTCTTCAGCCGTTTATGCCAGAAGCCCCAGCTGTTTGTTTATTAAGATGTGATCCGGTAAATAATAATGCTGACTGTCCTGCAAATTATGAATGTAATGGAGCAGTTGCTCTTCTTGGAGAGGTTGCTGACGGAGCAAAAGGCGTTTGTTCACCAAAAGCAACAAATTAATTTTTTCGATAAATAATCCTTAAACTTTCTCAAAATTCTTCATAAAATCGGCTGTTATTTTTGCTATGTGAAAAAATAAACAGAAAATTGTTGCCTAACAGAGCTTTTTAATTATAGTTAGTTTTGGCAGTAAGAGGCTCTGTTTTTTAATGTTTGAAATGGCGGTAACACATGAAACTAAGCGCAATTGCTGAAGTTTTGAATGCCAAAATAGTTTGTGGTTTTGAAAAGCTTGATTTGGAAGTGGATTTTGGTTTTGCTTCTGATCTTATGAGCGATGTTCTAACTGTTGCTTCTGATGACATAATTCTTATTACCGGTCTTGCCAATATGCAAACAATCAGAACTGCTGAGATGTCTGATATTGGATTTATCCTTTTTGTAAGAAATAAAAAAGCTACAGAAGAGATGATTATGCTGGCAGAAGAAAATAATATTGCTATGCTTGAGTGTTCTTATTCGATGTTCAAAACTTGCGGTATTTTATTTAATGCTGGAGTAAAACCTGTATATTAACAAGGTGTTCGCATGCGTTATGAGTTCGTTGTTCAGGGCGGAGATTTTACAAAGGCGGGTTATGCTTCAAGTGAAGTGAAAAAAATCCTGAAGCAGCTGAATGTTGATATGCGCATAATTAAAAGAATTGTTGTTTCTCTTTATGAAGCAGAGGTTAATGTTGTGGCTCACGCTTATAAAGGTGTTATTACCGTAGATATAGATAACGAAAAAATTCTCCTATCACTTTCCGATGAAGGTCCTGGAATTCCAGATATTGAGCTTGCGATGCAGCAGGGTTATTCCACAGCTTCACCAATGGTTCGAGAGATGGGGTTTGGTGCTGGAATGGGGCTTCCGAACATAAAAAAGAATTCAGACAAACTTGATATAAAAAGTGTTGTCGGGCAGGGGACAGATGTTCAGATAACAGTCTATTTTAGTGAAGAAAAATGACAGAAAACTATTTTCATCACGCACTTAAAGTTCGACCTGATATTTGTATCGGTTGTACCCACTGCATGAGTATTTGTCCTACAAATGCGATAAAGGTTCGCGCAGGTAAAGCAATTGTTGATGAAAACAGATGTGTTGATTGCGGAATGTGCATGAGAGCCTGTCCGGTTTCTGCCATTATTGTTGATCAGGATGATTTTCAGGATATTTTTAAATATAATCAAAGAGTTGCTCTCGTTCCTGCGATTTTATCAGGACAGTTTCCTGAAGATGTTCCTGTAGAGCAGATATACAGCGCGCTGATTGATATGGGGTTTACCCATGTTTTTGAGGTTGAGCATGGGGCTCCAATACTTTTGGAGCATTACAATTCTTATATAGAAAAAAAAGATGAATTAAAGCCGCTTATCAGTTCTTTCTGTCCTGCGATTGTTCGTCTTATTCAGGTTAAATTCCCTTCACTTGTTGATAATATTATTCATTTAAAACCTGCACTTGATATCTCTGCGATTTACTGCAGAAAATATTTTAAGGATAAAGGGATTCCAGATAAAGAGATAGGTGTTTTTTATGTTACCCCTTGCGCGGCAAAGATTGCTGCTATAAAAAGTCCGGCAGAGGGTGACCAGTCTCACATTAATGGTGTTATAAATATGGATGTTATCTACAACCGTATTTACAAAAATATTAAAAAAAATTCGGGCAAATGCTCTCTTCCGGTAATGCACAATTTAAGTGCGTCCGGTGTTTTGTGGAGTCTTACTCATGGTGAAGCAGACATGGTTGCCGGCAAAACACTTGCAATTGATGAGATTCACAATGTTATTGAATTTCTTGAGAAAGTTGAAAATGGCGATTTCGGCGATATAGATTTTCTTGAATTAAGAGCGTGTGATGAAAGCTGCGCGGGCGGAGTTTTGGCTCCTGCCAATCGTTTTTTATCTGCTGCCAGACTGAAAAAAAGAGCTGAGAAAGCCGGACAAGAGCAGTTTGTGGTCAGGGACGGCGATATTGAAACTTATAAATCCTTTCTTTCTGAAAAAATTGGCATAACAAGAATTATTCCTCGATCAATTGTTCTTGATGAAGATTTTTCGCAGGCAATTGAAAAAATGAGGAAGGTCAACGAAATAATGAAACTTCTGCCGCTGGTTGATTGCGGCGCGTGCGGCGAAGCAAGCTGTCGTGCTCTTGCCGAAGATATTGTTCAGGGACAGGCGAATCTCCTCCAATGTGTTTTTATTCAGCGAAAAATGGAGGCGAATGGCGCAACAGATTCAGAAGATGGCATCAAAGCGATGAAAGCTATCTGGGGAGATGAAAAACTTTATCCGTGCATAATAAAAAAAGAGGAAAACAATGAAGGTTAAAGAAATTGTTGAAATACTTAATTTAAAGGTTTTCTGCGGTGAATTAAACTTAGACAAAGATATTTCCGGCGGCTATGTTTCTGATCTTTTAAGTGATGTTATGGGAAATGCGGAGAGCGGAGATTTATGGATAACATTGCAGACCCACAAAAATGTTATGGCTGTCGCTTCTTTAAAAGATCTTGCCGCAATTATTGTTGTGAAAGGTCTTGAGCCGGAGAACGACATGGTTGAACAGGGAATTTCTGAAGGAATTCCGGTGCTTGGAACAAATCTTGAGACATTTGAAATTGCTGGAAAACTTTACGGGCTGCTTGGAAAATAATGAAGATTTTTAAGGCTGATTTACATGTTCACACACTTCTTTCTCCTTGTGGAGAGCTTGAAATGTCTCCTGCTGAAATTGTAAAGAAAGCTTCTCTTTTGGGGATTGATATTTTAGGAATCACCGATCACAACACAACAAAACACTGCGCTCTGGTTAAAAAATTGGCAGACAGAGTAGGGATTTCTATTTTGCCTGGAGCTGAGGTAACTACAAAAGAAGAGGTTCATTGCCTCACATTTTTCAGAGATTTCGATGTGTTAGCTCTTTTCCAGCGTTTTCTTGAAGAAAATCTTCACTCTATCAAAAATGATCCGACACTTTTTGGGTATCAGGTTGTTATTGATGAAGATGAAAATATTATTGAAGAGATTGAGCCTCTGTTAATTAGTGCTCTTTCAGTTTCGATAGAAGAGGTTGAGGCAAAAGTCCATTCTCTTGGCGGGATTTTTATTCCTGCTCATATAAATAGAAACAGATACAGTATTTTGAGCCAGCTCGGATTTATTCCGAAAACTCTGAAAGTTGATGCTCTTGAAATCTCAAAAATGACAACAAAAGAAGAGTTTCTTAAGAAAAATAAATCACTTGCCGCTTATTCGTTTGTTCAGAATTCAGATGCCCATAATCTGGAAACGCTTGGCGAAATAACAACGCTTTTTCAGCTGGAAGAGCCTACTTTTGATGAAATAAAAATGGCACTTGCCGGTTTAAACGGCAGAACAGTGGTTTCAGCATGAAAGACTTATCAATGCACATTCTTGATATTGCTCAAAACTCAACATCAGCTAATGCAGATTTGATAGAAATTCAAATAATAGAAAAAAAGATTGACAACCTGCTCCAAATTGTAATAAAGGATAATGGCAAAGGAATGTCAGAAGAGCTGGCTTCAAAAGTGCTGGACCCTTTTGTAACAACAAGAACCACAAGAAAAGTGGGGCTGGGACTTCCTCTTTTCAAGCAAAATGCGGAAAGAACAGGCGGCCAGTTTAATCTGAAATCAGAAATTGGAAAAGGAACAGTGGTTGAGGCTAGGTTTGTGCTCAACAATATAGACTGTCTTCCTTTGGGAGATATTGGAGGTGTCGTGGTGCTTTTAGCAACCTGCAATCCTGGAATTGACTTTATTTATCAGCATGTTACCGATTCTGGCGAATATGTTTTTGATACATTAGAGGTGAAGTCGGTTCTTGAGGATACTCCGATAAATGATATCAAAATTGTCACATACCTGAAGGAATTGATATACGAAAATCTCATGGAAATAAGGCGTTAAACAACTTTTTATGCGGAGGTTATGATTAATGGAAGCTGTAAAACTTGATCCTAAAAAGCTCCAGGAGCTTATGCTGGTTTGCGAAGAAGCAAAAGGCAAGAAAGGGGAGCTTATTCATGTGCTCCACAAAGCACAAACTATTATTGGCTATTTGCCGGTAGAGGTTCAGCAGATAATTTCTGAAGAACTCAAAATTCCGCTGGCTAAAATTTATGGCGTTGTAACTTTTTATTCTTTTTTCACAATGATTCCCAGAGGCGAGCATCCTATCGCAATTTGCATGGGAACTGCATGCTATGATAGAGGTGCGGAAAAAATTCAGGATGAATTCCTGAGAATTCTTGGAATTAAACTTAATGAAACAACAAAAGACGGTAAATTTTCGATTAGTTGTCTTCGTTGTGTTGGAGCGTGCGGTCTTGCTCCTGTTGTTCTTATCGGGGAAAAAGTATACGGCCGTGTAACTACAGATCAGGTTGCCGGTATTATTAAAGAGTATCAATAAAAAGGAGATGACAATGACAAAAATAAAAAGTCTTGCGGATCTTAAAAAAATGAAAGATGAGCTTCAGTCCAAGGTTGCTCTTAGAGAAAAAGGCGACAATATTGAAGAAATGATTCAGATTAAAGTTGCTATGGCTACATGCGGAATCGCAAGCGGTGCAAAAACAGTTATGGATATTATGATTAGCAAACTTGATAAATTAAACATTAAAAATGCTGTTGTTACTCAGACTGGCTGCATGGGTTATTGCTATGCAGAGCCTACTGTTGAGGTTAAAATGCCTGGTCACGATCCGATAGTTTTTGGTTATGTTGACAACAAAAAGGCGGAAGAAATAGTTGATAAATATATTGTCAACAACGAACTTATCGAAGGCGTTATTCCTGTAAATTATGAAACAGTTGACAAAAAATAAAGGAGAACGAGGTAATGGCTGGCTATAAATTTCATATACTTGTCTGCGGCGGCACTGGCTGTATGTCGTCAAATAGTAATCTTATAAAAACAAACCTTGAGAATATTATCAAAGAAAAAAATCTTGAGCAGGATGTTCAAGTTCTCATAACCGGTTGCTTCGGTTTTTGCGAAAAAGGACCTATTGTTAAAATACTTCCTGACAATACTTTCTATGTTCAGGTAAAGCCTGAAGATGCTGCTGTAATAGTTGAAGAGCATATAATTAAAGGTAGAAAAGTTGAAAAACTTCTTTATGTAAACCCTGACACAAAAGAACAGGTAAGTGACTCAAAACACATGGGCTTTTACAGAAAACAGATAAGAATAGCTCTTAGAAACTGCGGTTTTATCAACCCGGAAAACATTGACGAGTATATTGCAAGAGACGGATACGATGCTCTTGGAAAATGTCTTTCAATGACTCCGGCTGATGTAATAAAAGAGATGAAAGAATCAGGTCTCCGCGGAAGAGGCGGCGGCGGCTTTCCTACAGGACTCAAATGGGAATTTGCGTCAAAATACAGCGCAGACCAGAAATATGTAGTATGCAACGCAGATGAAGGTGATCCAGGCGCATTTATGGACAGATCAGTTCTTGAAGGTGATCCTCATTCAGTTCTTGAAGCAATGACAATCAACGGTTACGCAATCGGCGCGACAAAAGGTCTTATCTATATCAGAGCTGAATATCCGCTCGCAATCGAAAGACTTAAAATAGCAATAAATCAGGCTCGCGAATATGGACTTCTCGGCGATGATATTATGGGTTCTGGCTTCAGCTTTGATCTTGAACTTAAATACGGCGCAGGCGCATTTGTTTGCGGTGAAGAGACAGCTCTTATCCACTCAATGGAAGGAGAAAGAGGCGAACCTACAGTTAAGCCTCCATTTCCTGCTGAGTCAGGCTTCTGGGGAAAACCTACAAATGTAAACAATGTTGAGACTTACGCGAATATTCCTGTTATTTTTAACAAAGGCGCAAGTTGGTTTAACAAGATTGGTTCTGAAAAATCAAAAGGAACCAAAGTTTTTGCTCTTGCCGGAAAAATCAACAATGTTGGTCTTATCGAAGTTCCGATGGGAACAAAACTCCGCGAAGTTATTTTTGAAATTGGCGGCGGAATCAAAGACGGTAAAAAATTCAAAGCTGTTCAGACAGGCGGACCATCAGGCGGCTGTCTTACAGAAAAACACCTTGAAACTCCAATTGATTATGACAACCTTATTGCGGCAGGCTCAATGATGGGCTCTGGCGGTATGATTGTTATGGATGAAGATGACTGCATGGTTTCAGTTGCTAAAT
>CAZISX010000005.1:73881-80661 GCA_964542005.1 uncultured Spirochaetales bacterium
TACCTTGGATTTACTGTTGAAGAAAGCTGCGGAAAGTGCACTCCTTGCCGTATTGGAACAAAAGTTCTTCTTGAAATGCTTGAGAAAATTACTTCAGGCCACGGAACAATGGAAGACCTTGAAAAGCTTAGAACTCTTGGCAACACAATCAAGTCAACAGCTCTTTGCGGACTTGGAAAAACAGCTCCAAACCCTGTTTTATCAACACTTGACAATTTCTATGACGAATACCTTGAGCATGTAAAAGAAGGCAAGTGCCGTGCGAAACAGTGCAAATCTCTTATCAAATTTGAGATTAACAATAAGTGTATCGGCTGCACAGCATGTGCAAGAGTTTGTCCAGTGAATGCAATCAGCGGCAAAGTTAAGGAAGCGCATCTGATTAATCAGTCAGCATGTATCAAGTGCGGAGCATGCAAAGACAAGTGTAAATTCAAAGCAATAGATGTTAATTCTGGAAGATAACTCAACAAAATAAGTCTTTGACCTTTTTCTTCAAATCTCATCAACTTAAGGTCTTAACTCAGAAAATATCATAAAACAATTGCAAAATTACAGATTTTTGAGCCAATATCGGGCGACTATTGGCGTAAAAATTATGAAATTTGCAGTCAAGACTTGGTTTTTCGGAGTAGAAATCGTTATTGTGCAGGAGTCTCAAATTATTTTTGCCTACGAGTTTTTTAAAAATATTGAGAATTTGGCCGATTTCAGTAATATCACACTGATTTTCTACTGTTTTTTATTAAATTGGAGGCATTATGACAAAGTGGACAACAACCAAAGTTCGCGAAGAATTCCTTAAATATTTCGAGGCAAAAGAGCATACAATTGTGGCAAGTTCGCCGCTATTGCCTGCTGAAGACAAAACCCTTCTTTTCACAAACGCTGGAATGAACCAGTTTAAAAACCTTTTTCTCGGTCAGGAAGTCCGCTCATACACAAGAGCGACAACATCCCAGAAATGTGTTCGCGCTGGCGGAAAACATAATGATTTAGAGAATGTAGGCTTCACCGACAGACACCACACATTCTTTGAAATGCTTGGTAACTTCTCTTTCGGTGATTATTTCAAGGTTGATGCGATAAAATTTGCGTGGGAACTTATAACTGAGGTTTTCGGACTTGCAAAAGAGAGACTTTTTGTGACAGTTTACAAAGATGATGATGAGGCTCTTGCAATTTGGCGCGATATTATGAATGTGCCTGAAAATCATATCTTCAAGCTTGGCGAAAAAGATAATTTCTGGGCAATGGGCGACACAGGTCCGTGCGGGCCATGTTCCGAGATTCATTACGATATGTGGGATAATTACACATCAAGAGAACATTACAACGGCGACGAACCTGATTGGGATTGCGGCAGATTTGTTGAAATCTGGAATCTGGTTTTTATGCAGTACAACCGTGACGAAACCGGTAAGATGACACCTCTTCCAAAGCCTTCGATTGATACTGGAATGGGGCTTGAGCGAATCACCGCCGCATTAAATGGTGTGAAAAGCAACTACGAGATTGATGTTTTTGTTGAACTTATTGATTTTATTAAGAATACCCTTGGCAAGCCAGCGGAAGGCGCACTCGAGGCAAGCTTTAGAGTTATTGCTGACCACGCAAGAGCAACAAGCTTTCTTATTGCTGATTCCATTACTCCGTCAAATGAAGGGCGCGGCTATGTTTTAAGAAGAATTATGAGAAGAGCGATTCGCCACGGTCACAGGCTTGGTTTTTCAGGGATTTTTTTCCACGAAGTCTGCATGAAACTTATTGATATTATGGGAAATCATTACAACGAACTGATTAACCAGAAAGAACTCATTAGAAACATTGTTTTTGAAGAGGAAAAACGGTTCCGCGCAACACTTGATAAAGGTCTTGCTCTTTTAAATGATGGAATCGAGGAAGCAAAAAAAGGCGGCTCAAACGAACTTTCAGGCGAGCTTGTTTTCAAGCTTTATGATACCTACGGATTTCCATCAGATTTAACCCAGACAATACTTGATGAAGTCGGATTTTCCTTCAGTAAAGAGGGTTACGACGAGGCTATGAAAGCTCAGCAGGAGCGCGGCAAAGCAAGCTGGTCAACCGGACTTGAAGAGAAAAAAGTTCAGACAGCTCAACTTCTTCAGGAGGAAGGAATCAAAGAGATAGTTTTTGAAGGTTACTCAAAAATGGAGTTGTCGGGGCAAGTTCTTGCAATTATTGATGAAAAATTTGATATAATTACGACAGCACTGCCTAATGAAACTGTTTATCTTGTTATGAATCCTCTTGTTTTTTATGCAGAATCTGGCGGTCAGGCTGGCGACACAGGTCTTGTTTTAAACGGTGAAACAGTGCTTGGCGATGTAACTGACTGCATTAAAATTGGTGAAATAAGAGCTGCGAAAGTTGCAGTTAAGATGCCGATTTCAAAAGGCATTTCAGTTGTGCAAACAGTTGACGAGGACCGTAGAAACGCAATAAGAAAAAACCACTCAGCAACACACCTCCTTCACCTTGCGCTCAAAGAAGTTGTTGGCGGACATGCAAATCAGGCAGGCTCACTTGTAAATGTTGAAAGACTCAGATTTGATTTTAATCACTACGCAGCACTTACAAAGGAGGAATTGCTGGAAATCGAGAATAAAGTCAATAAGATGATTCAGAGAAACAACCCTGTTTCAACCGTGGTAAAAACTATTGACGAGGCAAAAAAAGATGGTGCAACCGCACTTTTTGGCGAAAAATATGGTGAAACAGTCAGCGTTGTTTCAATGGGCGAAAGCAAAGAGCTTTGCGGCGGAACCCATGTTTCGGCGACCGGCGATATCGGACTTTTTAAGATAATTAAAGAAGAGGGAATCGCAGCAGGTGTAAGAAGAATCGAAGCTGCAACCGGAATGAATGCGGTTCATCTTTTCCAGCAGATGGAATCGACAATTGCCAGCGCAGCATCACTCTTGTCGTCAGAAAAAGCTCTGTTAATTCCAACTGTTGAGAAAACCAGAAATGAGCTCAAGGCAAAAAACAAACAGATAGAAGAGCTTCAGACAAAAATAAGCTCGCTCGAAGCAGCAAACCTGAAGCCTGAACTTGAAAAAGATGGAATCGGCATTTACATAATAAATTCAGGCAAATCCAGAAGCGAAATCACAGCACTTGCTGACAGCCTCAAATCAAAAGTTCATGATGGACTCTTCTTTATTACTGGCATTGATGCAGATAAAGGTGTCGCAGTTGTGGCGGCAAGCGGAAAAGCAAAAGAGATTTACGATGCAGGCAAACTGCTCGGCACTCTTCTCGCTCACTTCGGCGGCAAAGGAGGGGGCAGAAAAGATATGGCTCAGGGCGGCGCAGCAAACATAGATTTCAACATCTGGAAAAGTAAAGTTCTCGAGATTCTGGGGTAAGAAAATCTTTCTAATCTAATGGCATCCTTCTCATTTTTCTTCTGACTGATACGGTAAGGAATGTTGCAAAAATAATTGAAAGCAATTTAAGAAAAGGGAATAAATAGCTGACCAATGCCACAGTCCCAATTTTGAGCCGTTTTTGTTAGTAATAAGTGCAGCTTTGGTCTTCCGCACAAACATTTGTTGATGTACATTTAAAGCAGTTTGGATTTTTCATAAAACCTCCATAAAAACATTAAACGGACTGGATTATATAAAAAGACTTGATTCATTAAAATAGTGGTGAAGAAGCAGTTAATAAGCCGGATTCTGTCTTGGACAGTCATTTATCTAGTATCTGCATTGCTACAGATCTCGTGCAGTCAACCCGGATGCATCGAACGAGTAATTCTTACCTGCCTCAGCAGGCGGCATCTCTATTAGACCTTGCTCCTGATGGGGTTTGCAATGCGAAATGTGTTGCCACATTCCCGGTGAGCTCTTACCTCGCCATTTCACCTTCGCTTGATTGTATCAAGCTGTATATTTTCTGTTGCACTTTCCGTAGAATTACTTCTCCCGGCTGTTAGCCGGCATCATACTCTGTGGGGTCCGGACTTTCCTCCAGCAAGTAGCTGGCGACTGTCAAAACTGCTTCTTCATAATGTGAAAGAACTAGGTTCAACCTTATTTTTCGTCATCCTCATAAGAGAAATCAGGCTCTACATCTTCTTCTTCAAGATTGTCATCATCATTTAAATCCAAATCTTCAGCTTCCTCTAAATATTCTTTTTCATCATCATCATCATCATCAATTTCGGTTTCGTTTTCATCAAGAGAATGATCCTTAATAACAATTAAAGCTGACGCAGATTTTTTGATTTCTGCCGGCGGAACAAGGATGCACTGACAATTAGGGCACATCTCGATTTTTTCAGCCTTCAAAACATTGTTGTAAAGCTGTGGAGGGAGCGTCATATTGCAGCCTTTGCAAATATAATCCTCGGCAAGAGCAATCGCTTTGCCATTAGGACTTGATGCAAGGATCCTTTCATATTTTCTAAGAACTACAATCTTAATATTCTCAATAATCTTGTCGCGCTGCTCATACATTTTTTCAATTTCGCCTTCAAGCTCATTCATTTTTCTGACATTATCATCTATTTTTATAGAAAATTCCTGAGTTTTTGCCTGAGATTCTTCTTCTATTAGCTGAAGTTCATTCATCTTCATATCAATTTCGCGATTGATTTGAGTGATTTCTTCTTCAAGCTCTTTGTTGAATCTTTTAATGTTATCAATCTCTCTTAAAAGAGTGTTGTATTCCTCTTTGTTGCGGATCGCTGATTGTTTGCCTGTGATTCCCTTGAGTTTATCTTCGCCCTTGTTAAGAATTTCGGTTCTTTTCCTTTTTTCTTCTTCCTGAATAGAAATACTGTTGTGTAACTCATTTACTCGTTTATTGAGTTCAGATGCCTTCCCTTTCAATACATCATTTTCGAGAGGAAGTCGTTCAAGTTCATCCTCTTTCTTGAAAACCATGCTGTCAATTTTTTGCAATTCCTGCAATTTTTTGAGTTCTTCTAACAAAAAAGCCTCCTTTTAAAAAGTAAAGTAATCTATATCTTTTTCTGCTTCTATCAAATTAATTTCAATTTTTTCTTCTTTTGTGATGTTTTTAATAATAGGAATAAACACTCTTTCGATTTCGTAATGGCTTGTATTTATTACAGTAAAATCATTCATTCCGGCAAATTGAGCATCGTGATAACCCAAATCTGAGGTTATATAAATACTCTTTCTATCAATTTTATGCAGCATAGATTTGCCAGCACCAGGAAGAATAGATATTTTGTCATAACTGTCAAAAACTTTCCCGCCGATTGTAGGATTTGTTATTCCATTCGTTTTTAGTATTTCAATTATCTCATCTAGAGTCATTGATTTAGCAAGATTTCCCTTTCGTCCCAGTCCATTTTTGGAACCAATATTTGCGGAGTGAAGTGGAATTATTTCATAAGCCGGCGTCTCGTAAGGATGAGATTTTTTCAAAGCATTAATCGCATTGTGGATATTTTCCTTTTTAATAACAATTTCAAGACAAAATTCCTCAACGCACTCCATTTTATTAATAGTTCCTTTAAAAGGATTCGCATTATTAATAGGAGTAAATCGTCCCTCGCCGGCAGAATGAAAACTGCATTCTTCATACTTGTCACTGTTTTTAGGAATAGAGCCAAAAATTCCTTTTCTCACCTCTTCAAAATGGGTTTTGGGGATATAGGTGATAAGTTTAAAAAGATGTTCTTTAGGCTCAATCGGTCTTGAATCCTGAATGTTAAAAATTTTTGCCCAGAAATCAGCAATTCCACCATCGCCAGAATCAATCGGCGTGTGGAGCGAATATAGTGAAATATTGTTTTGAATTAACATGCAGAGGAGTTTGTCATGAGTTTTATTCATATCAATTTTTTTAAGAGGATTGAAGAAGAACGGGTGGTGAGTAATTATGAGAGACGCTTTATTATTAAGCGCATTTATCAACGAAACTTCCGAAATATCTACAGAAATTTGTACAGTTGAATTCGGAGATGGAAGCTTTATCTGCCATCCGGAGTTGTCCCAACTTTCCTGTGTTGAGAGAGGAAACCTCTGTTCGAGGATGCTAATTAAATTTTTAATCCCCATTACAAAAAAAAAGCGCTTGTTTGTGACAACAAGCGCTCGTCAATTCTGTTATTATTTCAAAATTGCTTTTATAAAAAGCAAAAACCAACCAAAACCTCCTAAAAAAGGTGGTGGGCCCAGAAGGAGTCGAACCTTCGACCATCCGGTTATGAGCCGGGAGCTCTACCAACTGAGCTATAGGCCCTCCATGATACGCTGTATTTTATATTTAAAAAAAAGTAAAAAGCAAACTTTTTTTCAAAGAAATAATAATGTAGCGGAAGATTTGTCGAGGCATTCGGCGGAATACCACCCAGTTTAATTGTAGGGCTAGAGCTGAGTGCATAGTATTTGGGTTTTTTACGGCAAAAAATCTAACATTTTAAAACGGATTAGGTGATGTTTTCAACAAGATACCCAGAAATCTTCTTTCTTCTTTTGCTGAATCCGATGCCGACAAGAACAATATTTCTGCCATCTGTCAGATATTTTTCGTGATAGCCTTTCTCTTTGATTTGATTAATCGCGTCAATAGCTTTTGTCAGCTTAAATTCAATAACAAAAATATTGGTTTTTGTCTTGATTACAGCGTCAATTCGCCCTTTACTGGTTGAAACTTCGCATTCGATGTAAACGCCAAGAAGTTTGAGGGCAAGATAGACAATTGAGTGGTAATAAGCCTCGAATTTTTCCAGGAAAATCTGATGCGGAATTGAGGCGAAAAGTGCGTTTAATGCGT
>CAZISX010000006.1:0-7824 GCA_964542005.1 uncultured Spirochaetales bacterium
AGTTCATAGTCGAAATCCAGCGCGCAAAACAGAAATATTTCAAGGAAAGAACCCTGTTTTATTCAACATTTCCGATTCGCGAACAGGCAGAAAAAGGAGATTGGGATTATAACTTAAAAGCAGTTTACACAATCAGCATCCTAGATTTCATCTTTGACGAAAACAAAAAAGATAAAGACAAACTCCTCTACAAAGTAAAATTTTCAGAAGTTGAAACAAAAGAAATCTGGTATGAAAAACTGACTTATATCTACCTTGAAATGCCGAAATTTAAAAAAACAGAAGACGAGCTTGAAACAAAGTTTGATAAGTGGCTCTATGTACTCAGAAATCTGCAGAATCTAACCAGCCGCCCCGCAAAATTGCAGGAAAAAATCTTCTCCAAACTGTTTGAACAGGCAGAAGTTGCAAACTTTACGCAGGAACAGCTCGAAAGTTACGAGGAAAGTATTAAAATCTATAGAGATTATGTCAACACACTCGAAACAGCAAAAGAAGAAGCAAGAGCTGAAGGCGAAAAAATCGGGATAAAAAAAGGTGAAGAAATCGGGATAAAGAAAGGCAGAGCTGAAGGCGAGCATCTTGCAAAAATCGAGATTGCGCAGAATCTTCTCGATATTCTTGACGATGAAACAATTTCAAAAAAAACCGGACTTTCCGCAGAAGAAATTAAAAAACTTAGATAAGAGGTATTTATGAAAAAAGGACTTATTTTATTGATTTTACTGACAATTATATCCATCTCCTGCTCCGGCAGCTCAACCAGCAAAACCACAACCGACACCGATAACATAACCCAGCCGGACGACACCACACCAGACACAGCCAGCGACAAAGATGCCACAACCCCGACAGACACCGACACTGCCCCCGACTCCACTCCAACAGACAAAGATTCCACAACTCCAGATCCCGATAAAGACACACCACAGCCAGACCCAGACACAACAACACCAGATGAAGATAAAATCCCTGAACCAACCATCAAACCATTTACCTGCGCAAACAATGTCTGCCACGATCCGAATACTGGACTTGACTGGGAAGAGGAAACTGGGACTATTGCTGGTTGGGGAACAAATGAATATTGTGAACAAATTTTAAACGAAAAAAAATTTGGCGGCTTTGAAGATTGGCGTACACCCGCAATAAGCGAGCTCCGCACACTAATCCGCGGCTGCCCCGGCATGATGACCTACGACAACTGCAAATTCGACGAAACCTGCGCGACAGATTCTTGTTATGAAGGCTGTGGTCAAGCCTCATGTTTAAAAAATCCGAATGAAGGCCCCGGAGTTGAAGGATGTTACTGGGAATCAAACCTTAAAGGAAAATGTATGGCATATTATTCAACAACAAAACTATGGAATCAAACAATGTTCATAAGTTTTGAAAACGCAAGCATGAGCAACGGAGTCAACACCCCAACCCACAAAAGATGTGTTCGCGGCACGAGAACAGATAAACCGTAAGAATCTGAAAATATTGTAAAGATTATCACACAAAACAATCTTCAACACTAAATACGGCAAAGAAGTGAAACCCCTAATTCCATACAAGAAATTCTTCTTCATTGGCCAGTTCACATCACTTGATGATATTGCTGATGCAGCAGTTGCGGCAGGCGAAGCTGAACTTCAAAATCAGATTGAATCACAACTCAAAATTAAAAAAACAGTCTATGTTTTATAACCAAAGCATAGCAGAGCAGCCATCTTATAACTACAAAAACGGCAAAATAACAACATTTTCGGTTTCTGTCAAGGCAGTTTTCTTGATTAATAAGGATATTCTGATAACATAATGCGGCGATTTTTTAACTGTTTTGGAGAACTGAATATAATGAAGCTTTTTTCGAGTCTTTTTCTTTTTGCAATGTTCACCTTTTGTTTTCAGACACTTATCGGAGAGGACTTAAGCTCTTCCCAAAAATTTGAGGAGATTAAAAAAAATATTATCTCAATGAAGGCTGAGAACAATCTTAAAAAATCAGAAAACTACATTAGAGAACAATTGCCGGAATCATGGGCGCGAAACCAGAAAGAAGCACTTTTTTTCTATCTGGGCGAAAACCTTTACCTTCAAAAAGAATATAAAAAAGCATTTAATCTTTTTAAGCAGATTGATTCTAACACAGAATTTCACAAACCTATTTTTTTAATGGCGGCCTATTCTGCCTATGAAATCAAAGAATATGAGCCGGCAATCAGCTACATGGCCGGAATATATAAGGATCTTCATGGCGAAGAATTAATTCCCGCGTCCCGCATTATATTTCTTTCTTATCTTTACTCCGACAATGTTGCAACTGCTTCAAAATGGTATTCAAAACTCAATGCCCAGAAACGGAGCTCTCTAAAAAAAGAGCTTGATGAATATCTTTTAAAGCATCCTGCTCATAAAAAATATTTCCCAAATGAAACAGAGGAGGAAACTCCTCAAATAGTAGCTAAACAGCCTGATAAAACTGAAGATTCTCCGAAGGTAGAGGCCGAAAAATCCGACTCAGTCAATAATTTTTCCTATGATGAAAATTATGAGCCTGATTGGAGCAAAATAGCTGTTTTTTTTGCAGAAGACAGCCGATGGATAAAGGTAAACGAAATAATGAAATCGTTCCTTAAATGGTATTTTTCAGAAAAAAAATCTGGCATTACTCCAGTGTTTTTCAAATATTCTAACGAAAAAGAGATTGAGGAAGGGTTCAAAAAGGCAAAGAGTGAAAAATGTTTTGCAGTAATGGGGCCGTTTTTTTATGAGCCTATGACTGAGGAGTTTCTTTCCTACAGTCTGAAATATTCTATTCCGGTTATCGGATTTACCCCGTTTTATGGTACATCAAGTCCGCTTTTCTTCAATTTCAAATACACAGAGGATAGAGAATACGAAAAGGTTGTAGAATATTACATAAAAAAGGGAAAGAAAAAGTTCGCCATTATTTATGAAGAGAGCATAAAAGGGAAAGCGGGGAGAGATTCCTACTGGGAAGCTATCAAAAAATATGGAGGCACAGTAACAGAAGCACTTGGATTTGACCCTGGCGAGAAAGCTTTTCTTGAAGATATGGACAAGCTTTTTTACAGCTCCGGCGGCGCAGGTAAAAAGCTGGAGGAATTAAAGGACGACAATCCGGAAATGGGTAAACTTGCACTCAAAAGAGCAACAGAGCGGATTCAGAAGGAAGTTCCGGGAAGAGCTGATTTTGAGGTTATGCTTGTTGCCGCAAATCCTGAGCAGTCAGGTGCGATGATTCCTGCCATACTTTACCACAATATGGAATTTGACTATTATTCTCCAGGACTTACGGCTCAGGTTAAAAACCGTGAGAAAGGCTCCGGCTGGAAGTATGATTTCATCTCATTTTCTCCTTCAAACAAGGTTAAAAGTGATGAAAAATTCATTAAAAAAGTAAATAACTTTATTGATGGAATGGTTATTTCTGGGGTGAATGTTGATGTTTCTGAAAATAACGGGGCAATCAGTGATTTGAAAGGTGATTTTTCAGCCTCTTTTGGCAGAGATATTATGGAGGTTGAGCTTCTTCTGGCCGATATTTCTTCTGTTATAATGCAGGCTAGAACAAAATCGGGCAAAAAAAGTGTAAAGAATATGGTGGATACGCTCAAATCAATGAAAATCAAATCAATTCTTACAACTGAAGAGCTTAAGTTTAATGAAAACAATCAGATAACAGGCAATGAAACCATTTTTATAGGAGTCCGCTCAAAAGGATTTGTTCCGATTGAAGAGCTTCGGGGAAAAGAATAAGCGAGGAGGGTATGGTAAGATTTGTTTTTTCATCTTTAACATTTCTGTTTTATATATTTCTGAGTTTCATGGTTCAGCCAATATATATTTTAAGCAAAGGCAAACTTGCACCTCTTCTTTATATTGCTTTCGGCAAATCAATGGTTTCTTCCAGCGGCTCGAGAATAAAGCTTCAAGGTCTTGAAAATATTGACCCAAAACAGCAATATCTTATTGTAAGCAATCATCAGAGCCTCTTTGACATCCCGATTCTTTATGCAGCAATTCCTCTTAATTTTAGACTTTTTGCGAAAAAAGAGCTGGGGAAAATGCCTTTATTTAACTGGATTTTAGCAATACACGAACATGTTTTAGTTGACAGAAACAACAAAAGAGACGCTGTTAAGGCTCTAAATGATGCTGCAGAAATTGCTAAAAAATATTCATTTGCAATATTTCCCGAAGGAACAAGAAGCCGCGATGGACTTGTGAGTCAGTTCAAGGTTTCGGGTCTGAGCATTGCACAAAATGCAGAGCTTCCAATACTTCCTGTTGCGATAAAAGACAGTATTAATATTATTCAAAAGGGGATGAGACTCAATCCTACAGAGATTTCAGTTGCGATACTGAAACCAATTTCGGTTGACGAAGTAAAAATGTTAGACAGGAAACAACTTGCTAAAAAACTGGAGGATGAGATAAGGAAATTTGTAGAAAACTAATTTGTTTCTAGGGGGGGGAAAATGGAACAAAAAATTACACCGGCAGAGGTTCATGTTGTATTATCCAAATATATGCTTGCAGATGGCTATGATCTTGTAGTTGATCCGGAAAAAAGCAATGGATGCAATCTTGTTGATTCAAAAAGCGGAGAAACCTATCTTGATTATTTTTCCTTTTTCGCATCAATGCCTATCGGATTTAATCATTCTGAAATGAGCAGTGCTGAATTTATTAATGAAATCGGCAAGGTAGCTCTTCACAAAATATCAAACTCCGATTTTTACACAACAACTATGGCGGAATTTGTTGACACAATGGCTGAAACAGCAATGCCGGCATACATGAAAAAAATGTTTTTTATTTCGGGCGGAGCACTTGCTGTTGAAAATGCACTAAAAACAGCTTTTGACTGGAAGGTCAGAAAAAATTTTGAAAAAGGATGCAAGGAAGAGAAAGGAACCAAAATCATTCACTTCAAAAATGCTTTTCACGGCAGAACAGGCTACACACTTTCTCTTACAAATACGGCAGATCCTAGAAAATACAAGTACTTCCCTAAATTTGACTGGCCTAGATTTGACACTGCACCGCTTAGATTTCCGATTACAGACGAGGTTATTAAAGAGGTTGCTGCAAAAGAAAAATCAATTATCTCAGAAATCGAGACATACTGCAAAGCAAATGCAGATGATATTGCTGCACTTATTATTGAGCCGATTCAGGCTGAAGGGGGAGATAATCACTTCAGAAATGAATTTTTTCAGGAATTACGGAGACTTGCTGACACTTACGAGTTCCTGTTAATTTTTGACGAAGTCCAGACTGGCGGCGGAATAACAGGGAAAATGTGGGCACACCAGCATTTTGAAGTTGAACCTGACATTATCTGTTTCGGTAAAAAATTCCAGATTTGCGGCATTATGGTTGGAGACAGGGTTTTAAGTGTCAAAAACAACTGCTTTGAAGAATCGAGCCGAATAAATTCGACTTGGGGCGGCAGTCTTGTTGACATGAAAAGAAGCACAAAATATCTTGAAATAATGAAAAAGGAAAATCTTCTCGGAAATGCAACACTTCTTGGCAATAAAATTAAAGAAGGACTCGCAAAACTTGTTGAAAAAACTGGCAAAATCAGCAATGTCCGCGGAGTCGGTCTTTTTATCGCGTTTGACATGGAATCCCAGTCAATTAGAAATAAGTTCCTGAAAATGTGTATGAAAGAAGAAAAGCTTATTATCCTTCCCTGCGGAACTCTGTCGGTAAGACTCAGACCTTTTCTTGATATTAAAGAAGATGCTGTCTCTGACGGTTTAGCCCGCATGGAAAAAATACTCAACAAAATATGAAAATTTTTATCGCTGGAAAAGGAAATATTGGCACTGCGCTAAGTTCTTTTCTGGCGCGTAAAAATATCTTTTTTACTGTTCTTGATTTTGGCTGGGAAGAAACAAAACCAACTGAAGGAGTTTTGTTTCTTGCTCTGCCGGATGATTCGGCAATTAATGCAATTGAAAATTATTACACCGAAGTGCCTGATAATCTTAAGATTATTTACTTTGCAGGAGGCAGACCGGTAGAAAAAAAAGGGGTCTTCCTGTTTCATCCATACGCCTCAATTTCAAAAGAAACGAATCTTGAAGAAATCTATTTTTCTCTCTGGAAAAAGGATGAATCTGTTGAAATATTACTCAAAAGATTGGGATTTAAAGTTGTCTCTTTCAATCACATTCCTACAACCGGCTACCATACTTCTGCAGTTTTTGCCGGCAATTTCAGCCAATTTCTCCTTTTAACAGGGAAAGCACTTCTTTTAAAAGAGGGGTTTTGCGAAGCTGACGCAGAAAAATTCCTTTATCAGCTTTTAAGCACTTCGCTTGAAAATGTTTTTCAAAACTCATTAAAAGGAATCACTGGGCCGGCCGCCAGAAACGATTCTGAAACAGAAAAAAAAGAGATAGAATTTTTACAAAACAACTGTCCGGCAGATTTTTCAGAACTTTATGAAAAATTCTCAGGCATGATAAAAAAAGCGGTGAAAAATGACGATTTATTCTAACTCCCCGATTTTAAATGATTTTACAATAAAAGCATACGCAGCACTTCTCGAAAACAAGATAGAGGTTCTTTCTGATTCATTTAAGGAAATCAGCTTTGGTGTAACATTCAAAGCAATTGAACACAACAAGGAAATCAGTATTGCAATCTATCATTCTGACAAAAAAGGGTTTTCTGTCCTTTCAAAAAGTGAGAAAATTCAACAAATTATACATTCACTCCTCTTTTGCGAAGATATGGCGGGAAGTGATGAAGCGGGAAAAGGCGATGTTTTTGGCCCTCTTGTTGTAAGCTCTTTTTATCTCGGCGGAGAATCAAAAAAACTTCTCCGACTTGGAATAAAAGACAGCAAAAACATGAAAAACGATGATATTTTAAGGTTTTACAAAGAAGCTGTCATGGAATTCGGCAGCAGTTTTGCAACAATAAAAATCATGCCTGAACGGTACAATTCGCTCTATTCAGAATTCAAACAGCGAGGCCAGAATCTCAACAACATGATGGCTTGGGCACATGGCAAAGCACTGTTTAATCTTTATCAGAAAAAACCTGAGATAAAAAAAGTTGTCGTAGACCAGTTTTCTGCAGATGAGCACATAAAAAATAATATCCGCAAAATGATTCCGTCAACTGAAATAATTTTTGAGACAAAAGGAGAGAGGCACCTCGCAGTAGCAGCCGCCTCAATAATGGCAAGAGGCGAATATCTTTATTCTCTTTCCCAGATTTCCGCAGAAGTGCTTGAAAATAAAGTCTCGCTTTTAAGCGGCAGCGGCGAACCGTCCGACAAACTTCTTGGCTATATTATTAAAGAATTCGGCTACGACATACTTCCTAAAATCTGCAAAACCCATTTTGCAAATATTCAGAAGCTCCGACAGACAACAATTTAACAAATTTCGACATGATTTATCTCATTGCCGGGATGGAATATGAAACTATCCTAATTTTTTTGAGAATTTAACCAGACTCAATATTTTCTGGCATTATTTGAAAGATGCAATAAAATACAACCAGTTCAAAACAGATTATGGAGTTTTTTATGATGACATTAACGATTAAACAAAAACTTTTCTCAGCTATCGGCCTTATCTTTTTTCTATTTGCAATTGAGCAGTATTTTGTATTAGGCAAAGAATACGAAAGTCTTGTTGATGGGAAAAAAACAGAGATTAAAGAAATTACAGAAATAGGATTGTCTGTACTTTCCGATTATTATGGCAAGTTTAAATCAGGTGCCATGACAGAGGAAGAGGCAAAGAAAAAAGCGGCAGAAGTAATAAGCTCTATCCGCTACCA
>CAZISX010000006.1:7849-10976 GCA_964542005.1 uncultured Spirochaetales bacterium
TTACTCCTGACGGAGCCCTGGTTGCTCATTCTGATCCAAAATTAATAGGCAAATCACTGATTGAATTAAAAGATAAGAACAATGTCTATTTTGTTAAGGAGCTTGTCTCCAAATCAGCGAAAGGTGTGTTTGTTGATTATCTTTGGCAAAGAGGTCAGGAAAAAGATATTCCAAAGCTGAGTTATGCAAAGAAGTTTGATGAATGGAATCTTACGGTTGGAACAGGTGTTTATATTGATGATATAGACAAACTTTATGGCCAAACCCGTCTTTTTGTACTTATTATTTTTTCAATTATTGCTCTGATTGCCCTTGCAATGCTCTTTTTTATTTTTAAATCTGTTGTCGGACGAATTTCTGATGTAACAAATATTGTTAGAGATATGGCGCAGGGAGAAGGAGATCTCACAGCAAGAATGGTTGTTCAGGGGCAGGATGAATTCCATGATTTTTCTGAGCACTTTAATCAGTTTGTTGAAAAAATAGAACTTCTTGTAAAATCTATAAAAACCTCAGCAGAGCAGGTTCTGACATCTTCCGAAGAGGTTAGCTCAGGCAACAATCAGCTTAGTAGCTCAACGCAGGAAATGGCCTCATCACTCGAAGAAACTGCGGCATCTGTTGAAGAAATATCTGCGTCTATTCAAGATACAGCCAATGCATCAGTTGAAACAGCGGCTAAAATCAAAAAAACAGCTACAGAGGCAGAAAATGGCTCTCACATGCTTACCGAGATGACAACAGCTATGAAGGATGTGAAATCTTCCGGCGACAAAATTCAGGAAATTGTAAGTGTTGTTAATGACATAGCTTTCCAGACAAATCTCCTCGCGCTTAATGCTGCGGTTGAAGCAGCTAGAGCTGGCGAGGAAGGAAAAGGGTTCGCGGTTGTTGCATCTGAAGTGAGAAGCCTTGCTGCGAGAAGTGCTGATGCTGCAACAGAAATCAAGGATCTGGTTGAAAACAATGAGTCAAACATCAAAAAAGCAAATGATATGAGCTATAAAACTGTTGAAATGCTTCAGAAAATAATTACCAGAATCCAGGAAGCCAGCTTTGCAATTCAGGATATTGAAACCCGCTCAAAAGAACAGGCCTCAAGTATCCGCCAGATTAGCGATGCGGTTATGCAGATGGATGAAGTTACCCAGCGAAATGCAGCACTGGTTGAAGAGCTTGCAAGCTCGGCGCAGGACATGTCTCACATTAGCAAAATGCTTTCTAATGAAATTGGACGCTTCAAGGTGAGCGATGAAGGCAGCGGTTTTTCAAAAACTCCTAAAAAACCATCTTCATATTCTGCCCCTACTCCAAAACCAACAACAAAACTGGATGCAAAACCTGCTACAAAACCAGCACCAAAACCAGCGGCAAAATCTGCTCCGCTTCCAAAATCACAGCCTGCTGCTTTTGCTCCAGTATCTGGTGCGGCAAAAAAAGAGGAGCCTAAAAAATCGTCTAAAAACGAAGAAGTTTTCTTTGATGATGATAAATTTGAAGAATTTTAACAGCCCGAAATTATATTTCTTGAAAATATTGCAATAAATTGATACCATAACTCGACTTTTACTAAACATTATTTCAGGATGTTACCATGGGAAAATTTGGTTCTCTTTTGCAAAATCAAGGAGACAAACAAAACATACGATTCTTTCTCTTCACTAAAGGTAAATATACTGGCGGAGAGTTTTCTTTTCCGGAAGGTGCCGAGCTTTTAATCGGACGGGAAATTACTGCCGATGTTGCTCTTATTGATTCCAAAGTCAGCAGACAGCACGCTGTTATTTACAACAATGGCGGTGTTGTTTTTCTTGAGGACAAAGAGAGCACAAATGGTACTTTTATAAATGGGAAACAGATTCCTGCAAAAGTGAAAACTGTTCTCAACAGCGGAGACATTATTGCAATAGGCGATTCCTCATTTGTATACACAGCTGAAAAAAACAAGGAATCTTTTGAGCATAAATCTCCTGCAGAAGAGGAGTTTATTATTGAAGAGCATGATATTTCTGATAAAAATGCAGATTTGTTAAGTGAAATAGATTTAGGTGATGATGATTTGGATCTTGGCGATTTAGAAAGTGATATTTTTGAAAGTGATGATGTTGATGATGAAATGATGCCTGCTGAAGAAAAAAGTGTCAATATTGCTAAAATAGAACTAGCCAAAAAAGCTGTTGAGCCTGAATTTGATGTTTTGGAAAAAAAGCCCGTCATTTCAGACAATAGTGAGAGTTCCGGAGCAATTCCAGAACAGGGCACAATATCTTTGCTCACCTCATTACTCCATTCAGGGAAAACAGGAACAATAAGAGCTTCAATCGAAAAACCTTTTAAAATCCTTATTGAAATTGAAATTGAGGAGAATAAAATAACAGGAATAAAAGGAATAAGAACCGACCATTTTGTCAAAGAAAAGATTTTCACCAGATTTCTTCTTGCAAAAGGAGGAACTTTTAAATTCTCTCCTCATGAAAAAAAATCATTAAAACCTGACAGTGATTTAACTGATATATTCAAAGAAGCAATGTCGCAGACAAGTATGCTGAAAAAATATAAAAAAATCGTAAGCACCGACTCTCTCCGTTTTATGATTCCGATAACAGGAAAACTCTCCGAAATGTCCAAAACGGAGCTTGAAACACTTCAGTTTATGGTCAACACCAGAGAAGTTATTCCTTATCTTAATATGTTTCCTGAAAATGATGATTTTATTTTACTTTATCAAATTGACAAATTCATTGAAAGCGGCATACTTTTTGGCGACAACAATGAAGAACTGGAAGAAGAAGTTCCTGATGATATTTTAGACATTTAGTGAGGGCGCGATGCATTTCTGGGTAATCCACAAAAAAGCTGAACAAAAACTTGGACCTTTCAACGAAAAGGCAATTGTTGATTTTTGCCTAAGCAACAAAGACTCAATAAAAAATTACTACTTTTCAGAAGGGACACAAAAGGAGCTTCTTGAATGGGAAGCTTTTGCAATGAAACACTCCGATTTATTTGCCCACAAAGCCAAAGAAAGAGAACAAAAAGAAGATGCAGAATATAGAAAAGAGGTGATGACCCATAAGCCAAAAGGCAGCATGGGAAAAATCATCGGACTTGTTGTTTTTATTTTGCT
>CAZISX010000006.1:11040-23910 GCA_964542005.1 uncultured Spirochaetales bacterium
GAAAAATGAGGAAAAACCAGCAGAGCCACTTATCCAGAAGGAAGAAGAACCAAAGAAAGAGATAAAGCCCATAACATATCCAATCAAAAGAGAAGAAAAAAAGGATGATGCTGAATTTACCGGGAAATTGCCTGATGATAAAACTCTTCAAGCTACCTGGAAGAAATTCGGCAAGCCAATTCCTAAATCTCTATCACCTCAAATAATTAAGAATCTGATGGACGACCATCTTTCAGCACTTGGCAGCTGTTTTGATCAGAGGGTTAAGGCTGGAGACAAAGAGTTGAAAGGTGAAATTAACATGAAAATCAGAGTTGCCGGCGATGGCACTGTTCTTGATGTTTTACTGACAACGCCAAAATACAAATCAACACTTTTTGGAGACTGCATAATAAATGCAGTAAAATCAAAAAGTTTTCCTCTTTTTGAGTCAAAGGAACAAGTGTTCACCTATTATTGGAATCTTTAGTGGCTAGCGGGAATATTTATATCTGCGGATTTCCGCTTGACTTCAGTTATTCCCTTTTTTTTCAGCCACTTGCCCTTGCCAAAAACCATACAAATGTTCTCTACCACCCATTCCGCAACTCTCTTGATGACTTTAGAAATATCTTGTTAAGAGAAGAGACAATTGGTGCAAATATAACAGCACCATTTAAAGAGAGTGCAATCTTTTTGTGTGATGAACTAAGTGAAACAGCTAAAATATGCGGTTCAATTAATACAATAAGTAAAAAAAACGGAAAAATTATTGGGAACACAACGGATGGCGAAGGGCTGGTTTTGTGGCTTGAAGACTCAGGTTTTATGGAAAAAGAGATTATGATACTTGGAAATGGCGGTGCTTCAAGAAGTATTGCCTACTCACTTTTTAAAAGAGGGGTTGAACTCTCAATTTTTGGAAGAAAAAATAAGGGATGGGAAGATAATTTCGGAAAATTTAAGGATTTATCAACATTTACGCCAGGCAAACTAGCAATAAATACAATGCCTTTTATGCTACATGAAAAAAGAGTTCTTGAAATCAGCTACTCTGATGATTTTATGGGAGATGCTGCTTTCGGAATGCTTGCGATGCAGGGTTTTCTTGCATTTAAAGATTGGTTTGAAACTGATTTAAACAGAAGGGATTTTTACGGTTTTTTAAAAACGACCTATCGGGCAGTAAAAAACAGAGGATTGATTCTTTCTTGTTGCAATCCCGAAAACATTAAATAATGGAGAGAATTATGAAAATAGTTTTCATTTTTATTTTTATATTTATTGCTGCTTGCGGCAATAACTCAAAATCTGACGATGTTTATCAATCAGCAAGAAATATTTGTGTTGAAGTCACAAATAACTATCGGGATTCACTAAATATTGCGCCACTTATCCATTTTGAGGAAAAAAATGGCTGTACTGATGGCGAAGCAAAGTCAGACTCAACAACAAAAACTGCGCATGGAGCATTCGGAAGTTGCGGCGAATCTGCCCAGAATGAATGCCCAGACTGGCCGGCAGATCCTGAAAAAAGTGTTGAAGAGTGCCTTGCAATGATGTTTGACGAAGGGCCTGGCTCTGACTATTCAAAACATGGTCACTACATTAACATGACAAATAAAAACTACACAAAAGTTTCGTGCGGATTTTACGAAACAGAGGATGGCTCTCTTTGGATTGTCCAGAATTTTTGGTAAAAATGAAATTAATTGAAAGCCTTAGCATTTATTAGTAAAATTATTTTTTTGGAGAACTTTAATGTCGAACAATCTGTTAGATACTAAAACAATGACCTTTCGCGATATTATCGGAAACGGGAATAAATACATTGTTCCTCAATATCAGAGAGATTATTCATGGAGAGAAATGCAGTGGGAGGAACTCTGGCTGGATATTATTGATCTTCAAAAAGAAGAAAACATTCACTACATGGGATCGATTGTTCTTCAAAACAACGGAAACAAAAAATTTAAAATTATTGATGGTCAACAGAGAATAGCCACAATTAGTATTCTTGTTTTGGCTGGGCTAAAAATTTTACAGCAGATGATAGACAACAATAATGAAGCAGAACAGAATAAAGAACGAAAAGAAATATTGATGAATACATTTTTGGGGAGCAAAGATGCTATTTCATTAAATTACAGCACGAAGCTTACACTTAATGAAAACAATAACGCCCATTACCAAACATATCTTTTAAATTTCCACAAACCTCCAGTTAAAATAAATGATTCTAACAAATTAATGTCAAAAGCTTTTGATTATTTTTTAAACAAACTGGGTGAACAGAGTTTTTCTAAAAGCGGAAAGGATTTAAGTGGCTTTATTGAAAAAACAATAGGAGACAAACTTCTCTTTATTCAGATATCTGTAGAAGACGAACTCTCTGCATATACTGTTTTTGAAACCCTGAATGCCAGAGGTCTTGATTTAACTTCTACTGATTTGTTGAAAAACTATCTTTTTTCTCTTGTGCGAAGCGATACAGATATGAGCAACCTTAAAAATCTGTGGAAAAATATTGTGGAAATTGTAGGAATCAAAAGATTGCCTCAGTTTTTAAGATACTACCTGAATTCAAAACAGAGTCTGATTCGAGAAGAAAGATTGTTCAAGGAAATTAAAAATAAAATTACACATCAGGATTTAGTTTTTCCTCTTTTAACCGATCTTGTGCAGTATGCAGATGTTTTTGCTGCAATAGATGAAAAGGAAAGTGAATTATGGAGTCAAAGACCTGATGTTCGTAAACTAATTGATGAAATCTCTCTTTTCAGATCTGTGCAGCATAAATCTCTTTTGATGGCAGCGTATTTTTATCTGGACCCGGAAGAATTTGTAAAAGTACTTAGAATTGTTCGAGCCGTTATATTCCGATACATTACAATCAGTGCCCTAAATCCAAACATTCTTGAAGAATCATACAACAAGGTTGCTGTAAAAATCTCAAAAAAAGAAATTAGCAAAGCCTCTGAAATATTTTTACAACTAGGTACCATCTACCTGACAGATGAAGATTTTAAAAATAATTTTTCCACCAAAACATTTAACACAAAAAACACAAAAGATAAAAAACTTGTTCGCTATATATTGGCATCTATTGAAAAACAGAAATACAACGCACCAGTTAATATAATGGATGTGGATGCTACAATTGAGCATATTTTACCAGAAAAGCCTACAGAGGAGTGGCTTAACGATTTTGATGCCAACTCTTTAGACAATATTGTTTATAGACTTGGCAATTTGTCACTTCTGGAAGAAAAATTGAACAAAGAAGCCTCTGACAAAAATTTTATTCACAAAAAATCTGTTTATCTGAAAAGCGAATATAAAATTACTTCTAAAATAGACAAATATGAGACCTGGGATTTTGATGCAATAAAAAGAAGGCAGCACCGTTTGGCAGAGATTGCTGTTTCCGTTTGGAAAGCTGATTATTAAAAAGGGTTAAAATGAACAAAATAGTTGTCCTCCTGACTCTTTTATTTTCTCTCACAATATCAGGACTTGATTCCTCAAAAACCATAAATCAGTATGTTCTTGAACACTGGACAACAAAAAACGGTCTTCCTCAAAATGGAGGAATGGCAATTGCCCAGACAAAAGACCGCTTTATCTGGATTGCAACAGCTGAGGGTTTAGTCCGTTTTGATGGTTCTAAATTTACAGTTTTTGACAAACTTACACTTCCGATTATCAAAAGCAACTGGTTTCGAGCTTTGCTTGTGGATAGAAATGGTGTTTTGTGGGCTGGCTCAAACGGCGGCGGCATTCTTTCATACAAAAATGGTGTGTTCAAAAGTTATACAGAAAAAGATGGCCTTTCCAGCGATCTGGTTCAGTCTCTTTTTGAGGACTCTTCGGGAAATCTCTGGATCGGGACACTTGGCGGCGGTGTAACTATAAGAAAAAACAATAAATTTGAGATTTTGAATGAAGAAAAAGGGCTGTCAAATAATAGGGTTTACTATTTTGCCGAGGACAACAAAAAAAGGATTTGGATTGCCGCAAATGATGGGATAAATATCTATGAATTTGGTAAAATTACCAAGGTTTTACGAAAAGAAAATGGTCTGCCCGACAACCGGATCAGAGCTATTTTAAAAGACAGCTCGGAAGTTATGTGGGTTGGAACTGCAAAAAGCGGTATTTCTAAGTTTGATGGTGAAAAATTTATAAATTATGAAGACAAAGATGAATACTCAAGTTACTCACTTTTAGAAGACAGTGACAAAAACATCTGGATAGGGACTTCCGGTAAAGGATTGAAAAGATTTAGAAATGGGGCGTTCGAGTCGTTTTCGACAGCTAACGGACTTGCTGTTGACGCTATTGGCTCGCTTTTTGAGGATGCAGAAAAAAATCTTTGGGTTGGAACTTATGGCGGCGGAATTTATCTTTTCAGAAACCCAAAAGTTACCTCCTACACAAAAAACGAAGGACTTTCATCAGAAATGACTCTGACAATTTATGAAGATGTTGACAACTCTCTTCTGATTGGAACTTATGGCGGCGGACTTGTAAAATACAAAGATGGCGTTTTTTCTAATTATTCAACAGAAAACGGACTAACAACAAATATTGTTGGTGTAGCCAAAAGAGATTCCTCGGGCAGACTCTGGGCTGGAACTTACGGAAGTGGAATAAATATATTAAAAAATGGCCGTTTTTTTGTTCCCGAATTTGCCGATATAATTGCAAAAGAGAGTTTAAGCGCAATTTTTGAAACCAGCTCTGGAAATATGGTTTTGGCGACATTTAATAATGGTGTTTTTGTACTGAAGGATGACAAACTTGTTGCCCGCTACACAACTGCAAATGTGCTGAAAAACAATTCAGTTCGATTTGTCACAGAAGACAGCAATAAAAATCTCTGGATTGGAACTGACGGGGCTGGAATAACTATAATAAAAGAGAGCAAAATTGAGCACATAACAAAAGAAAACGGACTCTCAAATGATCTTGTTTTCCATATTTATATAGATTCAGATAAAACAGCATGGATAGGAACCTACGGTGGCGGATTAAATATCTTAAAAAACAATAAAATCAAATCGTTAGGTCGAAAAGAAGGGCTATTTGATGATGTAATATATTCAATTGTTGAGGATGACTATGGAAATCTCTGGATGTCTTCAAATCGCGGGATTTTTAAAGCAGAAAAAAAAGCACTGCTTGACTATTTTGACGGCAAAATAAAAAGCGTTAAAACAGAAAATTTTGGCGCAGAAGATGGAATGAAGGATGCTGAATGTAATGGCGGTTTTCAATATGCTGGAATAAAAGCGAAAAACGGGAAAATCTACTTTGCTACAGTTAAAGGGCTTATTGAGGTTGACCCATCCAAAACCCCAAAAAACATTATAATTCCGCCTGTTTACATAACTAAAATTCAGCTGGGTGAAAAAGCAGTCACCTCTTTTAAGGACAAAATATCACTTCATCCAGGAACAGAAAAACTTGATATTTCATATACTTCACCATCTTTTATTGCACCTGATAAAATGCGTTTTAAATATATGCTTGAGGGCTTTGACAAGAGCTGGGTTGATGCAGAAACAAGAAAAACCGCCTATTACACAAATCTTTTGCCTGGAACCTATTATTTCAAGGTTAAAGCTGCAAATAGTGACGGAATATGGAATGAAAAAGGGGCTGTTCTTGAAATTGTAAAACAACCTTTTTTCTATCAGACAATCTGGTTTTACATTGTCTTGGCACTGACTCTCGGACTTTTTACAGCAATTTTAATCAGACTCCGAATCCGTGCTGTCGAAAACAAAAACAAGGAACTTGCCAAACTTGTTGCAGAAAAAACAACAGAGCTGAGGATTAGAAGCGAAGAGCTTGAATCTGCAAATAAGGAGCTCTCCGAAATCGCACTTAAAGATCCTCTGACAGGTCTAAGAAACAGAAGATTTCTCAAAGAAGTGATTGATGAAGAGGCCGAGACTCTGGCTGCTCAGCGGAAAAGAAAAGCTGATGGAAAAGAATGTCGCTCAAGTGGCGATGATTCTGTTTATGGCATTTTCATGATTGATCTTGACCACTTTAAGAAGGTAAACGATAATTATGGACATGACAGCGGCGATATGATTTTAAAACAGCTCGCAGATATTTTCAGGAAAGTAGTTAGGAAAGATGATATTATAGCAAGGCTCGGCGGCGAGGAGTTTCTCATAATTTTAAGAAAAACAAAAGTTGATTATCTTTCTGTTTTTGCTGAAAAATTAAGAAGTTCCGTAGAAGAATATTCATTTGAAATAACAAGCGGCGAAAAAATTTACAAAACCTGTTCAATCGGGTTTCTCCAACTCCCTTTTTATGAAAACAATCCATCGCTTATATCTCTTGAACAAGCTATTTCGCTTTCGGATCACGCACTTTATCAAGCAAAAAATAGCGGAAGAAACAAAGCTGTTTATTTGATTGGAGCGAATCCTCCTGAATCTGATGCAGAGCTTAAAAAAATGCTTGCATCCTTTGATTTTTGCTTAGAAAACAAAACGCTGAGAATTGTTTAACAACATTATCTATTGGAGTTTGCCATAGAATTTCGGGAAATTTTTGACAAAAAATGAAAAAACCAATAAAAGAAAGATGTTATCCATATTATCGCAAGCTCTATCGCATTAATCAATGGATAGAATTCAAGTTTACGATGCCTGGAATTTTTCTTTTAATTGCACTTGGTTTATCAATTATTTTTGGAATCAACACGCAGCGGACAATGCTTTTTCAGGTTTTTTCTTTGCTGCTTACTTTTTTTTCTATTTCATTTTTATCAACCCTTTTTTTTAGGCCAAAAATTGAGTTAAAAAGAAGTTTGCCTGAATTTGGAGTTGTTAATAAAGAGGTTTTCTACTCGATTCTGATAAAAAACAATAAAGCAGCAAAAGAGAGTAATATCAAGCTTCTGGAAATTCCTGAAGATCCTCGACCCGCATTGCAACAGTTCCTTTCAACTCCGGAGCCTGATGAAAAAAAACGGAATAAATTCGACCAGATATTCTGTTTTTACAGGTGGAAATGGCTGATTCAAAAAAAATCTGGAGCCGATTTTCAGGAAATAGAGATTCCTCCGATTGAACCGCAAAGCTTATCAACAAGAGAAATAAAATTCACCCCCAAAAGACGGGGAACAATATTTTTAAACGGAATCAGGGTTTTGCATTACGATTTGTTCGGGCTGATGAAATCGGGGAAAACAATTCCGGCAACTGCTTCTATCACAATCCTCCCCGAGATTTTTCCCATCTCATCAATCAGATTTCCGGGAACAAGAAAATTTCAGAAAGAAATTACAGCTCCATCATCCAAGAAAGGGGATTCAATGGAATTCGCAAGCGTCAGGCCCTATATGCACGGCGATCCGCTCAAGCACATTGACTGGAAACTTTTTGCTAAACACAATGAGCCGGTTGTCCGCCAGTTTCTGGACGAATATTCCGCCCATTTTGCAATAATTATAGATAATATCTCACCTTTTTTGTGGAGTCTGCCGCTTGAAAAAACCCTTTCCGCTGCTGCTTCAATAATTTCTTCCTCCGAATCTATGGAATGTGCTTCAGGAATTATTTATGCAGCAAAAAATGATTTTATATTTTCCGAAGCACGAAACGATGCAGAAAGAGGCGGCATTTTGAAGGAAGTTGCATCTATCGAATTTGTTGATATGGATTTCTCTTTATTTGCAAAATATCTCCAATCTCTCCTTCCAAGACTCTCAGGAATGATTTTTTTCTTTACAACAATAGATGAAGCTCGCATAAATTTCGTAAAAATATCAAAGAATTATCATATTCCGGCAAAATTTATACTTGTTGATGAAGAGGAAAAATACATTGCAAAAATTGAAAAGAACAACTGGCATGGCCTTGTTGAGATTTGTTCCGGTTCAGTTCCTGAAATTTTGGAGAGGGTAAATCTTTGAGAGTTCCTCCGTTTTTTATTGCCGCTGTTTTGATTTTCTACGGAGTCTGCACTTCAAACTGGATTTTTGCATTACCTGCCGCAATTATTGCCGGATTCAGCCATTTTGTTAAGAAAAAATGGGATATTGAGCGTGAAGACTACATCAAGATTTCTGATGTCTGCTCAATAATTCTTCTGGGAACGCTTGGCGCGGTTTTTATGAACTACAAAAGAGTCGAATTTATGACTGCTTTTGCCGAGTGGCTGCCGCTTTCACACTTTCCTCTGATGTTTGCGCAAATGTATGCAAAAAATGGAAAAACTGTAGTCGGAACAAGATTTTCTTTCAAAAAAAATGCCAAATCTTTCAGCCACAAACCTTTTGATTTTTCATGGCTTTTTCTTGGAATAACCCTGCTTGGCGCAAGTGTTGCAAATTACCGGAGTTACTTGTTTTTTTCCTCACTTCTTATACTTTCATTCTGGCTCTTTTTTTACAACCTGAAAAGCCGCTACTCAAAAAGTTTTTTTGTTTTCATCTTTTTTATTAGTGGAGCTGTCAGTTTTTCAATGCAGCTAGGATTTTCGTCTTTGCACAATCATATAAATCACAGCATGATGGAGTGGTATCAGCGCTATCTTCAGCGGACGACAGAAGATCCAGAAAGAGCAACAACTTCAATAGGTTATATCGGAACTCTCAAGCTTTCAGGAAACATTGTTTTAAGAGCTTCCTCAGAGAAGAAAATCAATTTCAAAGAAAACTGGCAATACCTCAAAGACAGCGCATTCAACATGTATATTTCAGGAACATGGTATGCTAGAAAGTCGGAATTTTTACCAGCTATGCTCGGTCAAAAAAATGAATGGATTCTCAGAAACATTGAAGATTACAAAGGAAATCCCAATCAGCGCAACAAGCTTTTCATCGAGGCATGGCTGCCTAAAAATAAAGGTGTCCTTGTTCTTCCCGCAGGTTCTTTTCAGGCCGAATATCTCAATGTTGCAGGACTTGCGATAAATGGGCTAGGCACGGCAACAATTGAGGAAGGGCCTGATTTACTTGAATATCTTGTTGCTTTCACGGGCGAAAACAGGTTTGACGCACCTCCAAACGAAAGAGATTTAATGATTATACCGAGCGATAGAGCCTACTTGTCAAAACTTGGAACTCAAATTGGCTTGAATCAAGGTAGCACAGAAGAAAAGCGGAAAAAAATTGAGTTGTTTTTTTCCAGTAATTTCAAATACTCTCTAACCCAGAAAATAAAAGATGGGAGAAAATCGTGGCTGGAATATTTTCTGACAGAATCAAAAAAAGGACACTGCGAATATTTTGCCACAGCAGCAACGCTACTTTTTCGCGAGGCTGGCATTCCTGCCAGATATGTGACAGGTTTTTTTATGCACGAATATTCAAGACTTGAGAAAAAATTTCTTGTCAGAGAAAGGGATGGCCACGCCTGGTGCGAAATCTGGAATAACAACAAATGGGAAATTGTAGAGACAACCCCAGCGGAGTGGATTGAAGAAGATACCGAAAACGCCTCTTTTTTAGAGCCTTTGGGCGATTTTTTCAGATTTTTAAACTATCGCTGGTCGTTAATAAAAATGGGTAAAGATGAGAACACAAATTACTATCTCATTATTATTATTGGTGTTTTGTCGACTTTTCTCCTTGCGAAAATCTATGCCAGAAAAAAACGGAGTGTGGATAGTGTTTTTACCGGAAAAAGAAGAGGGTTTATTGCAGAATCACCGCTCTTTAAAATAGAGAAGCAACTTAATTCTTTAGGGTTTTCAAGAGAAGCAGGCGGAAGGCTTGAAAGCTGGTTTAAAAGACTTGATTTGGAGAAAAAATCCTCCCTATCCGGTCTAATATATTCAGAATCTATCTGTGAAATGATAAAAATCCACAACAAAATCAGGTTTGATGCCGAAAACGCATCAAAAGAAGAGCTGATGAAACTTGAAAAAATGGTCGACGAGTGGCTTGAGGAAAAGAGAGTTAAGAGAAAAGAAAACATAACACAAAGATAAGGGTCAAAAGCTTTTAAATACTACTCGACCTTAATTGTTTTTGATGCCTCGAATCCGACCTGCTCCGGGTTGTAATACGGATTTACACTTGCTTCGCCGGTTGATGCTTCAAGCGGATATTTGGCGATAAGATCGTAATTAATCTCAACTTCTTCCCCAGCTTTTATTTCTGCTATATAAAGTATAAGCTGGCGAGGTGTTCTCTCATATCTCTGGAGGAAAGTTTTTGCAGCAACAAGAGTGTCAAGCTTTTCTGCTACAAGATCAAATCCCGGAGGTGTTCCAATTGATGCGAGGATAATTGAAACTGTAGCATCGGAAATATTTCTGATTTTTGCATTTACGGCAACCGTGTCATTTACTTCGAGAGTTGCCTTGTCGTAGGAAACAGCAATTGTGAGCGGCCCAGCTTGTGCCGGAGCTGATGAGCCTGGAACATACCACTTTGCAATTGCGGAATACATCATTGTTCCATTGCCGGAAAATTCAATATCCACAGTGTTTTCGCCCTGTTTCAGGAACGATTTAAGATCAAAATAGCTTAAGATATCGCTGTTTTTAGGCGTAACTGTAAGGTCAAATTTTTCGCCGCCATTTGCGCTTACTTTGATAGTTGCGTTTGTGTCAGTTTCACCAGTCATATCAAGCGAGCCGATAAGAAGTCTTAACGCAAGAACAGTACCTTGAGTTGTTGACCAGTTGCCGAATGAATCTTTCTGGCGTGACATCCATGATATAATGCCGTTTAAGACATCGGAATTACTATCATTTTCGAGCAGAAGAAGTCCAATCAACGCAGTTGTTTCAATAGCAGCATTGTTACCATCAGAGTAAGTTTCTGTTTTTTCTGTCTGTTCCCAATAGTAGCCGCCTAAACCGTCCTCTTTTTTGTCAGCAATAATTTCATCTATAAATTTGGAAACCGCACTTGAGCTTCCATAACCTGAGGAAACAAGAGCAATTGCGGTAATTGCTTTTGTGTAGTTGTCAGAGAGCTCGTCGCTTGAAAGGTTGTCAAGAAGATACTCAGCACCTTGTGTTGCAGCTTCTTTTTCAACCTCGCCTCTTGAAAGTGCCCAAACCGCATAAGCTGTTGTTCTTATTAAAGAAGTCTGGAAATTGTTGATAGCACCTTCAGCAATTCCACCAGAATCAGGCTCAAAAGAACCATCGCTATTCTGGCGTGAAGCCATCCATGCAGCAGTTCTTGGAACAAGTGTCTCATCAATTGGGTGAACCTTGCTCATATCAATAAATTCCATCATTCCAAAACAGGTTAATACAAAATTTGCAGGAGTATTTCCAAACCATTCAAAGCCGCCTCCTGAAACTTCATAAGTGAGAAGTCTCTGATATCCCTGGGAAATAAAGTCTTTAGCTTTGATCTCGATTTCTGGTGTGAGCTGGTTGGTTTTTGCAAGATACTGCAAGACTAAAACATTTGGATAGGTTGAAGAAGAGGTCTGCTCAAAACAGCCAGTAGGCATTTGAAGCATTGAATCAAGACCTTCAATTGCCTGCGACATAATTCCAGGGTAGATTTTGACAAAAAGCTCCTCAGAATCGGGGATTGCATCTTCAGGAATTGTAAGTTTAAGAGAAACATTTTTGGTAAGAAGATCGCTTTTTGTACTCTCCTGCTGGATTCCGTCAGGGATAATTTTCACACTTCTTTTTACAGCATCAGACATTTTTGAGCCTTCCGCATAAACAGTTAGAGACTGTGTTCCAACCTTGACAACTTTTATCGGAAGATACGCTGAAGTTACTGAATTTGCTGGAACTTCTACAGAAAGCTCTGTTACAGCAGATTCAAACCAGGCAGCTGTTTCAACGCTAATTTTTATTGTCTGCGCCTCTGCAAGATAGTTGTAAATTCCGATTGGAACACTCACTTCATCGTTCTGGCGAAGCGTTACAGGGAAATCAATATCAACAAAGAAATCCTGAAAAACTGTAATTCCGCCAAGCATACTGCCGAGATTTCCGGAAGCTGTGTTTGCCATTGCTGTTACTCTCCACAAAGTAATTGAATCAGCAACAGTAAGGTCTATCTCAGCATTTCCTGCATTATCTGTTATAAGTTCCGGATTAAAATAGAGCGTTTCAGGGAACCAGCTTCTTACTTTTACGCCTGATTTGTCGCCACCATCTTCACTAGGATTCTCATCAGCTGTTGGAGCTACTGAATCTGCGCCTCCCGCATTTGCATCGTCCCAATTCATTTTGCAAATCTGGTAATTTACAACAATATCATCTTTTGTATCTTTAATCTCATCAGGCCCAAAACTTTGAGCTAAAATAAAAGCTTCGCCATAATTTTTGGAGAGAGTTGCGTTAATAATGTTGCCCCAGAAATCAAAGTTCTCTTTTAAAAGGAAAAGCTCACTAAGTTTCGTCGCTGTAATTAAATCCTCATTTTGATCACATCCGCTATTTGATTCATCAATCTTATATTTAGAAACTATAGCAGTAATTTTTGCTGAGAGTTTTTCATTCGCTTTCGCTATGAAAGAAGCCTCTGCCTCGCTGTAGGAATCCTTAGAAATCATTGAAGAATCATCACTTTTTGCAGTTGCAAAATATGCCTGGGCTCTGGTTTCAATATCTTTGTTTTCCTCCTCATCATCGCTTCCTGTCATAATATCCTGATTGCTGATTCCATAGACAACATAACTTGGATTCATTACGCTTTTTTCAATTTCAAAATAGGTTTGTTCAAGCCCTGGCCTGAAATCAGAAACAGCAAAAACCGCCTCATCAACAATTGAAATACCAAGTGCGGCAGGAGCTGGCTTGCCTTCTGCATCTTTTACAGAAAAAGATACTTTTGCGACCTCTCTTGGTTTGTAAATATCTTTATCTGCTTTCATGGTAACAGCAATGTTTGAAGCCTGGCGGACAAATATTTTTTTGGTATCGCGGATA
>CAZISX010000006.1:23920-52567 GCA_964542005.1 uncultured Spirochaetales bacterium
ATAATATTTCCTTCAGAAGAGAGGTAGTATCCCGAAATTTCAAGCGCGCCAACCATAGTTTCGTCAAGTGGAATTTCCAAAACTCCTTTGCCATCTTTTACAGCCACACCAGTCATAAGTCTGATTTGGCCATTTTGAATAACATCAACAAAAACTTTTTCAGGAAGAAGCGGCGGATTTGTCACACCTTTTTTAATTGTTGAGAAAATATCAAGCGTTACGCTGTCTGTCCCAGCCTCATAAATTGCTCTGTCACTCTGGATTATTACAAATTCCTTAGCCTCATCACCTGCAAACGAAAAGTCACTTTTTACAGTAGCTTCACCTGTTTTTGCACTTACAGAAAATGTGAGTGCCGAACTTTTCGGAGTAAAATCAAAAGTTGCAACTCCCCGTTCATCAACAATTACCTCGAAACTTTCGCCATCAACAGAAACTGTGCAAAGACCTTTTACAGGTTTGCCGGCAGGATCATTCATAATAAGATAGAATTTCTGTGAAATATCGGGAATAACTCTGCCAGATTCAGGAACAAGTGTGATTAAAAGAGGATTTTTAACAACCATAATTTTTACACTTTTGCTCTGAACATGAGAGGCATTGTCAGTGATTGAAATCTCTAATAAAACAAATCCGTTACCCTGTTCAAGCTCTGCTCCTGTCAAATAGCTTGGAACAGGAATCTTGAAATTAAAATTTCCCTCTGCATCAAGAACACCATCCAGCGTCTGATATTCGCTAAATTCAATATCAAACTTTTTCGCAGAAATATGAACCTTGCCGCCCGAAACAGGCTTGCCATAAAAGTAGTGGGAAGAAACTTTTCCATCAACCACGCCGCCCGGCAGATAGAATTCCTTGTCAGGCGTAAACAAAATATCAAATTTTGGAAGAACATAGTTGTCAACAAGGAGAGTTTTTTCAGTTGATACAGATTCATCATCAGCGTATGCTTTAATCGTATAATTGCCTGTATTTACTAAAGATGCAAGTTTGAAATCTGTCGAAAAAACACCATAAGACGAGGTTTGTCCGCTTTTTCTGAAAACCTTGTTTCCTTTTGCATCCTTGATTTCAAGAGTCATCTCTTTTGCTGCAATAGGCTTCTTGTCAGGCAGATTCAGCGAGAGAGTTCTAATATGGATAAGCTGCCCAGGCTGATAAAGCGGTTTGTCGGTTGTGAGCATAATTTTCTCAAATTTTTCAAGAGTAAACTCAGCTGCCACACTCTGGAGACCATAAATTGTCTCAACTTCTGCAGAAAGGTCAACTTTGCCAAGAACATCATTTGGAATAGAAAGAGAAATCGAAGCATTTCCAAATTCATCGGTAACACCTTTTTCAGAAGCAAGCTCTTTATCGCCAAGCAAAGCTTTCAGCGTAAGTTTTGCATTTTTCATAGGAAAATTGTTTTGAACATTTGTAACCAAAAGTCGGTAGTTCACCTTATTTCCCTTAATTACAGTAGCAGAACCAAGAATCTGGGTTTTCACCTTAGGCATAATCCTGAAAAAAGAGACATCACCCGAAATCTTGTACTTTGACCACAAAACCGTGTAGCTGGAAACGAGAGATTGGGCAGTTTCAAAATTTGGAAGACATTTTTCACCAATATCAACAAGTGCTTCCTTCGTCTCTGCAGTTACAAGAGATTGCGCTTCACCGCTTAAAGTTGCGAAAGCTTCGCCATCATAATCAGAGGTCTTAAAAACAATCGCAGGCTTAATATTTTCTGAATCTTTTTGAAGAGTTACAGGAATGTGAACAACACAGTGATTCTCACTGTTCATCTCAACAAAAATCCCTGATTCATGCACCGTCAGATCACCAGCAATCTTGTCGCCTGATGAATCTCCAGGCTCGTTTTCAATCGTTTTCGAGCCTTTGCTGCCGCTTGATTCTTTGTTGAGACCGCAGGAGCTAAGCCCGGCAGCCAGAATAAAAATCAAAAGGCAAAACAAAAACAACCTGAATTTTTTCATAATTCTCTCCGTAACAAAATTAATAAAGCCCAAACAGTTATCCTTTAGTATATCACAGAGTGTTTATTTATTTATTTATTTTTATCTTTGTGCCTAACAATTTTTAAATTTGAAAAACAAAATGAATTTGATATAATTGCGCCACACGACTATTTTAAGGATAAAAGATGGCTGCAAATTGTGCTGTTTTTAAGGGCTCTGAAAGTTCATGGTCAAAAGTGCTTGGCGTAATATTTGAAAGCATGAAAGAAACCCTTATGATTATTGACAAATCAGGCCAAATTGTTTGTGCGAACAATGCTGCGCTGACTCTTCTTTCTATTGATGAATCCGCCAACTCTCTAAAATTTGAAGATTTTCTGGTTTTTAAATCCTATTATGGTTTTGAAATTTCCTCCTACAAAGATTTTCTTGAGCTTGTGGTAATAAACTCAAGAAAAATTATTGAGCTTGAAATGTGTGACACAAAAGGGAACATTTTTGTTGGAGAACTCTCTGTTTTTACTGAAACAATCGGAGATGAACTCTTTCTTTTTATCACAATAAGGGATTTGACAATTTACAAAGAGCTTTCTATAAAGCTTGAAAATCAAAACACTAATTTTGAAGAAATAATTAGAAACAGAACAAGAGAGCTGGAAGCAGCAAATACAACTCTTCTGCGGGAAATTTCTGAAAGAAAAAAAGTTGAACAACACCTTGAACGGCGGATGGATTTTGAAAAATCCATAACCAAAATATCCTCTTTTTTTGTAAGAGAGCTTAATTTTAAAGATGCGGTTGCAGCAACAATTCGAGAGCTTGCAGCTCTTACTGGCGCAGACCGGGCTGCAATTTTTGTACTGCGGGAAGAGGAGCGAATTCTTGAAGCCAACTATGACTGGCACAATCCAGAGAAAAGACATCACTCTGATATTATTAAGAGAATTTCTATTTATCGGGTGCCATATCTTGTTGGTCAGTTCAGAGAAGAAAACTTTGTTATTATCACAAAAAGGGAGGAGATGCCTCCTTATGCCAGAAAAGAGCGGAAAATCATGGAGAAACATGGCGTTCGCTCACTTCTAGCATTTCCTCTTAAAATGAATAAAAAACTTTACGGTTTTATTATGCTCGAAAATATTGAGCTTGGCAAAGGTGTAACAAATAACGATATTATGATTATCCGAATTTCAGCAGAAATTCTTGAGCGGTCATTAGAGCATCACATTGCGCAAGATGAACTTTACTGTTCATATACCCAGACCAGCCAGATTGTAGAATCTGTTCCATCAGCCCTCATTGGTCTTGATGAAGAAAATCTTGTAACACACTTTAATTCTGCGGCAGAAAGAATTTTTGGAATTGACAAATATGAGGCTTTCGGCACCAACTTTTTTAAGATTCCAATTATCTGGAACTGGAATGATATTAATGATGCTGTCCCAAGATGCAGAGAAAACAAGCAGACCTTATCAATCCCTGAAAAAAAGTTTCTTAAAAACAACGGACTTCACGGATTTTTAAACATCCACATCTCACCTTTTATGATTCAATCAAAAAAGAGAACAGGCATTTTGATTCTTGCAGATGAAGTTACAGAGATAAAAATGCTTGAAATACAGCTTCACCAGAGCCAGAAAATGGAATCAATCGGGCAGCTTGCGGCCGGAATTGCCCATGAAATTAACACACCATCTCAATATGTCTGCGATAACATAAACTTTATTCGCGAATCATTCCGAAATATTTTAACTGTTATAAAAAAATATGAAGAACTGGCCGAAGAATGCAAAAACAATAATGCCTTAACAGAAACAGTTGAAAACATTAGTAAAATCAGGAACGAGCAGGATTTTGACTATATTCTGGAAGAGATTCTTCCCGCCGCAAATCAATCTCTTTCCGGCATGGAGCATATCTCAAAAATTGTACGGACAATGAAGGAATTCAGCCATCCCGGACGAGACGAAAAAACAAAAACAGATATAAACCGGTGTATCGAAAACACAATAAATGTTGCCAGAAATGAGTGGAAGTATGTTTCTGATATTAATACAGAATACGATGATTCCCTCTCTGATGTTCCAATTCTTGTCGGCGATTTTAATCAGGCAATTTTGAATATTATTGTAAATGCAGCAAACGCGATTGAAGAAACTGTGAATGAAAAAGGGAGGGGAATAATTACAATTAAAACAAAAAGAGAAACAGCAGATGCTCTTATCATAATTTCAGACTCTGGCAGCGGCATTCCTGAGCCAATAAAAGACAAGATTTTTGACCCGTTTTTTACAACAAAAGAGGTTGGTAAAGGAACTGGGCAGGGGCTTTCAATTGTCTACACAATTATTGTAAAAAAACATGGCGGCAAAGTAAGCTTTGAAAGCGAGTTCGGACACGGCACTACCTTCTTTATCAGATTGCCTCTTGAAACCTGATTTTCCTTCTGAAAAATTTTACAATTCTAATCATTTGTGCATAAATAACTATGTTGATTTTTTATCGGAGTTTCCCATGAAATTGTTGATGTTTATTCTCTTTTTTCTCTCTTTTTCTGTTTTTCTTTCAGCAGAAGAGCTTGCTTTAACTGATTATTTGTCAATGGTTGAAAAGAAAAGCATTTCGTTGCAGATTAAAAATATTGAAAGTGATTCGAGAAAATACGACACCTATCAGGCCTATTCAACATTTCTCCCGAAAGCTAACATTAATGTCAACTATATTTATTCAGAACTGATTGAAGATAATGAGAAAAATCAGCTTTATGCCCAGTCTGATTTACGCAATCCTTACTGGAGTCGCTCTTTTGATGTTTATTTTCCGATTTTTCTTGGCGGTTCGCGATATTTAAGAGCAAAAATAGCTGAAAAAAATGAGGAACTTGGGCTAGTTGATTTGGAATACGAAAAAATGAGAATTAAAGCTGAAGGCGTTGCCTCTTTTATTGCTGCTTTTGTAGCTTCTGAAACGCTTATTGTTGCGGAAAAAGGAAAATCGCTTGCAGAAGAAAATCTCAGATATGGCGAAGTGCTTAAAAATTCAGGCCGTGTGACAGAGCTTGCTTTTCTAAATTTCCAGCTCAGTTTTGAAACCAGAAATCAGGATGTTATCCTTTCTCAAAATGAGATTATAAAATCTTTTTCAAAAATGAGTCAGATTGCAGCCTCTGAGATTGCGCCGCAAACACTGCTTATAAACAAGGATGTTGATAAAATCGTAGAAAAATTCAGCAGTTGTGAAAAAGATTGCTACTCTGAATATGAAAAATCTGCAATAAAATCTTCTCCATTAATCCGTAAAATAAGAGGAATGGAATCTATTTCTGATGACGCGCTCTGGCTTTCCGGCACGCCGTTTCTGCCGACTGCAGCATTTACCTACAAGCATGATTTCGGAAGTGCAAAAACACCTTTTGGCGATACTTTTGCCGAAGATTATGATCTTTCCCGCTACAAAAACAACCTTTACATTCTCTCTTTTTCGTGGAATCTTTTTAACGGTTTTGCTGATACAATCTCTTACAAAAAAGCAAAAGCACAGGATGTTTCTGCAAAACTCCTTGTTGTTGAGACCGAAAACCAGATAAAAAGCGGAATAAAAACAATTATTTCTTCCATAATTTCTTATATTGCACAAAGAAAAACAGCAAAGCTTGCTCAAAAAATCAGCGAGGAAACCCTCAGAAAGACAAAGATTGAGTTTGACTCCGGCAAGGTTACCTATCTTGATTTGCTCAATGCTGAAACTGCTTTTCTCAGTGCAAAAAAAACAGCTCTTCTTGTTGATGGAGCAATCCTGAACAGCTATTATCAGATGGCTCTTCTTCTTGGCAAAAATATTTTAGACTGAGGCATAATATGAGAACCTATCTTATTGTTTTATCTGTTGTTTTTTCTCTTTTGGCTTGTCAGAAAGATGGCGAATCCAAACTAAAAGAGGCTGAAAAATCTAAAAACGGCAAATCTGCCATTGTAAAAAAAGTGCGGGTTGAAAAAATCGTAACCGGAGATGTTGTCAAATCGTTTCTTTTAAATGGAATAGCTGAATCATCACGGGATGTTACAATTGTTGCTCAAACCTCTGGCGAGATTATTGAATACAATCTTGAAATTGGAAAAGAGGTTAGAAAAGGTTCGCTTCTTGCTGTTATTGATCCGGAGCCGAAAAAAAATGCACTGAATCAGGCCGAGATAGCTTTAAAACAAGCCACGCTTGCTTTTGAGCTGAAAGACAAGGTTTATCAGCGGGACAAATTACTGCTGGAATCAAAGGGAATTTCTGCGGAACAGTTTGAAATTTCGGAATCGGGCTGGAAACAGGCATCGCTTGCTGTTGAACAGGCTAACTCATCGGTATTAATGGCTAAAATGAATTATGACTACAGCTTTGTTAAGGCACCTTTTGATGGAATGATTGTCTCTGAAACGCTTTCTGCGGGGCAGTTTGTAGGAATGGGCGTGACAATTGCCAGAATTGTTGACACAAAATCGCTTCAGGTTCAGGTTGGAGTGGACTATAACAATCTGATTTCTTTGAAAAAAAATCTAAAAGGTGTTGTTTCAATTGAGCTTCCTGATAAAACAGTACACGAAGGAAAAATAAAAGGAATTGCTGATGCTCCGGACAAGGCGACATCTCTTTATCCTGTTAAGATTTCAATCAATAAAACCGGCAAGTTGCAGGTTTATCCCGGAACTTTGCTAAAAGTTTTACTCTCTTCAGAAAAGTACGAAACTTCGTTTGAGGCAAAAAGAAGATGGCTAAACTTTCAGAACAATATTTATACAATTTTTGTAGCAGGAAAAGGTGTCGCGGAGGAGAAAGAGGTTGAAATGCTTAACGATAATGGCGAGAATTTGATTCTTCGCCTTAAAAATTCTCAGTTGCCGGAATTCAATGTTGTTGTCTCAGGCCAGGAAGCTCTTAAAAACGGTTCTCTTATTGAAGTTTTGGAGTAATTAATGAATTTTGTAAAGCTATTTCTTGATAAGCCGATTATTTCCCACTTCCTTTTTATCTCAATTTTTATTTTTGGTTTGATTGCAGTTTTGAAGCTGCCTGTTGAATCCATGCCATCAGTAAATCTTGATTTCTCAGTAATTGTAGCTCTTTATCCCGGCGGCGGCCCTGAGGAAATTGAAAAAATTATCACAATTCCTATCGAAGATGCGGTAGCAAATGTGCAGGATGTAAACTCAATTTCATCCCGCTCTGAAAATGGAAAATCGGTTGTAATTGTCAATTTTGTCGAAAATGTAAAAAACTATGACCAGCGAATAATGGATTTGCAAACTGAGACAAACAAAATTTCTAATTTGCCCGACAAAACCGAGATGGCTGGCCCGTTTGTTTATAAAATTGCGGTTGGAGACACAACGCCGATTTTAACTGTAATGCTTTCCGGCGATATTCCTGATGACAAATTTAAAGACATAGCCGAGGATTTAAACAGGGCTTTAACAAATAAAATCAAGGACATAAAAAACATTGAAATTGCAGGAGTTGCAGAAAAAGAGGTTGCGGTTTATCTTGATACAGAAAAACTTTTAACCTACTCTCTCTCGATTGATGATATTTTTACTGCTCTTTATTCTAATGATGTCACGATTCCATGTAGCGAAATTGATGTAACAGGTCAGAGATACCTGTTAAAAACAATTGGAAACCTCAAAAATCTTGATCAGATAGAAAACATTGTTGTTCGTGAAGGGGTCGGGAAAATCCGGCTTTTATTAAAAGATGTAGCAAAAATAGAGAAAAAATTTGTCCGAGGCAGTATCAAAAGTAATCTTAACAGCAAAAAAGCTGTCTCTCTTTATGTGATTCGGCGAGCTGACGCCAATATTGTCGGAATCAGCGAACAGGTAAAAAAAGAGGCTGAAAAATTTATTGCGAATTATCCCGACATAAATCTCAGTTTTCAAAACGATCAGGGGCTTGAGGTTGACCAGACAATCGAGGTTCTGCGCAACAACGCACTTTTAGGTATGGTTCTTGTTTTTGGAGTTCTTCTTATTTTTCTTGGCTGGCGGCCTGCGATTCTGGCTACTGTCGCGATTCCATTCTCTTTTCTGGCTGCTTTTCTTGTTATGAAATTCTTTGGTTTTACAATAAATTCTCTTTCTCTTTTTGCGCTTATTCTTGCTTCAGGCATGATTGTTGATCAGGCAATTGTTGTTATCGAAAATGTTTTCAGATTCCGGGAGATGGGCTTTTCGAGATACGAGGCATCTCTCAAAGGAACTTCGGAGGTTATCTGGCCAGTTGCGGCTTCTGTTATGACAACGGTTGTGGCTTTTATTCCACTACTTATGATGCGTGGAATGATTGGAAAATTCATTGCCGAACTTCCGTGGGTTGTCACAATAACTCTTATTGCATCGCTCATGGAAGCTATGATAATTCTTCCGATTCATCTTTCCAGCCTTAAAAAACTTTCCAAAAGCGAAGGAACAGACAAAATTCACTGGTGGCACAAGGTTACAGGATTTTACAGCAGATGGCTTTTATTTCAGCTTAATCATCGCTACTTGACCCTTCTTTTTGTTACAATTTTCTTTGTTTTTTCACTTTTTGTGGCAAAACAGCTGAAAATAATTCTTTTCGGAGATGAGGTTTCTGAGACCATAACTGCAAAAGTTGAACTCCCGCAGAATACATCAATTGAAAAAACAAAGTTTGCTGTTAATAAAATTGAGTCTTATATTTTAAAAGAGCTCAGACCTGAAAAAGTAAAAGATATTGTTACAGTTGTTGGTCGTTACATCGAAGATAACCGCTGGGTTGCAAAAGAAAATGTTGCGGAACTCAGGATAGATATGGTTAGCGATAGTGAAGCTCTTGCAAAAGAGATAAAAGAAAAGCTGAGAAATGAGGCTGCAAAAATTCCTGAAATTATTAATTTTGAGTTTATGGCAGGCTCATCAGGCCCGCCATCAGGCAAGGCTGTCGACATCTCAATAGCAGGCAAGGAGATGGAAACACTGGCTAAAATCAGCGGAGAAATCACGGCCTACATGAAAAAACTCAAAGGTGTTGTTGACTTAAATAGCGGAGTTTCTGAAAAAACAAATGAGTTTGTTGTAATTCCTGATATGAATAAACTTGCTCAATCGGGGGTAACTCTCAACCAGTTAAGCGCAGCAGTCAGGGGTTTTACCGCAGGAAGATACGCCGGAAAATATCAGGATACAGACGGCAGAGAGCTTAATATCTGGATAAAACTTCCTGAAAACCGCTCCTACACACTTGATAACCTGAAAAATATCATGATAAAAAACATGGCAGGCACAATGTTTCGGATTGGAGACATCGCCTCAATCAAAGAAATTCAGTCAATTGCCTCAATAAAAAGAGAGGAAAGAGTCAGAGAGGAAAGAATCAGGGCAAATGTTGATTATTCGCTATCCACACCTTATGAAATCAATAAAGCAGTAGAGAAAGAATTCAAAAATATTCCTCTCAAATACCCGGGCTACAGCATCAGCTTTAAAGGAGAAGCGGAAGATCAGCAGAAAGTAATGGAAGATATGATTTACGCATTTCTTGCTGCTTTTGTGATGATTTTCATAATTTTAGGCATCCAGTTCAACAGTTTTGTGAAGCCTGTAATTGTTATGGCAACCCTGCCGTTTGGATTTATCGGCGTTGCTTTTGGACTCTATTTTTCAAATCTTCCTCTTAGCCTTGTTGCTCTTATTTCGCTTGTTTCTCTTTGCGGAATTGTTGTAAATAATTCAATCATACTTGTTGATTTTATTAACAATTACACAAAAAGCCGAACCCGTCGTGAAGCACTTATTGAAGCAGGCAAAACAAGATTAAGACCAATTCTTTTAACAACAACAACAACAATTGGCGGCCTTGTTCCAACAGCAGTTTATGCAACTGGAGCAAACAAAATGTGGCAGCCTATGGCAATAACTCTGATGTGGGGACTTATATTTTCAACCTTTTTGACACTTTTTATAATTCCTTGTATTTACGAAATTATGGCAGATATTAAATATCTATTTATTAAAAAGAAAAGAGAGCCGGCAGAACCATGAACATGATACTCCTTTTTGAGAAAGATTTTGTCTCAAACAATAAAGTTCTGCTGAAAGACAGGCGGCTTGCCCATGTGCTTGAATATTATAAGGTTTCGGCAGGCTCAACCCTGAAAGTCGGGCTTTTGAACAACCTTATTGGTGAAGGAATTATTACGGATATAACTAACACCTCTCTTGAAATGGAAATAGCTTTAAGCGAAAATCCGCCTGAAATTCTCCCCGCAACCCTTGTTCTCGCTATGCCAAGACCAAAAGCCTTGAAAAGAATAATCCAGCACGCAACAGCACTTGGGGTAAAAAAAATCTACATTATAAAAACATGGAAGGTTGATAAAAGCTACTGGGAAACGCCTGTATTAACTGAAGAAAACCTGCAGGAACAGATGATTCTTGGACTGGAACAGGCAAAAGACACAATAATGCCTGAAATTCAGATAAGAAAACTTTTTAAGCCATTTGCAGAAGACGAACTGCCTGAAATAATTAAAGATAAATTGGCGATTCTTGCCCATCCATACACAGACACAGAGTTTCCCAGAAATATAAAAGAGCCATCTGTTATTGCAATTGGAACTGATGGCGGATTTATTCCCTATGAAGTCGAAATGCTTGAAAAAATTGGATTTGCCACCTATTCGCTTGGTGCCAGAATTCTCCGGACAGATACAGCAGTTTCCTACATACTTGGAAGACTTTATTGAGTTTTTTGGTCTATCTAACTGCTTTTTTGATATTCGCCTCCTTTCTTGACAATCAAAGGAGAATTTATTAAATTAAAGGTCAGACTCTGAAAAATGAAATAATTAATGGAGGTTTTTATGAAAAAAATAGTGTTTTCTGCTGTCTGGATTTTTTTGCTCGCAACTATTTTTGCTGAAGAACCACAACAGCTTACAGTTATTTTCACGAATGATACTCATGGCATGGCGTGGAGTTTTGATGATCTGAATGAAAAAGGTGTGGGGGGAATTTCCGGTGCAAAAACAATTATAGATAACATAAAAAACGATGTTCTAATGCAGGGCGGTGCTGTTTTGGTTGTTTCATCCGGCAACATCACGATGGGCGATCCAAGAAGCAATGTCTGTCTTAACAAACCTCTTATAAAAGCAATGAATCTGGTTGGTTACGATGCTATGAGTATTGGAAATCATGAGTTTGATTTTGGGCTTGAGGCTTTTGAGGAGATGCGGGGCGAGGCAGCTTTTCCATTTTTAAGTTCAAACATCTATCTTTCAGGCAATAAGAAAAATTTTGCAACACCTTTTATTGAAAAGGATTTCTCAAATGGCCTCAAGGTTGCGCTTGTCGGAATTACAGCAAAAGAGACTGAAACTATTTCAAAAAGCGGTCTTGACGGCAAAATTACCCTGTCAGAACCTGTTGCTCTGCTCAACAAAATAGTGCCTGAACTTAAAAAGAAAAATAATATTGTTATTCTCCTCTCTTCACTTGGACTTTACGATTCTGATGACAGTTTTGACGGCTATGCCGGCGACAGAAAGGTGGCCAAAAATGTTTCAGGCATTGATCTTATTATTGGAAGCAGAACAAAGATTCATCTTGAAAAAGCAGTCATGGAAAATGGAGTTCCTATTGTTCAGACAGAAGGTTATGGAAAATGGATAGGCAGATATGATTTTTATATTCAAAACGGCAAAATTATTCAGGAAAGCTATCGTCTTTATCCGGTAAAAGCAAAAAATGAAAACCAGGCAGTTCTCAAAATGCTCAATGATTTCAAATGTGATTTCCCAAAAAAAGTGATTGGCGAAGCTTTTATAAATTTTGACGGAGATAAGCGGATTGTCCGGTTTGGAGAGTCTCCAATCGGAAATATTATTGCAGATATTATCCGTGACAGAACAAAAACAGACATCTCATTTATTAATAGCGGCTCGGTAAGAAAGGGAATTTCCAAAGGATTATTAACAGAAAAAGATATTTTTTCAGTTTTTCCGTTTATGGACACTGTTATTGTCGGCAAAATAAAAGGGAGCGAGCTTCGTGCTGTATTATCTAAATTTGCTGAAACAAGAGCAGGAAGCGGCGGTTTTTTACAGGTTTCAGGAATGAAAATTGAGATTGAAAAAGGAACTCTTAAAAAAGTAATGGTTGGAACTTCGCTGCTGGATGAAAAAGCCGAATATACATTTGCAACAAATTCGTTTCTTTCCGGCGGTGGTGACGGCTATAACATGTTGAAAAAATTAAAAAACAAAAGAGATACAGGCTACTCTGTTCCTTCAATTATTGTTGAATTTATAAAGATGGAAAAGATTTTAAACAAGCCTGAGCCTGGCAGAATTATTATAAAACAGGCACAATAGCACCGGAATCAAGCATCTCATTGTAAATAGAGCCAAATTCATTCCAGTATTCTTCTCCTTTTTCATTAATTGCTGAATGCCATAAAATAAATGCAGTTGTAAAGCCTAGAATTCTTTTTGTCAAAATCTCTTCACTAAATCCTGACGGCTCATTCTTACACATTGAAAGACAAATGTTGTCTGAAGGATTTTCAAAGCTGCAGTGATTTGCATCAACAATTTTGATAAGTCTGGAATCTATTGCAGCCTGATAAACTGCAGTTCCGTTTGATTCACTGTTGCAGGATGAGGGTTCTCCGAAAACACCGTAAAGCGGTTTGTTGAAATTTGACGCCACTTTAACTCCGGCCTCATCTTTGTCAACCAGATCAAGCCCAAAAACTGCACTTGTTTGGGAATATATGCTTCCGGCAATTAAAGAGCGCAAACCTCCGGCACTGTGTCCGACAAAAACAATCTTTCCTCCAATAAATTCAGCAAGTTTTGCAAGATCCTCACCCACTTTCTGATGGTCTGTAACAGAACATGCGTTGGGCGCATAAACTGTAAATCCGTATGAAGAGAGGTGGGCGGCTGTATTTGCAAACTGTTTTTTGCTTCTGGCAAAGCCGTGAGAAATAATTATTGAGGGTGCATTAATTTTATTTACAGGTGTGTAGATGTCATATTTCATATTGCAGGAAGCTCCGGCAAATTCTTTTTCTTTTGATGAGACACTCTCTTTTCCAGGCTGGGAAAAATCAACTTTGTCCAAAGATTCTTCGTCACTAACTATTAAATCATTATCCGTCAGAATTTCAGAGTCATTGTCGTTATCAGCTTCAACATCCGAGTCTTTTAAAACATCAAGATCACCTGAATCGGCATCAATCATTTCAAGATCGGGGATAATTTCATCAATATCAGCATCGGTAATAATTGTTTCATTATCAGCCGCCAAATCTGAGTCATTTTCATTGTCATAAATAAAATCGTAGTCAGCGCTTTCGCTCTCGTCATTTTGGCCACTGTCCTCCACCTCGCCATCAGATTTAGAATCAAAATCAACATTACTATCAGGAAAATCATCGTTATCAACTGTAATCTCAGCATCAACATCAGGTAGCGACTCTTTTTTGGAGTTTCCGCTTTCAGAACAGGAGATTGTTAAAAAAACCACACAAAGAATGATTGAGTAAATTCTTGTCATCTTTGACCTCCAAAAATATTGTCGCTAACAAACAAAAGTTCCAACACCAAGAAAATCATATTAAAAATATCTATAAAAGTCAAGCAGTTAGATTATAATTGTTACAGCCAAAAATAATTGAAACAAGGCGAATCTCAATGAATTGAAAAATTTGTTGCTGTCAAAGATAAAAACGAATACAAACCATGAACTTAAGGAAATAAGTGACAACCAAAAAACTATTAAGTGATGATGTTGGCAAATAGAGGATTAAAATGGGCAGGCTGATTTGTCGCCAGCAGTCTTTGCCTCACCCCAAAGTTCTCCCTGAGTTGAATAAACACTTTCGCTAGAAAATGTTGTTATGAAGCTTGAGTCCCAACATTCAGAAGCTAAATATTTTCCGGCACATACTGACTGATAACACATATCATTAATATCTCCGCCAATTACGCTGATATCGCTTCTTCCCTTTCCATCAGAAAGCCATTTTGTGGTAAATGTCCAGTCTTCTTCTTTTGTAAGCTCGCTGTACTCAGAATTATCAGCATGAATATTGCCTTTTACTGTGAAGATAAATTGGCCTGACATGTCTTTATTTTCTTTAAAGTTATAGGTAGCATTTACAGGAGCTTTATCATTTTTCCCCTGAAAATTTATAAACGCAACAACTATATCTCGACCTGAAGTTACGGTGTCATAGCTAACTTTAACTTCGCCTGATTCATCTGTTGCTGGATCGTATTTTTTAAGGTTATCAAAATTGACAGTAAAATAGCCTTTACCTTTTCTTGCCGATTTTCCATCGTAGTTGTTGAGCCCTGAAAACCATGTCAACCACTCTCCGCCTGTTTTAGGTCTGATATTAAACGAATAAGTATAGTTGCCATCCTCTTTTTTTGTGATTTCAACAAAACCTTCAAGCGGACTTAATCCGCCAAGTTTCCACGGGCCCCATTCTGCATGATTTTCATCTGATTTTGTTGGCGGATAAGCAAGAATTTCATCAAAAAATGAAAGCATGTTCAAAACTCCAAGATTCACATCATCTGTAACCTGTCGTGTTTGAAGGTAAAAATCAGAAGTTTCTCCTGTGGCTGTCATTTCTCTTAGATTGGAATTCTTTTCAGGCAACTTCAACGCCAGCTCCTCTTTCCCTGGAATTATCTCTATACCTCCTTTCCAAAGTCCAGGTTTTTCCTCACCACATGAAATCAAAAGAACTGAAAGCATAACAATGTAAAAAAAATAATTTTTCATGACACTCTCCCTTTGGTTGTTTGGAAACAGTTTACCTGAATAATGACTTAAAGAAAAAATAAAAGTTGCAAAAAAATTTAAGATTTTCTTACGAAATAATCGTTAGTATTTGAAAATATTGGCAAAAAATGTGTACAAAATTGTTGTAAAAGAATCATCTTTAGTTGTCTCAACTGCCTTTTTCTTTGCAGCAGCAACAACAGTAACCTTCACCGGAGTTGTTTTGTCTGCGTTATCAACGCTCCCATTCCCAAGCTGTCCGGCCGCATCATTACCCCAACAATAAAGCTCTTTATCAACGCCAACAGCACATGTGTGTGAGCCGCCGGCAGATATTGGCGAACCTGTTGTTGAAGATGAAACCTCATTTGCATCAAAATAACCCTCAACAGCAACAGGTGCTCTATCTGAAGATGTATTGCCATCTCCACCAATTCCCCAGCCATTATTGCCCCAGCAGTAAGGTTTCCCATTATTAATTCCGCAAGCATGGGCATATCCAACCTCAACATTGCTCCAGCCAGTGGATAAAGGAGTTGTTACTTTTGTTGGCGAGGTTATGTATGAACCTGTGCTGTTTACGCCGCACTGGCCATCGTTGTAATCGTTTCTGCCCCAACAGTAAAGCTCGCTTAAAGAATTGATTGCACAGCTTGTTCTGCTCGAAATATTGACTTTAGTCCAGTTTGAAGCAGCTCCAACCTGCCTTGTATCTCCCTCAGTGTCATAAGTACCGGAAATCTGTCTGTAGTCATTTGAACCCCAGCACCAGAGTGTTCCATCAATTTTAATGCCGCAGCTATGTTCCTGCTCAGCTCCGCTGTAGCTTCCTCCACCAGAAGAAATATCCTGCCACTCACTACTGCCGCTAACTTCAACAGGTTCATAGCAGTAACTTGTGTATGCTCCATCATGATAGCAGAAAGGATCATTATCAGGAACTCCGAGCTGACTGTGTGAGTTTGAGCCCCAGCAAAAAGCTTTATTGTCGCTATCAATAGCGCAAGTATGAAAACCACCTGACACTACTTTTTTCCATGTCTTATCTCCAAAAATTTCTACAGGAATACGGCTATTCGAAAGAGAGCTGTCGCCAAGCTGTCCTTTGTTGTTGTAGCCCCAGCAGAAAATTTTATTTGTATCTTTTTCGATTGCGCAAGTGTGAGATTCGCCAGCAGAAACAGATGCCCATCTCATATCGCCGCTCACCTCAACAGGAGAATAGATTTTTTGTGTTGCGCTGTTGTTCCCAACCTGACCATAAGTGTTGTCGCCCCAGCAGAAAATTTTGCCATCAGTTTTAATCACACAAGTATGCCCATAATTTGACTGGGCTTTGCCACCAGTTGTAACCATAACAATACCGTACTCATCCGTGCAAGTCTCGGAACAACCATCTCCAGAATTAATATTTCCGTCATCGCACTGTTCCGCGCCAGCTTTGATTCCGTCGCCACACTCTTTTGCAACGCACTCAGATTTGCCATCCGCATTTGTTGTGCAAGTCCATCCATCTTCAACCGCCAAACAAGTATCATCACAGCCATCACCGCTAATTGAGTTACCATCATCGCAGATTTCGCCGTCTGTTATTTTGCTGTCGCCACAGTGAGGCCCTGTAATATTTACCGATTTACAATCTGCCGAACATTTTGGACAGCTTTGCTCATATCCGCAATCTGTGTTTCCATTTTCATTGCCTAAATCGCACTCTTCTGTGCCGGCTTTTATACCGTCGCCGCAATTTTTCGATGTGCAAACTGATTTCGCATTTTCTACATCTGTGCAGTTCCAACCATCTTCAACAGCCGAGCAGTCAGCTTTGCATCCATCGCCATCAACCTTGTTGCCATCATCACAGATTTCAGAATCTGTAAGCTTGCCGTCGCCACAGGAAGGCCCTGTAATATTTACAGTTTTGCACTGAACAGAACATTTTGCACAGCTTTGTCCGTATCCGCAATCTGTGTTTCCATTGTTTGCACCTTCGTCACATTGTTCTGTTCCTGTTAAAACAGCTCCGTCACCGCAAATATTGGTTGTGCAATCATTTTTGCAGGCATCGTTATTGTTTGTATTGCCGTCATCACACTGCTCTGTACCATTTTTAACATTGTCACCGCATTTGCCGCCAATAATTGTTTTGCACGATTTTGAACAGCAAGTTGCCGCATATCCGCAAGTATCTGTATTGTTTACACCATTATCACAATCTTCGCCAGCATCAACCTTGCTGTTTCCGCACGATTTTGTGCAAGTTGATTTGCCGTCATTATTTTCTATGCAAATGTATCCCGATTCAATCTTGCAGGCAGCATCACAACCGTCTCCAGCAGTTTTTCCGCCATCATCGCACCCTTCAGGTCCGTTTTTCTTTCCTTCTCCACAATATTCGCCATTTAATATTTTGCACGATTTGGAACAGCAGTTAGAAATACCATACTCGCATTTGTCTGTATTTTTATCTCCCTGCTCACACTCTTCGCCAGCATCAAGAACCTTGTTTCCACAAGTATTTTCACACATTGATTTGCCAAAGCCATCCTCATTACAAGTCCAGCCAGCCTCTTCCGCACACGCACCATTACAGCCATCTCCGGAAGTTTTGTTGCCATCATCACAAGCTTCTCCAATATCTCGCTTCCCATTTCCGCAATTTGAAGGAGAATCAAGATCTGGCGTTTCATCAGGAACAACAGCATCAACATCAGGGTTTGCAACTATGTCTTTGTCCTCTTCTGCCACATCAGGATCAGGATTTGAAACCGCGTCTTTGTCCTCAATTATTGTGTCTGGATCAGGAGTTGTTGTTACATCTTTATCCTCAGAAATTATTTTATCTGGATCAGGATTTGGCGTTGGATCATTATCTATCGCAGTTGCTGGCCCGCAAAATCCGTCATCACGGCAAACCATGCCGTCTGGACAAGGAGGTGAATCAACAGCTCCGCATCCAGGTCTATCTTCACAAGTACCTGCATCGGTGCAAAATTTATTATCCATACCAGCCTCATTACACTCGGTGTCGCTGTAGCAGGTCTCTGCAACAGGTGTGCCGCCGCCTGATTCCGAGCTGACACATGAAAGCATCAAAGATGACACAATCAAAGTTGCCAATAAAATTTTGATCTTCATAACTCATACTCCTTTTAAAAAATGAAAAAACACACGGGCAAATATTACATCAAAAAAAACAGACAAAGTCAAATCTAATTAACTAAAAACATAAAAGATTTTGAACAAACCGGTGTTATTCAAAAAGAATAATAAGAAAATAATGAGCTTCAGAGATTGAAACGATTCTCTCGATAGCTTTTAAAATAAATTGGAGATTTGCAAGCAGGAAGGTTTATTTTATTCAAAAAGATATGTTACAGACAATCCTGTCAAGTGTTGAATATAACTGTGATTTATTACTGATTTTTCTTCGATTGACGATTTGTTGTTTGTAAACTGATAAAAGCAGTCAAAAGAAAGTGACGGAGAAAACACATATTTTACCTCACCATGTCCGACAAAGGTAAAATCAACCCTTTTTTTAAAAATAAGATTCCCATCCTGATCTGTTATTTTATCCTTGTCAAAATAACCTCTTCTGATAAATTTCGTTTTAAAAGTAAATGTTAGAGGATTAAATTTAAACTTCGCCTTAACTCTTGCAAAATATTCAAGATATTGGTTGTTTAGCATAAAAGATGAATCTTGATTTTGAAAATCATTAAGATCGGTAAATTTTACGCCTCCTCCAACCATAAAATAATGACGGTAGCTTGTAAAAGGATAGAGATATTCTCCAGATTCCAGAAGATATTGTCTTCCATTCAAATAGGAAAAACTCTCCTTATCAACAGATTTATAAATAGTTGTGCGGGCAGAAACATAGCCAGAAAATTGAGATGACTGATATGAAAAGAGATCGCTGTGGAGAGAATAACCGGCATATCTGAATGCAAAACTGTTCGCATCATCATAATCAGAAAAACTCTCACCTGAAATTCCGATAGACAAATCAAAATTGTTAAACTCAAAAAGATATTCCAGATCAGAGAATTGTCTCAGCGAAAAATAGCTGTGATATTGAGGTGCAGACTTGGCAGAAGCCGAATAGTTAAGTGTGAAATTGTGAGAAGAGAGGTCAATACTGCCATCTAAAATATTCTGGAAAACAGCAACCTTCCCCTCACCGACACCTTTAGTTTCAGCAATCTGATCTTCAGAAGAAAATCCAAAATTCGAATTGTATGCAGATCCCAGCTCTGCTTCGCCGCTAAGTGTTAATGCCCAAATATTTTTGAAGGAAAAAATTATAAAAAGGAAAACAAGCAGATTGTTTTTTGGCAAATATGATAGAAAATGCAATTAGTTATGACCTCTTTCCCGATTGTTTTCCCTTTCAAGTTTATATTCATTTTTCATTTCGTTTCTTCTTTCTTTGTGCTGCTCTTTTTTTATATCTTCCCTGGAATCTTTTTTCTGTTCTTTTTTCTGCTCTTTTTTAGAATCTTTTTTTATATCTTCTCTGAAATCTTTAATCTGCTCTTTTTTCATCTCTTCTTTCGAGTCATTTTTGCATTCTTTCTTGAAATCACCCTTTTTCTCCTTTTTTTTTAACTGTTTTGCCCAGTCTGGAGTTTTGTTTCCCTTTTCAACCTCGACGCTGCTTTTGACATCATCTGCCGGCTTGTCTTTTTCCTGTGCCAACAAAGAGGAAGTGCAGATAGTCGCAAAAGAAAAAATCAACAAAAACATTATCTTAGACATTGTTTTCTCCCACAAGCTTAAAAATTGTTCCTGTCTCTTTTGTCGAAACAACTTTAATAATCTGCCGTTTTTTTATGCCATTGTATTCAGCAATAGCATTCACAAGCATCTCACCTGAAAATTGAGGAGCAACAACAAAAGGAATAACATTTTTCCCGCTTTCAAAAGAGCCTTCCCACGATAAAATCTGCATGGAAGCAACCTCTGAATCGTCGCTGACAAACTTTAACCCATTCTCGAGCATAATCGTAAACTTTACCTTTTCAATCTTGATTTTTGAATTATAGACAAGTTTTATGCTCACAGGCTCGCCGGTTGCTACAGATACAGACTGAGAGATAAGCGGAGCCGGCTCTTCTTTCATGCCTGATTTGCCAATAATATTAGGCTGTTCCTGATGTTTTCCTGAAGTATTTATACCTAAGAAAATGCCGGAAGAAAAAACAATAACCAAAAGAGGTATAATAAAAGCAGGTTTAAAAATAAAACCGAAAAAATAGTTTCCCGATTTTTTGGCCTGTTGATTTTGGGCAGCTTTAACAAGCTTTAAATGAAGCTCTGATTCAAAATTATCAGGCAAACAAAATGAACCTTTTTTCAGGAAGTTCATCTCGCTTTCCATAATATCTTTTGCTTTTCTATTATTTTCAGCCATTTAAAAGCCTCCTCTCCAAAAGAATCTTTACCTATGACGGTTTTTTTACCTAAAAAGTTCCATATTTTTATCAATTAATTCAGTCAGTTTTTCTCTGGCTCTTGAAAGTCTGCTTTTGATTGAGCCCACAGGAATGCCGATTAATAGAGAAGCATCCTCATAGCTTATCTCCGAAAGCTCAATAATATAAATGATTTCCTTGAAATGTTCCGGCAATGAATCAATCAGACAATGAAGATGTTTTCCCCGCTCCGCCGTAATCATTTCTGTTTCCTGTGCACTCTGAAAAGAGTCGTGCGCCGCTCTTTCTTCATCAAGCTCTTCCGTCTCAATCCTTGATTTTGATGCAAAATCGTAGAATTCGTTTCTGACAATTTTCCAAAGCCATGATGAAAAAGACGACCGGTTTTCAAAGGATGAAATGTTTAAAAAGGCTTTAATCAGACTCTCCTGCAAAATATCTGATGCAATCTCTTTTTTGCCTGAAGCAATAGCAACCGCAAAACAATAAAGTTTTTCATAATGGATTTTAACCAGCTGTTCAAATGATTTAACGCTGCCTTGTTGGGCTTCTCTGATAAGTCTTTTTTCGTCAGCCATCACAAATCCTTAAATATTGGTAGCTCAGAGAATGATATTTGACGATGAAAACATTGCAAGAAAAAATATTTTTTGAACAGAACTGGCAAAGAAAAAAGCCATAAAAAACAGCTTGTTAATAAAAAAAACAATAAAATGGAACAAAGCTTGTTTAGAAAAAGTCTAAGTTTTGTGTTTAGAAAAAGTTCTAAGCCGATTAAAAAACAATGTTACCGGAGGTATGCCATGAAGAAGATGATGAACTATGGATTAAGAGTGTTATGGATTGTTGCATTTTTATCTGTTTCAACTCTGTGGGCCGAAGAAAACACAACAGACAAAGAAAACAAGCAGGAAGTAAAGGCTGAGAAACCAGGAAAAGCTGACAAAGAAATGAACAGCGGCAAAAAAGAGCACAAAAAAGAGAACAACGAGATAAAAGATGGAAACAAAGAAGATAAGGACATGAAGGATGATCAGGCTAAAGAGAGTGGCGAGCAGAAAAAAGAACACAAAAAAGAACACAAAAATATGAAAAATGAAACCAAAGAAAACAAAGATATTAAAGACGATCAGGCTGAAGAAAATAAAGAAATGAAAAAAGAACACAAAAAAGAGAATAAAGAGATGAAAAAAGAGCACAAACAAGAAAAGAAAGAAATGAAAGATGAACAGAAACAAGAGCAGAAAAAAGAACAGAAAGAAGAGAAAAAATGTGGAGAAAAAGTTAAAAAATAGGTTCTTTTTTTAAGCCCGGCACAACTCTTTCCCATCATCTACTAAATCAAACAACTTTTAAAAACTGAATCGTTAATTGTAGTTTAAAATCATGTCATATAGAAATTGGTGAAACAAAAAAACTTTTAACAAACATGGCAAGCTCAATAATTTTTCTGAATTCGCCTCATCTCTCTTTCCTGATCCTTCTTTTTGATTGAATCTCTTTTGTCATAGAGAGCTTTTCCTTTTGCCAGAGCAACTGTTACTTTTGCCCTGCCATACTTTATATAAATATCAAGAGGAATTAGAGTTAGCCCCCGTTCCTTAATTTTCTGGTGAAGTTTTAAGATTTCAGTTTTGTGCATCAGAAGCTTTCTTTTTCTCTCTTCCTCGTGATTCCAGATATTCCCGAAAGTATACTGCGCAATATTAAACCCGATAAGCCATGCTTCTCCATTTTTTATTTCAACAAAAGCATCTTTGAACGCAACCTTGCTCTCGCGAACCGATTTGATTTCTGTTCCCTGAAGAACAATTCCGACCTCAAATTTCTCAATAATTTCATACTCATGGAACGCTTTTTTATTTCTTGCTACGAATTTGTTTTTTGAATCTTCCATCTTGTTTCCTTAAAAAATTTAAGCACAAAAATATACATCAAAAGAAGTGTTTATACCAGAATTTTCTTTTTGCACCAGCATTTGCATAATCTGTATTCAGAAAAAAAGAATCAATATGAACATCTGCATCACAAAAAAATTTTCAAGAATTAATTTGAGAAACAAGCGATTCAGGTTAAAATCGCCTCAAGCTCATCTTTTGACATGTCGGGATGAATTCCAAATCTTGTGAGTGCAAAATCATATTTTACAGGATCATTTGGGGAAAATTCTCTGAAAGCTTCAGTAATTTCAAGACTTGCGGCAAAACTTGCCGTGTTTTTCTTTGTAAAACCAAGCATTTTTGCTGCAGAAAACATGTGTGTGTCAAGTGGAACAATAAGCTCTGCAGGAGTAAGCGATTTCCAGCCGCCGGGATCAACCTCGTCAGAGCGCACCATCCATCTCAAAAAAAGCATTAATCTTTTGCAAGGAGAGCCGTTTTCAGGTTTTGGCAAAAGATAGCCGCCACACGGATTTATCTCTTCAGAAAAACGGTTAAGTGCATTTATGAAATTACCCTCCCTTTTCCTCAGGTAATTCATGTTGTTATCGAGAGAGCCATATTTTTCAAGTGAAATTTTCATCCCTCGCAGAAGTTCCGCAATATCGTTTCCGGTATTGAATCTGTGCTTGAATCCGGCAAAAATTTTCCCGAAATCGGCGGAAGTCTGGTGCATGATAAAATCGTGCGGCGAATCGCCCATTGCAGAAATAATTGTTTCAACAGATTTTAAAATTTGATTTACCCTGCCATAAGCAAGAGAAGATGCAATAATTCCGACAACTTCTCTGTCACTGATTCTTTTGTAGCGATACAAAAACTCTAATGGATCAGGATGGACAAGCTCTCTTTTGTTGTATTTAAAATAAATCTGTTCAAGGATTTTGGCTAAACTCATAACTAACTAATAATATTCCGAAAAATAGCGATCTACAAGTTTCTCGGCAACGCCGGTGTAGGTTTCAGGAGTCAGATTTTTCATAGAAAGTTTTGCTTCTGCCGGAACTTTTTCGAGTGAATCAATAAAAGCGGCAAGACTCTCTTTTGTGATTTTTCTGCCGCGGGTCAGAGCTTTCAGTTTTTCGTAGGGATTTTCCTCGCCGTAAACTCTCATTGCTGTCTGGACTGGTTCAGCCAGAAGCTCCATGTTTTCTTCCAGATCAAGAAGAATCTGGGCACTATTTATGTCAAGCTTGCCAAGTCCTTTGATTGAGTTTCTTATTCCTATTAAAAAATAGCCGAAAAGCGAGCCAAGGTTTCTTAAAACTGTTGAGTCGGTCAAATCTCTCTGAAAACGGGAATTCAAAAGTTTAACTGCAAGATGTTCCATCATCGGGATTGCAATACCGAGATTTCCTTCTGAATTTTCAAAATCAATCGGGTTGACTTTATGCGGCATTGTTGAGCTGCCAACCTCGCCTTCTTTAAGTTTTTGCTTGAAATATCCAAGACTTATGTAGCCCCACATATCGCGGTCGAGATCAATTATTATTGATGAAACGCGAACAAACGCGTGTAAAAGCTCAGAAATATAGCTGTATGGATTAATCTGAGTTGTGAAAAGAAGCGGGGTTACACCGAGATACTCTCTGATAAATTTTTCTCCGGCCAAAACCCAGTCAATTTCAGGATAAACAAAGTGATGAGCATTGTAATTTCCAACTGCTCCATTCATTTTTGCCTCAACCGCAACACCTTTGATTGCAACTATTTCTTTTCTTATCCGCCATGCAAAATTGATAAATTCCTTCCCCACAGTTGTCGGGGTCGCAGGCTGTCCATGAGTTCTTGCCATCAGCGGATGGGACTTATAAGCTTTGCCATAATTCTCAACAATAACAAGCATTTCTTCAAGATATTTGAGAGATGTACTAATCCCTTTTTTCAGCATTAAAGCGTAGGAGGTGTTGTTGATATCTTCTGATGTGCATGAAAAATGAACCCATTCACGAATATGGGAAAGATGAAGATTGTCAAGCTGCTTTTTGATGTAATATTCAGCAGCTTTAACATCGTGATTGGTTGTTTTTTCCTCTTCTTTAACCATCATTGCGGATTCAGCGTTAAAACCCCTCGCAATCGAGTCAATAGCATCAAAATCACTCTCTTTCAAAGTTGCGAGTTTAAGCTCTTTTATAATGAACTTAAGCCACTGAATCTCAACAAAAACACGGTGTTTTATAAGTCCATATTCAGAAAAGTTGTCGTTCAATTCCTCAACAAGGCGGGAATATCTCCCGTCAAGCACCGACAATGCCTTAATGTTTGACATAATTTTCTCCATAGAAAAGTTTGATAAAATGAACTAAAAAAGACTATTACTTTTACTGTGACGAAATCAAGAAAATATTTATAGAAAAAGGCTTCCAGCCAAAAAAGAGAAAGAGAAAGATTCCGGCACCTCCATTTTACGCCGTTAAGCTTTGCCTTTAAATTCTCCAGTTCTTACCTCTTGTGCATACTGATTAATTGCACCAGCAATAAGTGAGTCCAGGTTTAGATATTTTTTGACAAACCCGGGATAAAAGCTTTCATCCATCCCCAACAAGTCATAAATAACAAGCACTTGGCCATCGGTATCGTTTCCAGCCCCGATTCCAATTACGGGAATTAAAAGATTTTGGGTAATCAGAGTTCCGAGTTGCGGAGGAACAAGCTCTAAAACAATCATTTCTGCACCTGCGTCTTCTACTTCTTTGGCCGATTCTTTTATAAAAATCTGCTCAACCTCTGACTTCCCTCTTTTCGTAAAGCCACCGAATTTATTGACATATTGAGGAGTAAGCCCAACATGCCCAACAACAGGAATGCCGTTTGAGGAAAGCTTGTAAATCAAATCAGCAACCTCTTTGCCGCCTTCAATTTTTACAGCTTCAGCTCCGGCTTTAATTAGCTTTATTGCGTTTCTGACACCCTCTTCAATTGATGCCTGATATGAGCCAAACGGCATATCTGCAATTAGAAAAGGGTCTGGCGCTCCCTTTTTAACCGATTTTACATGGTAAACAACTTCCTCAAGTTCGACGGAAAGTGTGTTGGAATCGCCTTTAATCACCATTCCGAGACTGTCGCCAACGAGAAGAGAGTCTATCTCTGATTTCTGCGCAATTTTTGCAAAAGAGTAATCATAGCAAGTCAGCATTGATATTTTTTCATTATTTTTTTTAGCTTTGAGCCAAGGTAGCGTTTTTTTCATATTTCACCTTTTCTATCTTTTATTTTTTTAAAGTGCAAAACTATCAGCTTCCAATTATATAAAACAACAAAAATTTGTGTAGTTTTCCCGCAACAAACACTATCCAAATAATTTTATTGATATTGAAATATATTATTGTATACTTAACGCATATAAAAAGAAGCTGTCTAAGATGCCTGTCAAACAGAAACTAAGATGTATGACAGCTATTGCTTTTTGCATTTATTGCATTTTATAATTTTCTACAACAAAGAGGTTGTAAATGGAAAATGAAGTTAATTTAAATGGTTTTGCCTCTGAAGAGGCTGAAATTGTTGCTGACTTTTTAAAAGACAGCAGAGATATGATTGAAGAAACTGAGATTGATGCTCTCTCTCTTCAGCAGCATCTCGAATCAGGCGTTGTTGAAACAGAGATTATAAATAAAATTTTCAGAGCTTTTCATTCGATAAAAGGTGCAGCTGACTTTCTCAAGTTTGTAAACATTAAAAAAGCAGCACATTCAGCAGAAAACCTGCTTGGACTTATTCGTTCTAACGAAATTAGCATTTCACTTGAAACAATTGATCTTTTAATCTTAGCTATTGATGTCTTAAAAGAAGGTTTTAGTGCGGTGGAAAGAGTTTTTGATGACACTTCTGTAACAGACTGCGCATTTCGGGTCAGCGAGCTTATTTCGCTACATATAAAAGAGAGAGAAACAGAGGAGTCTAGCGAACAATTCTCTATTTATGAAAAAGATTTTGAGGAGAACCCTTCTTTTTTAGAAGTTCCAAAAATTGGGAATATTCTTGAAAAAGAGGGAAAGGCAGACTCTGAAACAATAGAAAAAGCTCTTGAAATTCAAGCTCGCCCTTTAGGAAAAATACTTGTTGATATGGGGGCTTGCTCAGAAAAAGATATTGAACAAGCTATTGTAAAACAGGAAGAAAAACGACAGGAGCTTGGTCTCCAGAACCCAAACGGTGAATCAAAAGCAAAGCACGATATCCGCGTTGATGTCGAAAAGCTTGATGTTTTGACAAACCTTATCGGCGAGCTTGTTATTGTGAATAATATGCTTGATCATGTTCCATCTTCGGAATGCAAACACTTTATGCAGTTTTCAAAAACAGCAAAGCAGATGGGGAAAATTGTCAGAGAACTGCGCGAAATTGCTATGGTTATTAGAATGGTGCCTGTAAAAAATCTGTTCCGCAAAATGTTTCGGCTTGTCCACGATGTAGCTGAAAAATCCAATAAAAAGGTTGAGCTTATTCTTTTTGGAGAAGAAACAGAAATAGACAAAACTGTTATTGAGATGATTCAAGATCCGATTCTTCACATTATAAGAAATGCGGTAGATCACGGAATCGGAACAAGCGAAGAGCGGATAAAACAGGGAAAGTCTGAAAAAGGAACAATAAGGCTTTCGGCAAAACATGAAGAGGGGGAGGTTAAGATAATTATTGAAGATGATGGTAATGGGATAAAAAAAGAGAAAGTTTTGAAAAAAGCTCTTGAAAAAGGAATGTTTTTTGGAGATACAGCAAATCTTACCGATAAGGAAATTTTCTCTTTTATTTTTGAGCCCGGCTTTTCTACTGCTGAAAAAGTGACAGAAATTTCAGGCCGCGGCGTTGGAATGGATGTTGTAAAAAGAAATATGGATGCAATTAACGGCAAAATAGATGTCTGGAGTGCAGAGAATGTCGGAACCACAATAACTCTAAGAATTCCGCTAACTTTGGCAATAATTGAAGGTATGCAGATGATGGTCGGGAACACCAGTTTTATGATTCCAACGCTTGCTGCCAAAGAATTTTTTAAGCCCAAAAAATCACTTATTACAATTGCGCCTGACGGTCTGGAGATTATTAAAATCCGTGATGAAATAATTCCAATATTAAGACTTCACAAGATATACAAAAGAGAGCCTGTTTCAGAAAATCTTGAAGATGGGATGCTGATAATTGTTGAAATCATGGGCGAAAACGCAGCTCTTTTTGTTGATAAAATTATTGGTCAGCAGCAGGCTGTAATTAAGGCTGTTCCTTCTTCAATGGGGGCAATTCAAGGCGTTTCCGGGTGCACAATTCTCGGTAACGGAAAAATAAGTCTAATACTTGATGTGGAAAAAATCATGGAAATGTCGAAAAAAAACAAGGCTTAGGAGGGTGTAGATGGCGGAAAATTTAATGAACAAGTATCTCTCGTTTAGAATTGGAAATGAATTTTATGCGATAGATATAAAGCATGTAAAAGAGATTGTTATTATGACAATGGACATTACGGAAATGCCTGAAACTGCTGAGTATTTTCGTGGAGTTATCAATTTGCGGGGGAAAATTATTCCTGTAATTGATGTGCGATGCAGATTCAGGATGGAGCCAATTACTTATGATGAAAAAACCTGCATTGTTGTTCTCAATGTTGATGGAACTGAGACGGGTTTTATTGTTGAGAGGGTTGCTGAAGTTCTTGATATTGCTGATAATCAGATTTCTCCTGCTCCAAAAATAGGGAGAAAGGAGGATTCAAGATATATAAGAGGTATCGGGAAGGTCGGAGATCATGTAAAAATTGTTCTTGATGTTGATAAATTACTGAGGGATGAAGATTTGGAAGATATTAAAGAGATAGTTAATAGCTAAATGGAGGGGAAAATGTCTCGTTTAAAATTAGGTAAAAAATTAATGATCGTTATTTCTATTGTTATTTCAATCATGATTTTTGTAGGAATTACTGGCTATTTTGGCATGACAAATATTGAAAAAAGCAATAACGAAATTGGCGAAATTAGGCTTCCTGCAATTCAGTCGCTTCTTACAATAAATGAAGCGCAGACTGCTATTCTGGTTGGTGAGCGCGGACTGATGAACAGAATTATGTTTGCGGACGACGAAATTAGAAAAGCTCAGTACCGCTATATCGAAAATGCGTGGAAACGAATTGATGATTCATGGCTTGCTTTTGAGAAGTTTACTAAAACAGAGGAAGAGTCTAGACTTTGGAAAGATTTTATTCCAAAATGGAACGAATGGAAGAGCGACCATTCCGAAGTTATTGTAAAATCTAAGGAAAAAGAGAAGCTGCTTGCTGCTGGAACTGCTTCGGATGATATGCTGATGATGAGTGCTGAAGGCGATATGTATACATCATCTCTTAAGGCAAGGAAAAGCTTTCTCGAAGCACAGAATCTTCTGTACAAACTTGTGGAAGAAAACAAAAAAATCAGTGCTCTTGAGCTGAAAAAATCTGATGAAATCATGAATTCATTTTTGGATTCTATTCTGGGTTTATTTTCAAACGACCTGGCAA
>CAZISX010000006.1:52577-54379 GCA_964542005.1 uncultured Spirochaetales bacterium
CAAGGTTTACCCTTTTTGGCGCAATGTTTCTGGGAATTATTATATCTCTGTTTTTTCTTTTTGTTTTAACAAAAAACATTTTTGAAATCACAAATTCTTTGATTTTTGAGACTAAAAAACTGACAGAAGCCGCAGTGAATGGAAAACTTGATGTAAGAGGCGATGTTGAGACAATAAATTTTGAATTTCGCGAAATTGTTGCAGGAATAAACAACACGCTTGACGCGGTGATAAGTCCGTTAAATGTTGCAGCAGAATACATCGACAGAATCTCAAAAGGAGATATTCCTCCTAAAATTACAGACAAATACAATGGCGATTTTAATGAAATAAAAAATAATATCAACCAGTGTCTTGATTCGCTTAACACAATGATTTCATCAATGAATACAATGATTTCAGAGCAGAAATCCGGAGATGTTGAGTCCAGATGCAAGCCTGCCGGACTTCTCGGTGTTTACCAGAATCTTATGAAAGGAACAAATGAAGCGTTGGACGCTATTTCCATTCCTGTCGTGGAAGGAATTGGTATTTTAAATGAATATTCGCAGGGAAATCTTTCAAAAGAAATGAGAACTCTTCCCGGAAAACAGATAATACTAACTCAGGGAATTAATGCAATCAGAAAAAATGTTATGACATTGGTTGATGATGCTATGATGCTTGCAAAATCTGCACAGGAAGGGAGACTTGAGAAAAGAGCAGATGTAAACAAACATTTTGGTGATTACCGCAAAATTATTGAAGGATTTAATGCGACGCTTGATGCTGTAATTAATCCGCTTAAGGTTGCTGCAAATTATGTTGAAAGAATTTCAAAAGGTGATATTCCTCCTAAAATTACAGAGAACTATAATGGTGATTTTAACGAAATCAAAACAAATCTAAATACTTGCGTTGATATTATGGGCAATCTTCTCTCTGAAACAGGAATGCTTCTAAAAGGAGCAAATGAAGGAAGAATTGATCTTCGCGGGAACACAGATAAGTTTGTTGGCGAATGGAAAACTCTGGTTGGCGGAGTGAACGGACTGCTTGATGTTTTTAATGATATTCTTTATCAGGTAAACACTGCGGTTGAGCAGGTTTCAAGTGGTGCAAATCAGGTTTCCAGTGCTTCTCAGGCTCTTTCTCAGGGTGCGGCGGAGCAGGCTTCTTCTCTTGAAGAAATTTCAAGCTCAATGCAGGAAATCGGGTCTCAAACAAAACATAATGCAGAAAACGCTCATCAGGCAAACATCATAGCTGCAGAGCAAAGAAATTCAGCAGAAACCGGCACAAAACACATGGAAGAGCTGCTTGATGCTATGACTCAGATTAATACTGCAAGTAAAAACATCTCAAAAATAATTAAAGCAATAGATGAAATTGCGTTCCAGACAAATGTTTTGGCACTCAATGCTGCGGTTGAAGCTGCCAGAGCTGGCGAACATGGCCGCGGGTTTGCAGTTGTTGCTGAAGAGGTTCGCGAACTTGCAGAAAGAAGCGCAAAAGCAGCAAAGGAAACAGCTGAAATGATTGATGATTCTGTCAGAAAAGCAGAAAACGGCTCAAAGATTTCAGAAAAAACAGCAATTGTCTTAAAAGAGATTCAACTGAAAGCTACAAAAGTTACCGATATTGTAAGCGAAATAGCAGCCGCATCAAACGAGCAGGCTCAGGGAATAAGCCAGATAAATATTGGACTTAATCAGGTTGAGCAGGTTACTCAGCAGAATACAGCAAGCGCAGAGCAAACCGCATCCGCATCAGAAGAACTTTCATCCCAATCAACCCAGCTTCGCGGAATGATTTCAAGATTC
>CAZISX010000006.1:54389-55169 GCA_964542005.1 uncultured Spirochaetales bacterium
AGCAAAGAGCCAGCGAAAACTATTTCCCGACAGATAGCGACAGACGAATTGAGCGGCAGATTTTATCTGGAAGAGATACCCAAATTATCAAGCCTGACCAGATAATCAGACTTGATGATGATGATTTTGGGAAATACGGATAAAACATCAAAATCCTTAACAACCTAAAAACATTAAATTTTTCTTCAATCTTCAATTGTCGAGCCGCTGATTTCTGTTTTTGTATCGCTGTGCATTGATATGCCTGGAAGTGTGTGCCACGAACCGCCAATGTTGTCGCGGATAATTGAATCAATTATTTTTAAGACACCGCTGTGGTCATTTGTTACAAAAAAGATGGCGGCACCATAAGCATTGACTTTGTTGTACTCAATAATTGAGCCGCAGATTGAAAGCTTCATATAATTTCCATCATTATAAATTGCGCCGCCGCTTCCGCCGCCAGGAGTTCCATCCTGTGCAGGATTTCCGCCGTTGCCGACAGCTTCGTTGTATGAAAAAATAGAGTTTATAATTTCCCAAGAAACGCCAATACTGCTTATTGCTCCGCCATTTGCGCCGATATTGCCATAGTTTTCTTTTCCGCCGAAGGTTGAATTAACCACATAAACCGGTTTTTTTTCAAACATATCAAAAACACGCACTGCGCCGCCTCCAACATCCGCGCCAGTAGAGGCACAATTATTGTTAAAAAATCTGCTGTTAATAATAGTTAGAAGTCCGCCTCTAACCCAAATTGCGCCGCCGCCGTCAAAATCGGTTTCGTTTTTTGAGTTCCCG
>CAZISX010000006.1:55179-74329 GCA_964542005.1 uncultured Spirochaetales bacterium
TTCTGCACGGTAAGCTGCGGATGATCCTGATTATTGCAGTGATCTGTTGTCCATACCTGATTTTGATCACAGGTGTTCATGTACAAAATTCTTGTTTTGCCGCCACCGCTTAGAGTCACTTTGCCGCCACCGTCTATTACAATCTCTTTTGTTGTGTTATTAAATACTTTTGCAGGTTCGGTTAGGATTATTGTTACTGGTTCGCTGCCGCAATTGAATGTGATAATTCCACCTTTGGCAACCGCGTCTGTAAAAGCTTTCGCAGAGCAGCTTTCTTTTGTGCCGCCGCCAACTATTTGTGTCGGTTTTGAGACATCTTTTAATTGGCCATCTTTCGGGATTGCGCACTTGCCGTCAGGGTTTCCTGCAGACATGCCGCTTGATGGATTTGTGGGAACTGAATCGTTTCCATCACTCTTTTTTTCATCGCTGCACGAAATCAAAAAAAGGAGTGTAATTAAAAATAATATTGCATGTTTCATGACAAATCGCCTCCGTAAAAAACTGCTTTTTTCGTAACTTATCCAAGCTAATAGTATGTTTTCATCCACCTTTGTCAATTTTCACACAAAGCTGCTCTGGCCGAATCTGTTTAATCAAGAATAAAACTTGACTTATTACCCCCTGAAAACTATTCTTTTTATACAAATTAAATAGTTTAATGGAGTTTGTTATGCCAAAACCGCTTATAATTCCTAAAGGTTACAAATCTTCAGCCGTAAAGGAGACTGAAGGGGCGATTAAGACTATCAAGGATTTTTTTCAGCTTACTTTTGCTACAGAATTAAGATTAAGACGCGTTACAGCTCCTCTTTTTGTTAGAAAAGGGACAGGTATTAACGATGACTTAAACGGAATTGAAAAACCGGTCTCTTTTGAAATCAAAGATGCAAATATTGAGGTTGAGGTTGTCCATTCTCTCGCAAAATGGAAAAGACTTATGCTCGCAGATTATGATATTGGAACAGGTTTTGGAATTTACTGCGACATGAATGCAATCCGCGCAGATGAAGAGCTTGACAATACTCACTCAATTTATGTTGATCAGTGGGACTGGGAGCTTGCAATAAAACCAGAGCAAAGAAATCTCCACTTTCTGAAGAAAATTGTTGAAAAGATATATGGGGCAATAAAGAGAACAGAGTATTATATCCATGAGCTTTACCCTAAAATAATACCGGAACTGCCTGATCATATTACATTTATCCACTCAGAAGAGCTTTTGAAAAAATACCCTGGGCTTACCCCTTTTGAGCGAGATTGCTAAAAAATATGGAGCTGTATTTATTATTGGAATAGGACATCCGCTGCAAGATGGCAAGCCTCATGACGGCCGGGCACCTGACTATGATGATTGGTCAACAGAAACCGAAAAAAATTATCACGGATTAAATGGAGATATTATACTTTGGAATCCGGTGCTTAAACGGGCTTACGAGATTTCTTCAATGGGAATAAGGGTTGATGAGGCTGCTATGAAAAAACAGCTTGCACTAACAAATACAGAAAACAGAAAATCGCTTTATTTTCACAGACGGCTTTTAAATGGAGAACTTCCGCTATCAATCGGTGGCGGAATTGGTCAGTCGCGGCTTTGTATGTACTATTTAAGAAAAGCACATATCGGTGAAATTCAGTCAAGTATATGGCCAGAAGATATGATTGAGTCGTGCAGAAAACACAACATTATCCTTCTTTAAATTTTGCGGCAATAATTCTGTATCAATCAGCTCAATTCTTCAATTAATTAAAAAAATCAGCATAGCAGGGCGAAGAAAACTTGAATGTTCCGTTTTTTTGAACTTTCTTTGTTTGGATTTGCTAAGGCAATGCTACAAATCATTGTTGAAAATTTGACTGAGAAAAAAAAACAACTAATATACTGGGGTATTTTGTTTACTATAGGTTGACAGAAATAACTTTATCTGCATCTTTTTTGCAGAAAAGTGCTTTGAATTGTTGAAATTTTAGGAGGTACATCTTGAAAAAGTTAGTAGTTCTCGCTGCAGTTGCAGCAGCTTCCGCAGCTTTTATTATTGGCTGCAAACCGGGAAAACCTGAACCAAAAGAAAAAGTTGAGGTTTCCTTCCATGTTATGTCTCAGTGTCCATTTGGTGTTCAGGTTGAAAACGGCATCAAACCTGCTCTTGATCAGCTTGGCAAAGCTGTTGATTTCAAACTCAATTTCATTGGACAGGAAGCTGGCGGTGTTCTTTCTTCTATGCACGGCGATGCTGAAGTTAAAGGCAATCTCCTTCATATTTGCGCAGCGAAACATGCTCCTGAAAAATATATGGATGTTGTTGTTTGTATGAATGAAAAAATGAGAGAAATTCCTGGTAATTTTGACGAATGTGCAAAAAAAGCCCAGGTTGATGCAGCAAAAATCAAAACTTGTGCTGATGGCGAAGAAGGCAAAAAACTTCTTTCCGAATCTTTCAAGCTCAGCCAGTCTAAACAGGCAAGCGGCTCACCAACTATTTTTGTAGCTGGCAAACCTTACAATGGCGGAAGAAAATCAAGTGATTTTTTAAGAGCAATCTGCGCTGAATATAAAGTTGAAAAACCTGTTGCATGCAGCAATATTCCACAGCCTAAAAAAGTTGATCTTACTGTTCTTACCGATGCTCGTTGCAAAGATTGCAACACAGACAGAATTATCAACAGAATTAAATCAGATTTCCCTGGTCTTCAGCCAAAAGTTCTTGATTACTCAACTCCAGAAGGAAAAGCTCTTTATCAGACTATTTCCGGACAGGGCGTAAAAATGCTTCCTGCGTTCCTTTTCGCTAAAAATGTAACAGAAGATGAAGGTTACAAGCAGATTGAAAAATGGCTTAAAGATGTTGATCAGTTCAAAATGCTTAAAGTAAACGGCAAGTTTGATCCTAATGCTGAAATTTGCGACAACAAAGCAGATGACAATGCTGATGGAAAAATAGACTGCGACGATGCAACCTGCAAAGCAAACTGGATGTGCCTTGAAAAACGCGACAAACCAGTTGTTGAAGCGTTTGTAATGTCACACTGCCCATTTGGAACACAGATTGAAAAAGGACTTCTTCCTGTTGCCAATCTTCTTAAAGGCAAAGCTGATATCAGCGTTAAATTCTGTGACTATGCAATGCACGGAGAAAAAGAAGTTAAAGAGCAGCTTAATCAGGTTTGTATTCAGGAACAGTCAAAAGATAAATATATGGCATACCTTGACTGCTTCCTTGAAGCTGAAAAATCTGACGAATGTATGGCAAAAGCAAAAGTTGACAAGAAAAAACTTGAAACATGTGTTGCTTCAACTGACAAAAAATTCAATGTAATCAAGAACATTGAAGACAAATCAACATACAAAGGCAGATTCCCTTCTTTTGATGTTTTCAAAGATCTGACAGATAAATACGAAGTTAAAGGCTCTCCAACACTTGTAATTAACGGCGTTACAGCTCAGGCTGGAAGAAGTCCTCAGCAGATTCTTGACGCTGTTTGCCTTGGTTTCAAAAACAAACCAAAAGAATGCGAAACAAAACTTTCTGATGAAACTCCATCCGCTGGTTTTGGTAAAGGCTCACAGCCTGCAGGCGCAGCTCCAAAAGCTGGCGGTTGCGGCGCATAATATCTAAAAGCCCCGGCCTTATCGGGTTTGGGGCTTTTCTTTTAAACCTCTAAATATTTCAGACACTTTTCATTATTATTGTTGTCCTAGAACTTAGTCTGCACAAATTAAAGCTCCAGTTTTTTCAACAAAAAAACACTTTGTCAATTTAATGTCATGGTGTTTGGCACGCCTCTTGCATTACAGCTTCCGACTATTTCAGGAGGCTACAATGTTTAGAGTAAGTTCACATCAGCTTTATCTTTCTTCAGAATCAAGGGTTATGGATAACACCTTGAAACTTAATCAGAAAAACGCTCAGATTTCATCGGGCAAAAAAGTTGATGCTCCAAGTGATGATCCTGTTTCTAAGAGAAAAATTATGCACGAGGAAAAGCTTATTCAGGAAAATGATGCCTATGATAAAAATACTTCCTCTGCAAAAAATCAGCTTGAAATGGCTGAAAATGCGATGGGTGCAATCCATGACACTCTCGATGCTGTCAAAACCTTAACACTCAGAATGTCGAATGACACAATGACAGATAAGGATCGGGCTGATGCAAGAACTCAGGTTCTTCAGGCACTGGAAGATATTGTTGGTTATGCAAATACCGAAATAGACGGTTTCTATATTTTCGGAGGTTACCGGACTGGGGATAAAGCTTTTAATGATGATAAAGCTGATCCTCTTTATGGAACCTACCAGGGGGATGACTTCGCGCGGAGTCTCGAGATAGCACCGTCTGTTTATAAACAAGTCGCTTTTCCGGGAAGCGAATTTATAACCGGTACTGCGTCTGGCGGCACAAACATTATAACTGTGCTGACTACTTTGGCCGAGAACCTGCAGTCAAACAATGCAGATGGCATTAAAGATCGAATTAGCGAGCTTGATGCCTCTCTTGAGCAGGTATCACGGAATCAATCCAAGACAGGAGCCTTACTTCAGGAGGTTGAGATTACGGATGCTGTTTTACAGACAAATCTTCTTCAGTCAAAGCTCAGAAAAGCTGATCTTGAAGAAATTGATGTTTCATCTGCTATTACAGAGTTTTCTGCTATTAAAACTGCGCTTGAAACAACGATGGCAACTACTTCGCAGATTCTGCGGGTAAGTTTGCTTAATTACCTGAAGTAAAGAGGACTAAGCCATAGACCAGGGAGGGTACTATGTTGACATTAACCAGGAAGGTTGGCGAATCAATATATGTCGGCAAAGATGTTGTCGTCATAATTAAGGAAATTAAGGGCAAACAGGTTAGGATCGGTGTTGAAGCTCCAATGGAATTTCCCGTTTACCGCGGTGAAATCTATGAGCGGATTATGGAAGAAAATAGAATTTCTTCAAATATCGCTGTTTCCATTGATGAGATTTCCAGCCTGTTTAAAAGTGCTAAACACAGGAAAGAGAGCTAGCTCTCATTTTAGGAGGACGCCATGAAAGTAAAAACCAGCCGTTTTGGTGAACTTGATGTACCAAGAGATAAAATAATCCACATGCCGCTTGGCATTTTGGGTTTTCAGAACAGTTTCAACTATTTCATACTTGATCATGCGGAAGACAGCCCTTTTAAATGGTTGCAGTCTGCTGATGAAGCTGATCTTGCTTTTGTAATTATTGATCCTTATCTTTTTAAGCCTGACTACAATGTTGAGGTTTCAAATGATGATTTGGCTCCAATTCAGACAGGCGATATTAGTGATATAGTTATTGCTGTTTTGGTTTCAATCCATGGAGATCCTAGACTTATGACTGCCAATCTCCTTGCACCGCTTCTTGTAAATTACAAGAAAATGCTTGGAATGCAGACAGTTATGAATAACTCAAGTTACACAACCCGCTGCAACATACTTGATGAAATGCAGAAAAACAGAGATATGATTGTTGACATGGAAAAAAGGAATATTGAGAATCAGCGCAAGGAGCAGGATGCCGCAATTGTTAGTAGAAAAGCGGCCTCTATGTAAAAACCCTGTAGATTTTGAAAAAGCGATGGCTTTTTGTATAATGTAAGCCTTGCTGATAAATTGAGAGGTATAGAAATGCTTGTTAGCCCTGTTTCGATGGTAAGTATGGAGAGCTTTAGGACGAAGCTTGGAGAATTTCAGATAAACTGGGACGCATTTATTTCTGCGAGGCGAAAAGTTGTTGGAGAGGATGTCAGAGAGGCAATTGACCTTATGCATCTTCTGCTTTGTTACAATCTGCCGGGGCTGCCGGGATTTATACAGGGAGCTGATGTTCCAGGGACGGATATTCACTCCTTGAGAGGAAAAGACCATTTGATGGGGAAGTATTTTCCCTTTGCAGTAAAGCAAGGTTTCCTTACGAGGTCTCTGTCGAGGGAAAATATTTTTTTTAAGTTTGCCGCTTTTTCTACCTATTTTGATGATTCGGCGTTTCTTTTTTTTGTTGATGATCTTGAAAAGCCCGAAAATCTTATTGACCTTTTTGAGAAAAAAATCAAGGCAATAACAGACTGGATGCGGGTTATTTTCCGCCGTAAGTTTGATTTTTTTATAGTCAGCGCATCAAAAGGGATTGCGATAAGGAACTCAACTGATTCAGACAAATTTTTTCCGCAGTTCAGAAAAGATATTTTTAGTTTTTTTCTTTTTACAGATTTTATTCCACTTGGGTTCCATTATTTTGTCTGCCGGAAAGATGGCTTGAAAATTAAGAGTATGCACCCTTCATGGAAAGGGACTCTCAACAAACTCTCGGAAGAGCGGGTTTTTGCTATTACCGATATAACTGCGTTTCTTCCTGAGCCTGACAACACCACTTTCCTCAGTTTTTTTATAGAATGGATTCTTTCCCAAAAAGAGATTTCTCTGGGAGAAGCTCTGAGTCTTTCGATTGTAGTTTTTTCAGAACACATAGCTGAAGGGATGATTTCAAAAAGAATTGATGAGAAGTTTAATACTCCAATGTGTTTTTATTTTTCGCCAACATTTTTTTACACGCTGGCTCTTTCCGTTATTGACGAGAATTTCAAAGATGCAATGGACAGGATTTTTTATTTTTCTGTAAGAGAAAAGAGGCATATAACAATGCTTGGAATTCAAAATTATATTGAAACCGGCGGAATAAAACACCTCGAAAAATACCTTTCCGAACCATCGACTTGCCACATAAATGAATATCGGCGAATTGTTAGAGATGAACAGGTTGTTAAAGACAAACTTCTTGCAATTATTAATGATTTAAAAGAAACGCTAAACCCGTCATGCCGTCATTTTGCAAAAAAAATTGAAGAGCAGTTTAATCTTGAGAAAAAATATTTTTCTATTATCAGCTATCCTCTTTCATTTCCTCATCTTGAATACAGTTTTATCTCTATTGTTTTCCGCAAAGGGCTTGAGCATGAGTGGGAGCTCAATCTTGTAGATGATATGGAGAATGTTCAGACTGTTTTTAGAGGAAGCTCGTTTGAAGAGCTTTTTCTTTTTATTGTTCTTAACAAAATTGCATGGAAAAAAGGAGCCAGATTCAGCGGTGTTCCTGTCAATATTTCGTCAAAAGCGCAGAAACTTTTCTCATCGGTTGATTCATGGTACAGCTCTGATGAAAAAATCTTTATAGGGATAAATTATCTTGAAGAAGAGATTCAAAAAAATGACTATTTTTTCATCAGCTCAATTGAAGATATTTTAAACACCGGAGAAAAACAGCGCTCTGTTATAAAAAAGCTTACTCTTTTCATAAAATCAGAGAGTTATGGCTATGTCTCAAACTACTCTTTTGCAGGAGAATGCCCTGTTTCTGAAATGATTTCAAAAACAGCAGGGAGGAAACATTCGAGTAATGATTCTTTCAGATTTTCGATATGTCAGGATACATTTATGAGGCCTGTGCAGTCCAAGATAGAATCCTACTACAAAAAAGAAATTGTTCTTCCATATATAATAAAGGAAAACAACAAGTTCTCGCTTATTCAGGAAAATTCTGTTCTGATTTTTGACACCATGACCGAGCTTCTTGAGGAAACCGGAAAGAGAAAGTTGAAGAAATTCTCAATGGATGCAGCAGGTTTGCCGCTTCTTCCATATCAAAGAATGTTTGAGGCAAAATCAGAATCAAGGACACAGGTTTTTTATCTTGGGCCTGAAACAAAAGAAATTGATATTTTTTACAAAGGAATTTATTCAGGTTCGTACACAGCCTTAGGTAGAGAAAAGCTCAAAGACGCTCTTCTTTCCATATATTCATTTAACAGCTCTCTTTCTCTTATTCTAAAAGAAGAGTCGGATTTTGACATGTTCGCGTACAAACCGGAAGGAGATAAAAAAGATTCATTTACAGATATCAGACCAATGGTTGAATTTGAATCTCAGGTCTCAAAAAAAAATGGACTTGGCTTTGAAATGGGTAATGACAATGTGCTTAAACTGATTTACAGAGGAGATGAGGTGTCGGCTTCTTCTGTTGATGAGCTTGCACACAGTTTTTTTAAAAGATATCCTGGAACAGTTCAAAACATTGATTATTGCAGACAATTTCCTGTGGCAGCAATTGATGCTTCCAACATTTTTAAGCTTAAATTTGCTGTTGAAAAAAAACTCGCAGCTCTTTATAAGGGTGTAACATGAAAGTAATTTTTTTCTTTATTTCAGTGTTTTTATTTATCTCTCTTTTTGCTGATGAAAAGAGTGAAGAAGAGAAAAGAAAAAGCATAATTGAAAGCGGTCTCAAAAACCTTATCACTAAAAAAGAGGAGCCCAAAAAAGAGGAAAAAGATGCTAAAGAGGTGAAAAAAACAGAGAAAAAGAAAGATACATTTGCAGAAAAGAAAAAAAAGAAACAGAAAAATCAGGAAAAAGTTCCAGCTATTACAGAGAAAAAAGATGAAAACAAACAGGAAAAAAAGGTTGCAGAAACAAAGCCTTTAGAATTAGAAAAAAAAATTGAACCAAAAAAAGAAATCCCGACCAAAGAGATAAAAAAAGCAGAGGCAAAACCAAAAGAAGAGCCTAAATATATAATTAAAACAAGGCTTTTACCAGAAAGCTGTATTCCAAGACCGCTTGATGGAGATGTCAGGATTGTTGAAATTGATTCTGTCGAATACAAATTTAAGGACAAAAACTGGATATGGCTTCCTGTTGGCTATGAAATGGGAATAGAAAAAGGATTCAAAATTCCTGTGTGCCGCGATTTGGGCGATGATCAGCTTCTTACTATTTCTGTTGTAAGTGTTGAAGATGTCTGGCCTGAAAGTTTATACGCGAAACCGCTTGTTGAATTTAATCCGTCACTTATGCCGGAAAGAAATATTGCAGCAGGCGATTATATGGTTTTCCGTGAAAAAACCGAAAAAATTTTGGCCGACAAAGCTAAACCGAAAAAATTCAAAAGATTTAAAAAAAGTGTTGCAGAAAATAAAAAAGAGTGCAAAGATGCTTCCTGTAGTGCTGAGGAATCGAAGACAGAAACAAAAGGCGTTATCTGTGTTCAGGGTTACGACAGATCAAAACTCCCTCAATTTAAAGAGGATTTGCTGAAAGAAAAAGAAGCGGTAAAAGAGACTAAAAAAGAAGAGATAGAAAAAAAAATGGAAAAACCGGAAGCTAAAGAGGATAAAAAATGAAAAAATTAATATTTACAATCGCGGCATTTTCAGTTTTTGCCTGTGCCACAACAGGCGACAAAACTATTATCAATGACACAATCGGCAAAAATATGGAATCAATTAATCAGTGCTATATTGCCGAAGTTACAAAAGATTCCTCCATTCAGGGGAAAGTAGAATTCACAATAACAATCGCAGGCGACGGCAGTGTTATTAAAAGCGAAATTCTTTCAAACACATTTAAGACAACAGCGGTTGCCGAATGCGTGCAAAACATAATAAAAACAATTAAGTTTCCCGAAAACAGCCAGAAAAAAACAGTGACAGCAACAGTTCCGCTTGAGTTCAAAGTTGAAACCAGCACCGAAAAACAGGATAAATGACAATAATTCCATCCATAAAATTCAGAGAGCCATTTTCCGCAGGCAATTCAGTTTTATATGTTGAAATGGTAAACAAATTTGCCTTGAATGAAGAGCCCGATTCATCTAAAGCGACCTCCGCGACCGTTATTCAAAATATGATGAAAGAAAAAAAGCTTGCGCAATTTATCAGAGAATTAAAAAAATTTGGCATAACCCGATTCGTTCCGATAAAAGGGATTTATCTTTTGCAGACAATTTACAAAGAAACCCCGGGAATTAGAGGAATGGGCGATGTTGACCTGATTCTTGACAAGAAAGATTACTACAAAGCAATCTCTCTTTTTGAAAAAAACAGTTTCCCTCACTTTAAATATTCGCCGAAAAGAATTTTTCATCACATAAGATTTTATGAGTACAAGGTTAGCGTAGAGAAAGATTTGATAGAGCTTCACCACAAACTTTCTGTTGTAAATTTTTTTCAGATTCCGTGGGAAAAAATCGGGAAAACCGATTTTTCGACAGCAAAACTTTATGGAGAAGAACTCCTCCTTCCCTCTCTTGAAGAAGAATTTCTCATCTCACTTGTTCATTCATTTTTTCACAAAATGCCATATCATCACCTTGCAGAACTCTTTGTAATGTTTAGTAATTGCGACAAAAAAAAGGTGGCGGAGCTGTCAGAAAAATGGGGCACAGATCACATTTATAACCTTCTTTTATTCCTTTTTTACACAGCTCTTGAAGGAAGCTCTATTTCTCCGAATGATTTTGTTATAAAACCATACTTTCGGAAAATTAAACAATCCAAAGATAGAGAGTTTCCGTTTGTTTTTGCCGGGTTATGCTGGAAAAAATTCTTTTACAGGAAAAGTTTTTTAAAATGGCTTCTCCAGCAGAGTCTCTCCTTCCCATTAAGAAGAACTCTCTATTTTCTTAATAAAAAGAGATATTAATTTAGGCAACAGGAGGCGCAAATGGTGAATAAAATCTTAGTTTTGGGACTAGCTGTTCTGGTTTTTTTTCAGCTTCAGTTTGCAAATGAAAATTTAATAAACAACAGCAAGGAGGTTGCTATGAAAAAAGTTCTTGTTTTATATGCAAGTAAAGCAGGGTCTACCAAAGAAGTAGCTGAATTTATTGGGCAAGAGATGACAAAATCCGGTGCTCAAGTGTTTGTTGCAGAGGCAGAAAAAAATATAGACCCATCTGCCTATAATGCTGTAATTATTGGAAGTCCTATTTATATGGGAAAATGGCTGAGTGAGGCAAGAGATTACTTAAAATTACATGAAAAGATTTTAAAAAACAAACCAACCGCAATCTTTTTTACCTGCTTATCTATGAGTGATCCTGCGAAAAAGAATGAAGCTGAAAAATATCTTGCTGAAGAGAAAAAGCTGATTAATCCAATCTTGGTTGGAAAGTTTGCGGGTAAAATGGATTCGAGTAAACTCTCATTTTTTTACAGGATGATTGCAAAAATTGTGGGTGCAAAAGATGGAGATTTTCGTGACTGGAGTGCAATAGCTCAATGGTCAAGAGATTTTTATAGTAAAATCATGTAGTTAAATCCATCTGGTGAATGTCCCGAATCTTGTTGAAAGAGTTCTCTTTTTTGTTTAACTTTAACCAGCCAGCAAGTTTTTCTTTATTTTTTAATAAAAATCATAGATTCTGGCTACAAAAGTTTGCTTAATTTTTTTACGGAGACTCAAGCCTGAGAAAAAGATAAATGCTTACATTGTTTCTTTTGCCGCAAATCTGACTTCGTGGGGTTTGGGATATTTGTTCCCGTGGGAAAACCTCGCCAGATTTATTCACCACTGATTTTCGCAAAAAGCCAGAGTTTATAATGAAATTTCGCCTTTTAGCATAAAAAGATATGAATCTGTAGCATAATTAGGGTCTTTCGGGTCGCTTATCCCTTTTGGAACTGATATTCTCTGGAAATCTGTGGTTATGAACAAAAGGTCAATAATTGAGAGCTTATAAAATGCTTCAAGTATAATTTCCTGCCCATCCATGTTGAACATTTCTGACATTTTCACTGTAAAATCAGTCAGCGATGCTGCAAGTCCCATAACATCTTTATTTCGCTTTGGAATTGCTCCTTTGTATGTTGCGCCGCCGCCAAAATAGTGAAGAATTGACCAGTTTGGAGTTGCGTTTCCGTATTGAAAAAACAAAGAGAGTCCCTCTTCGTTTTCATCACCCTCTTTTTCCTTAAAAATCATCTGGTCAGCCGCAAAATAAAGACCGCCTGAGCCTTTCATGTTTTTTGCATGAGTTGGCAGCTCCGCCTTTTCTTTTTCTGTATAATCCGCCATATTTACAAACCACAAGCCAAAACAATAGAAGCCTTTAACTTTGTGATTAAGAGAAATTTCAGGCATAAAAAGGAGTTCAAGCAGTGCCGAAACATTCTTTTTATCTTTTGATTCTTCCGAGAAAAAAAGTTTTTCCGGATCAGGCCGCCCATCATAAATGCCTGCTTTTACTTTGAAAAAATCATTGTTAGTGTATGCGCCAAAAATCCCAAGAGCAGATGCGCTCGACTTTTTGACTGGCATTTTTGTAAGTCCGCCAAATATTGAATCAGCCCTGCTTTCCAGCGATTGGTAGCGGGGAAGCTGAACTGTCGGTATTGTTTGAAATCCGGAATTTAAAAACTCATTGCTGTATTTTTCATCCAAAAAGTCTTTTGACGCATCTTGTCTTCCGATTTTAAATTCAAATCTCTTGTAGTAATCCTGTTTTATCCAGTATTCTCCAACCTGAAACCCTTCTTTTCTGTCGTCCAAGTTGTCAGAAGTGGTGTAACCTCCAGTATAATCTGATGAAATTGAATTGTTGTCTTTTGAATCGTGTTGATGAACTGAAGTTATCAGAAGCGTTGTTTCAGGACTGTTGCCGAATTTGTGGACAGTTTTCAAGCCAAGGGTAAGGTTTCCCAGATAAATTGAGCCATTTTCTTTGCCGCCCGACAAATTATTTGAGTAAAGTGACTGATAGGAAATTACTGGATAGAATTTTAAAAAGAGCTTGTTTTCCCGTGGCGCATTCTCTTCCGGCAAAAGAACGCCAGGCAGTAAAAAAATAAAAAAAATAATTATTTGACGCAATAGGTTGTCATTGGCGAACTGATGCATTTGTAACCTGCCGGACATGTTGAGGAATCTTCAGTTTTGCAACCTTTTACAACACAAATCTCGGTAACTGTAATATCAGGGCTTGATGTCCCTTTCGGAAGACATGCAGTTCCATCACAACAATCAGAGGTTTTTGCGCATTTAGAGCCGTAACATGCCGGAAACCCTGCTGTTTCGTCAATATCTGTGTCGGGTTTGCTGTCTGGGGTTAGCTCTGTATCCATATCTGAATCACTCATAACATCGGTATCGGCTGGAAGGTTTGTGATTTCTTTTTTAATGCAGAGAGTTTTTGCGTATTTAATTAGTGACTGTCCCATTTTTATTTCGTGACAAAAATATCCTTCAGGGCATGAGGCGGAAGATGCGGGATCGCAGTTTGAGATTGTACAGAAATTTGTGTTTTCGCCAATAGCTGAGTCCATTCCGGCTTCTTCAGGAATGCAGACATCCGCACCAGTGCATTTGCACTCATCATTTGTAGAACAGGCATTAGCCATACATTCAATTGTCTTTAAATCATAGGTTGGTTTCAGCTCGGAATTTTGTGCCTCTTTTTTGGCAGTATTGCCACAAGAAAAAAGAGCAATCATAAAAATAATTATTATTACCGTTTTAATCATAAATCAGCCCCCCGCTTTTTTACCTGATGCCTATTTTAAGGAAAACCCAGCTAAACTCAAATAAATGAGTCAAAATTGTCATCAAATGGCATCTCTTCTTGACAATAAATTGCCAAACATATAAAATCAGGCAGTTTTTAATCTGAACTCAGGAGGTTTCAATGAAAGTCCTTGTCCTTGGAAGCGGTGCTCGCGAACATGCTCTTGTCTGGAAAATTATAAGAAGCGAGCTTGTTGAAAAAGTTTTCGCATTTCCCGGCAATGCAGGAATTGCAGAAATTGCACAAATTCCCCAGATTGAAAATAGTTCTTCCGCAATTCTAGCCTTTGCAGAAAAAGAAAAAATTGGCCTTGTTGTTATTGGGCCGGAAAATTATCTTGCCGCAGGAATGGCTGATTTGTTTGTTGAAGCTGGCATTTCTGTTTTTGGTGTAAACAAACTTGCTGCAATGCTTGAATCAAGCAAAGCGTTTGCAAAAGAGGTTATGAAAGAGGCAAAAATCCCGACAGCAAGATACTTTACAGTCGAAAGTTATGAAGAGGGTGCTAAAATACTGAAATCAATGCCATATCCGATTGTGTTAAAGGCTGATGGGCTTGCTGCAGGAAAAGGCGTTGTAATTACAGATAATCCTGTGCAGGCTGAAACAGAGCTAAAGCTAATGCTTGACGGAAGATTTGCGGATGCAGGCAAAAAAGTTGTTATTGAGGAATTTCTTCGCGGCGAAGAGCTCTCTTTAATTCTTTTTGTTGATAAAAAATCTTACCGAGCTCTTGAATTTTCACAGGATCACAAAGCAATTCTTGATGGTGATAAAGGGGCAAATACGGGCGGAATGGGAGCTTATCTTCCTGTTTCTATCGGAACAAAAGAGCTTTATGGCAAAATCGAGAAAACTGTAATCAAACCGCTACTCGAAACACTTGAAAAGAAAGGAATCGAATATCGCGGTGCGCTTTACATTGGTCTGATGATCTGCGACAACGAGCCTTTCGTTCTTGAATTCAATGCCCGTTTTGGTGACCCGGAAACCGAGCCTTTAACGTATATGATGAAAAGCGACATAGTGCCATATCTTGTTGCAACAGCGGAAGGCAAGCTTGAAGAACTTCCTGAAATTCAGTGGAATGAAGGTTATGGCGTCACAGTTGTAATTGCTTCTGAGGGTTATCCTGAGCAATTTGAAAAAGGATTTCCGATTGAAGGGCTTGACAAAATTAAAGGTGAAAGTGTTGTTTTCCATGCTGGAACATCAAAAAACAACGAGGGTGCATTTGTAAATAACGGAGGCAGAGTTTTGATGGTTACTTCAAATGGCGAAACAATTGAGGAAGCTATAAAAAATGTCTACACCGCAACAGATTTAATTAGTTTTAAAAACGCATATTTCCGCAAAGATATTGCTCACAGAGAACTTAAAAGAGTAAAAAAATGTTAATAAAAACAGCAGAATTCATAACAAGTTGCTCTCACTTGAAGGGCTGTCCTGAAGATGGTTTTCATGAAATTGCATTTGTCGGCCGTTCAAATGTCGGCAAATCATCACTTATGAACATGCTTTTAGGCAGAAAAGGGTTGGTAAAAACATCAAAAACACCGGGAAAGACAACGCTTCTCAATTTTTTTATGATTAATACCAGCTTTTATTTTGTAGATTTGCCGGGTTATGGCTACGCAAAACGCTCTCACGCAGAACAGGAGGCGTGGAAAAAATCAATTGAGCAGTATCTCACAAGAAGAAAGCAGATAACAATAATCTTTCTTCTCATTGATTGCAGAATCGGGATTCAGGAAAACGACATGCAAATGATTGAATTCCTTAACTTTTATAATCTGCCATACGCAATAGTTTTTACAAAAACCGATAAGCTGACCAAAAATGAGCTTGGGATTGTAAAAATGAAAAACAATGGAGCTTTCTTCGCGTCTGCGTCAAATAATGCAGGGAAAGAGGAGATTTGGAGCTATATAGAATCTCTGCTTGATGTGTAAATATCAACAAACTCTTTGATTTTTCTGTCAATTTCCGGAAGTCTTATCCTGATTTTTTCACCTTTGTAAGGAATATTGTAGCCGTATGCAAAAAGTCCAATTTTACGGTTTGTCAGATTGCAGCCTGCATCATAATAAATATCGCCAAGAACCGAGGCCAGATTCTGCGAAGCGTGAAACCTGATCTGATGTCTTCTTCCTGTGAAAATCATGACAGAGGCAACAGTGTAGCCATTTACAGAACCTCGTTTTATAAAAAGCGAGTGGGCATCTTTCCCGGATTCAAATTCACAAGCCCGCCCCCAGTGAAAGCTGATTTTGCTTTTAATTCTCATGCACTTGAAATCAATATCTTTTTCAAGCACAGCAACATAAATCTTCTTAATCTTTCTTTCTCTGGTTAGATGGAAAAGCTCTCTTTCCCCATCTTTGTTTTTTGCATAAATTGTAAGCCCCGAAACACCGTAATCAAGCCGCGTAATCGGATAAGTTTCATAAGCCATCCCTTTTCTTTTGAGATAACTCGAAACAGCGTGAGTCAGGTTGTTTTTTATGCTTGAAAAATCGTTGTGAACGCTGATTCCGCCCGGTTTGTTGATAATTATAAAATCATCATGCTCAAAAACAACACTCTCATCATCAATCTCAAAAGGAACATTCTGATTGTCGGAAGTTACGATTTTTACAGGATGACACTTTGGAACAATAAACAGAGGATCAAAAATCCGCTTCTCATCAAACCACACGCCGCCAGCAGAAAGAATCTCTTCCGCCGGAATATCAAGGAAAAGCTCCCGCTCCATAAGCTCAATAATATTAACATCTTCGGAAGGCTCAATTGTGTATTTTTTCATTGTTGTATTGTATTTTTCAGGGTTGAACATCTAAAGCCTCCGGAAAGATTAGAAAAAGAAATGCTTTTCATAATAGCCTGAAGAAAAAAAATATCTACAAATTTTAGGAAGATTAAGAAGTTATTGTGTAGGATTGTTGTATCTCATGCATCTTGCAAAATACCAGTTTGCAATCGCATGGGGATATTCACTCCCATCATAAAAACTTACGGTATAGTAATAAGCATCTCCTTGCTGACCGGAATGCCAGCTATTTGTCCAGTAGGTATCAGACAAAATATAGGGAAAATCTGATGCAGGATTCGTCTTGTTTTCATTAACAATAGTTCTCATTTCATTTAATGTAGGAAGATTCCAATCAGTAAAACCTGCATAAATAAGATTGTCGCAGTACGATTTTGCACCAGATTGAGAAACATTTTCTGTATATGAAGCCTGCCACATAAGGTTTGTGTTTTTGTCAATTATGACCGTTGCCGGGAAATTTTCTCCCATAGTTTTAATCTCAAACCTTGAATTTGACGGGTATTGACCGATTACGCTAAAGGTAAAATCCCTGCTCGCAAGAGAGCATCCATCATTAACAAATGCTGTAAATGTAAAATTGCCTCCAAATTGAGCTTTGAAAGTATATTCACCAGCAGCAATTCCCGCTGTTATTTCAGCGCCAAAGCCGGACAGAGAATAGGTAAGTGTTTGTTCTGACTCCTGATTTACAGCGTTAATCTTTACAGAGAATTCTGTCCCGATAAGTATGTCGCCCGAGCTTGTAACTGAAATTGAATTTATAACTGGCGCGCTATTTGTTGCACATAAGCTGTTGGCTCCATCTTTTCCACTTGCTCCGATTGCGCCATCTTCACCGTCAACACCGTTTTTGCCATCTGCACCATCTTTCCCGTCAACACCGTTTACTCCATTTTCGCCATCTTTTCCATCAAGGCCATCAGCTCCATCTTTGCCATCTACTCCATTCGCAGCCATATCAGCGTCCGCACCATTTTTCCCGGGAGCACCATTGCAAACCTCTTCAGTTTTATCAACTTCATCTGCATCAAGCTCGCCATTACTGTTTTCATCAATGCCAACCTCAATTTTTATCCCGCCATAAGGACATTTTTCTGTAATATCAAAGTAGCTTTGTTTAGCAACAACAGATGCCTCTCCAGATGGCAAGTTTTCTGATTTTTTCGTGCCAGCCGCATTCTCTCCGCAAGATGTCGCTAAAAAAACAACTGAAATTAATGTGATAAAAAAAACTGAACGCTTCATTTTAACCCCCTTATAAAAAATGTAAAAGCTTGAGATATTTAACAAATTAGTTGGGATATGTAAAGAAAAATTAAAAATCCCCCTTTTTTGTGACGGAGTTTTTTTTGTAGCGTGTGCTTACTTTTTTACGGAGGTTATTTGATGAAACTCTCACAGAGTTGAAATTGTTATTTCCCGATTAACTCAATAATTCCCTGGACTTTATTGTTGTTCTCAAGTTTATCTGTGCCGCCTGTGACAACAATATAATTCTCATAATTGACCGCATCAAGCAGCATTCTAGTTGTTTCGAGATAGGAGGATTCGGTGCTTGCAAGTGTTTCTGAGCTGTAAATCTGAATCTGGTTATGTGCTGTAAGCTCATCAATAGCAGCACTGCCGCCAATAACTGCAATTTCTCTTTTGGCAGGAATGTATAAAACTTTTCCAAAAACAGCAGCCTCTTTCATCGGAAGAGTTTTGAAAGAATCTTTCGCAATATCAAGGATATATAGATTTTTATCTGTTGAGATACTACTTCCATCATAAATAGCGTTTCCAAAAACAACAGGATTGCCTGTTTCGGTTGTCGCGCCTAAAGCCATGTAAAAATTAGGAAAATTGGCTCCTTTCCACGCCGCAGCACTGCTTTTGTCAATCAAAGACGCATGTTCTGCAACTGTTTTTGGACGGCCGCCAATTGAGAGAACTTTAGCACTTGAGGAGATAAGAAGCGGCATAAATGTCGCACCATTTACGGTGGTATCAATTCCTGTTTTAGCAGAAAAAGTGTCGCCAGACTGCTCGGTATAAGCATAAGGAGTAGCAACAAGGCTTGTCGTGTAGCCGCCAACCATAAAAAACGATTCAAGCGTTTCGTTATAAAGAGTATTGCTGTAGACTGGAATGGAAATATCAGTAATCACGGTTTCTATCTTGTCATCAGAAAGCATGCCTGCTTTGTTTTCCCAGTTTTTTGCAATTCTTTTTGGTGGAGTATAAATCTCAATAGTTGAAACTGCATTACTCATTTTAAATGGAAGCTGCGGATAGTTTGATGCTGTCAGCGTTCGTGTTTCCATTTTTCCAACTCCGCCGGCAATAAGGATTCTGCCGTCCGGCAAAAGCTGTGCTTTGTGATTTCCTCGTTCTCTCTGAAGCCGCTCAATGCCGTCAGAAATAACAGTGCCTGATTCAAGATCTATAATTTCAATAGAATCTGTTGCAGGGCAGATATTGTCGCTGCACTGAATAAATCCGCCGATTACAACAGCTCTCCCATCTCCAAGATAGGTCATTGTATGGCCAAAACGGGGCGTTGAAAGTCTTGTCGGAAGGCATGACGCGCCTGACTCAGCATACATAACAACATCGAGTTCAGTGGTTTTGCCACTTTCAAAATTTACATTTGTTGCTTTACCACTCCATTTCGGATTGTTCTGATCATCTTTTGTGTAGCCTTTAAAAACAACGGTTGATTCTGTTATTTCCTTGATTTCAATAGAAAGAGAGGTCTCAAGCTCGGCTTTAGTAAATGATTTTGCATCAAGTTTTGCGCCGCTTTTGTTGTATATTTCAATGCTGAAAAGTTCCATCTGGTCTAATATTGCAGGGCTTGCTGGTAGCGTATCGCCGCAATTGAGAGCTGAACTCTCCAGAATCCGTATTGAAGGAATGTTCGGCAGATTGATTTTGCTGGTTTCTTTTTCATCATTGCCGCATCCGCTGATAAGAGCCAGGCAGAAAAAGA
>CAZISX010000006.1:74339-75990 GCA_964542005.1 uncultured Spirochaetales bacterium
TTAAAAAAGTCGTGGTTTTCATCTTGAGTTACCTTTTATTTGTTCTTTTAACCGTTCAATTATCGCGTTTCTTATAATATCCATATATTTGTCTGATTTACCGGTAAATCTTGTTTTTGTTTCCTCGATTCTTTCCGCTGCCTCGCGCCAAATCTGCCATTTAAAAACAGATTCGTTATCCTCGATTTCAACAGACCGGATTCCGACAGATTTGAGAAGATAGAGATTTTTGTCATTAATTACAGTCCCTTCGCCCATAACAAGAAGACCATTTTCATCAAAAACAGGAGAGACAACAATCTGTCCAATTCTAAGAAGAGAGGTGCACACTTTTATCTTTTCCATTCGACCACCACTTCATTCGTATCTGCATTATATATTGCCGCATATTGAGGAGCTTTATCCTCAATAATCAGTTTTGCATAGCTGTAGATGTTTGTAAGACCCGGTTTTCCAAAACTTCCGGGATTAATAAAAAGAATATTGTTTTCTTCAAAAATAAGAGGGGTATGCGTGTGGCCAAAAATAACAACATCTGGCTTGTATTTGTTAATAAGCTCCTGATTTGAATAGATAATTCTGTGAGGTGCAGCAAGGTTGTGCACCATCAAAAATCTAACACCATCAATCTCTGTAAAAAGCGTGTCATTCAGCCCGCTGGCATCAAAAAAATCGCAGTTGCCGCGCACAACAAACTGATTTTTAAAGAGAAAAAGCTCGTTCAAAACCCTGATATCGCAAATATCGCCAGCATGAAAAATTGTATCTTCGCTAAAACTCGAAAGCTGTATTGGAAGATGGTTGTGAGTATCTGAAATTATTATTATTCCTGGCACAAAAAAAACCTCCGAAAAAGAGCTGGAAACTATATCACACCATTTTTCTCAAGTCAAAAAAAGTGGCATAATTCGCTTTGACAATTTACTTTTTCCTCAGTTCAAATTTAATTCCAAGTTGGATAAAGCGAATCACACGCCCCAAATCTTAAACTTCATACCATCAAACTCGGCAAGCTCGGTAAAAAGTTTTTCGCGCCAGTCGGTTTTATCATCACGGTCAAAGATAACTATATGATTTTCATTCGATTTTACCCGCTTTGCATATTCTGCAGTCTGCTCAATCGCAAGTTTTTTCACCTTTTCAAGATTATCTTTTTCCCTTAAAACCTTAAGCTCAACAACTACCCGGAATTCTTCGTTTTTTGCATTTTTCCACTTCAAAAGAAGGTCTGTTCTCCTTCTTCCAAGCCCGTATTCGCGGTAAACAAAACCGCTCCCGTTTGCAACTCTTTGCAAAAATGCCTGAAAAACAAGGTGCGGCGCAGCTTCTTCGTATCCTGCAATATTACTTGCCCAGATTTCAGAATTTTCTCTCCAGAATTCTGTAAACATTTCAAATAGTTTTGCTGTGTTTAAGTTGTTCCCTTCGCTAATCCATTCAGGCCTGAACCACACAAGAAAATCGTTCTGCCTTGTTTTTGTCAGCTCTCGCGGAAGAATTTCCATATAAATTTTGTTAGAAATTTTAAGCCCTTCATGCGTCATTTTTATAAGTCCCAAATCCATGCAGTATTCCTCGTCATCTGCATCAGTTTGTGCCATTTCATTTAAAATCATTGGCAAGATCACGCGTCTAACCCGATCTTCCTTCA
>CAZISX010000007.1:0-10259 GCA_964542005.1 uncultured Spirochaetales bacterium
AAATATCAAGTTTTATTAAGGCGTTATGTCGCTTTTGTTGTGCAGTGGTCTTATTATATCAATTTGTTTTTTTATAATTTATTGGAGACAACTATGAAAAGAATTGCACTCGTAACTTTAATCTCTTTTGTTTTTATTTTTTCAGCATGTAGCAACGATAAAAAATCGAAATGTGAAAGAGCCTGCTCTAAACTAAGTAAATGCATGTCTTATTCAGGTTCAGATGTTTCCGACTGCGAGGAAGGTTGTTCTCAGGAATATGCAAGTGCAAGCGGAAGTCATAAAGAATTATTTGATGATATTTTGAATTGTATTAACAGCTCCTCTTCGTGCATAGAAGCGAAAGACGACTGCCTTTATTCCAATAAAAAAATATCTACTAAAAAGTAATCTTCAACAATAACGCTTCAGGTTTTTTATGAAAACAAACTTTAAAAATCTTTTTTTGTCTATATATATTATTCCTCTTCTTATAAGTTTTGCATCGCTTATAGCTTTGGCCTCAATTATGTTTTCTCACAGAATTCCTGATGTTGAAAAAAACAAGGCATCAAATCCGCCCATCACACAAAAAATTATTCTCATTGTACTTGACGGTCTTGTATATGAAGCAGCTTTTGATAAATCCTACATGCCAAACATTGCATCTCTTGCTGAACAAGGCGCATCAGGTCTTTCAACATCAACATGGCTGACAATGACTACTCCGGCAGTGAGAGCAATCGGAACAGGAATGCCGTCTGATCTTCTTGATTTATTTCAGAATTTCGGAGCAAAAGAGACAATAAATCCAAATATTTTTCAAAATCTTAAGGATGCAGGGTATAAAACAGTTCTTGCCGGGGAAAGAATATGGCAGAAAATGTTTACTCCATGGATAGACTCCAGCTTTACAAAAACAGGATTGAACAGATTTTTTTACTACATGAAGGCTGTTTACGAACCTGACAAAATTTTTTACAAAGAAGTTACCAAAAACATTCTCCCGGCTCTTGAACAGCCTTACTTTTTTGTTATTCATTTTGTAGGGACAGATCATGCCGGACACAGATTTAATCCTATGACAAAAAGATATCAGGGAAAAACGCTTGATATTGATAAAAAAGTTGCTCATATCGTAAATATGGCAGGAAATGACGCAACCATAATAATAACAAGCGATCATGGCATGACTCATAATGGCAAACATGGAGGTGGTCAGCCTGAAACAAGGAGAACTCCAATTATTTTTTATGGCAAAGGAATCAAAAGCAGGGCAAATCTCTCAATTGATCAGGTTGATCTTGCTCCTACAATCTCGATGCTGGCAGGAATTCCTATTCCTGAATATTCTACAGGTAGAGCTCTTACAGAAATTGCAGATGCTGACAATATGGTTTTAAAAGAAATAACAAAAAACAACATTAATCAGCTTTCTAAATATGCAGTTGCAAGCGGGGCAAAAGTGGTTTTTGAAAACGAACAGAATTTTGACAGCGGAAAGATTTTTGAAAATCTGAAAGCTGCGCTTAATGCTCATTCTGTGAGAGATATTTTCTCATCTGCATTGTGGGCTATAACACTTTTATGTTCAGCATTGTTTACGGGAATTGTACTTTTGAGCAAAAAAGAGTGTTCATTCAGCTTAATTGAATTTGCAGGAACAATTGTTGTCTTTTTATGCGGCTTAATGATTCCATTTTTTATTAATCTCCAGATTTTATTAAGCATCATTGCTTTTGTTCCTATTTTTCTAATTGTATCTCGTATGCTTTACAATTTAAGAGCAGAGATTTTCTCTTTAAACAAAATTCCTTATATTGCCGGAGCTTTATTGTTTTTCGGATTAATACTTTTCTTAAGATCAAAACAATTCCGTGCTGATACAATTTTTGGAGATATTTTAAATGAAATCCCATGGCTAATAAGTTTTGGCGCAGCATTTTCTCTTTCTTTTTTTATAAGCAAATTTATAAATAAGAAAAATCATATTTTTTACGGAGCACCATTAATTCTTCTTTCTATTTTTATAGCAGCCGCTTTTGGCGGAAAATCATTTGGCCTGGCATCCTTCGGAATAATATCAGGCCTTCTGCTCTCAAACAGAGAAAACTTTATCTGTTCTAAAAAGAATCTTATTTTTTCTGTTTCCGCTCTTTTTCTACTCGGATTCATCTCAGTATATTCCGGTAAATCAGGTTCAACACTCATCAATTTTTCAATATCCTGGAACAGCGTTTATCTGCCTGTCAGAATTGCTGGAGCCGCTTTTTTTATTTTTTCCGCCTTAATGATTCTTGCCGGAACAAAAGAAAAAAATCTGAAAAACTACTCTCTTATTGCAGCAGGAAGTGCAGTTTCAATATTTGCAGCCGCAGTCTCAGCATTCAAGTTGTCAAATCAAATTAACGTATCACTTCTCATCTCGACACTGTTTCTTGCTGTTTCTTTAATTTTTTCAGGAAGATACAAGATATATTTTACAACTGTTTCATTTCTTTCAATTTTTACAGTTTTGGGGACACCGAAAGAATCTTTTGTGGCAGCTCTTATTGCTGTTTTATTTATCAATTCAGAAAAGCTCCCTATTTTTAAACAGGAAAAAAACAAATTTTATCTTCTGGCGGCAGCTGTTTTTGTCTATTTTTTAAGAGGCGGATTTGTTTCTCTTATTGAAGGCAACTACAGTTTCAGTGCGGTGGAAACCTATGTTGCACTTTTAGGAAACAGAGAACAGTTTATGCCTGAATGCGTGCTCAAAGTTGCTGCTAAAACCTTTATTCCCTTAGCCCTTTTATTTTTTATCTCTTCCGTAAATTTCAGCAGAAAAGATTTTTACAATCTTATTTTTCTTGTTCAGGGTCTTTTTCTCCTGAGAATTTTTCATATTATATCTGCAATTGTAATTACCGGAAATCAGTATTATATGCCTGCAATGCTTATGGAAGAGATGGTTTTTTACATATCATTTATAATCTGCTCAGTTCTTTTTGGATTGTTTTCTTTACTGACAAAATTTAGGAACACATAACTTCGAATTCTGATTTGATTTTGATGGGGAATAAAATCAGAAAGCTTAGTTTGAATTTTGAAACTTTTTTGCCTTCTCCTACCGTAAACCCATGAATAACCTCTGCCGGATCAAAAATTCTATAACCCAGTGCTTGGATTTTCTCAAAAAAATTTCAATATTCATGTTCGCCTCCTTTTTTTAAGTTCACAAAAACCATTATACCCACACCAACCGACAAATAGCGTCGGTGGTGGGAAAAATTTTAAAAATATTTGAATTTCTTTACACCAATCTGTTAAAAAGCTATATTTGGTTGTTTTTATTAATCTTTCAGGAGAAACTAATGTCATCTATGGAGCGAGTATTTTTTATTGACAGAAGTATAAAAGAATTTGGAAAAGTCACGATAAAAGAGATTGCTGACCAGTTTGAGGTTTCTACAAAAACTGCGGAGCGGGATATTGATGTTTTAAGAAAAAAGCTTGAAGCACCAATCGTTTTTTCAAAGGAAAAGCGGGGCTATATTTACGATAACCCTTTTGATTTATTTGATTTTGCCGATGAAAAGATGATTCTTTTTTATGTTTTTCTTTCTTCTATTTCAAAAGGTGCTGTCCCGATGATTCCTGTTGTTTCTGATGCTATTCTTGACAAAATTGCTGGTTCTCTTTCCAAAAAATATCTGAAAATCCGGGACTTTATAAGTTATGAGGTGCCTGAATATGAAAATATGAATATTTCACTTGCTGCAACTGTTCTCCGCTCTATGTCAGACCGATCCCAGATAGTTGCTGATTATATAGATTCTGCCGGAAATCCAAGCCAGAGAATTATTGAACCCCTTTATTTTCTTAATTATTCCGGTAAGTGGTATGTGATTGCTTTCTGTCTGAAATATGAGGAGATGCGGACTTTTTCTCTTTCACGGATTAGCTCGCTCCGGATAGTTGACAGGAGTTTTCAAAATAAGATTGCAGAGTCTGAAGTGCTTGATTTTGTTAAGAATTGCTTTGGAATTTTTAAGAGTCAGGAAAGAGAGCTTGTTACAATCCGTTTCCATGAGCCGATTTGCTCTATTATTGAGACTCAAATCTGGCACAAGGAACAGTGCTTGAAAAAGGGAAAAGGTTATATTGATATGACTCTTCCAGTTGCTGATTATACTGAAATTATTGGGAAAACTCTTTTTTATCTTCCTTTTGCCGAGCCGGTTAAACCTGGAAAATTAAGAAAACTTTGGCTTGAAAAACTTGAGATGGCTAAGGCTAAGTTTCTGGAAAAATAGAATTTTTCAAAAATTTCTCTAATTGCTCTTGTTGCAATATTTCTTCATCAGAGTATTATGTTTGCGGCATACCACAAAGTGAAGTGGTACGATAAAATAGTTATCAGGCAGGAGGCGTGCTGATGAAAAGCTCTCTAATTTTAAGTGTTATTCTTGTTTCTCTCGCTTTTTTTTCCGGCTGCAAAAGTGAACTTGTGGACTACAATCATAACGACAGCGATGGAATTGCATCGGCAGATAATGATGGGGCATCTTCTGATGATTCTCAAAGCCCGGCAGATGCAGATAAAACTGTCACAGACAATGATTTGACTCCTGTTGTTGACGAGGATATCAAAAAAGCAGAATGCGGCAACGGAATTCCTGAAGAAGGGGAAACTTGCGAAAAAGATGAAACAAAGGAATGTACAGCAATTAGCAACAATTATGTTGGCGGAACTGCAGAGTGCAAGACTGATTGTCTTGGTTTTGATGTTTCTAAATGTGAGAAGAAGCAGGATGTTAGCGAGTTTTGCGGCGATGCTGTAAAAAACGGAACAGAACTTTGTGACAATGAAGCAAAACTCTGCACAGAAATTGATTCAGCCCAATTTGTCGGGGGAAATGCATCATGCAAAGCAACTTGTGACGGATGGGACACTGCTGGCTGTGAGAAAAAACCTGTTATTCTGGATGAGCCAACTGGGATAATCAACACGGTTGCTATCCAGACAACATACATTTTTGATGCTGAACGGATGAGTGAAACCTCATATATTTCATCTAAAAAAAGTTATTTCCAGAAATCTCCAGCAGCATTTTCAGGGACAATTAACGGAATTGCATTTCCATATACTGCGGAAAGTTATGAGCCATGGACTGGCTCAATGTATGACATCTCTGAGAAAAGCTTAAAGATATTGATGGGGTCTGCAAAAATCAGCGGACTGACCCTTCTAACAAAAGATATTTCTTTGGAGCTGTTTTTAAAGAGCGAATCTTTAACAACGAAAGAATATGCCGCAGACTGGACAACAAACGATGCGGATGAGGCAAAAATAGTAGTTTTTAAAGGGACAGAGGCTCCTCTTTGTGTTCTTGCTGTTGCTGCAAAAGGAAGTATTGACATTGAAGAAGTTCCGGCAGCTGACCTGCTTGATATTGATGTCTTGGAAAACATTACAATTACTGCCACAAGCATCAATCTTTATTCTCCAAAAAATATGCCGTATGCGCAAAAAGATATTTCTGCGTTAATTACTTCCTACGGTTTTACTGTCTGTCCGTAATTGTAAGAGAAAGCAATCAATTAAACTATTCTTCAGCTCTTAAAAAATAGTACCAGAGAAAAAAAATAGCTGTAATTATGATGCTCGAAAAGAGTTCGCCGAAACTTTTCTTATAAAACGCCATATCTTTCATCAGAAAATCACCGAGAATATATAATCCTATCAAGGCAAACGATGAGATGAATCCTAGTATTACTCGCTTCTTCATTATTCAAAAATATTCATGGTTCGTATTTCCTCTATTAAAGAAAAAATTGATTTAAGCTCAATAATTTCAATGTCTACCCGTTCTGTAAAGTTTCTCATTTTTGGTGTGTAAATCTTTTTTATTCCAAGTCGAGCACCCTCTCTAACCATCAAATCAATGCCAGGAACTTCTCGGATTTCACCAGCCAGACCAAGTTCTCCGATAAAAGCTGTGTGAAAAGGAATTGCAATGTTGAAAATCGAGCTTAAAAGCGATGCTGCAATCGGCAGATCAGAGGCCGGCGTTTTCAGCTTTAACCCGCCGACAACATTAACAAAAATGTCAAAATTGGAGAAATAGACATCGCCCCTTTTTTCCAGAACAGCAGAAATCATTGAAAGTCGTCCAGCATCAATACCAGTCACATTTCTTCTGGGTTGAGGCAGATTTGAAGAGCTTACAAGCGACTGAACTTCAATAAGAAATGGTCTTGAACCTTCAAGAATTAGTGCAAGCGCAGAGCCTGAAATATTGCCTTCATGCCTTGAAATAAAAAACTGACTCGGATTTTCAACCTCGGAAAGACCTCTTCCCGTCATTGTAAAAATGCCGATTTCGTCTGTTGGCCCGAATCTGTTTTTGCTTGTCCGCAAAACCCTGTAACCAAGCGTTGGATCTCCTTCAAAGAGCAAAACTGTGTCAACCATGTGCTCCAAAAGCATTGGTCCGGCAATGTTGCCGCTTTTTGTAACATGACCGATAACAAAGCAGGTTATGTATTTTTTCTTAGCAATTTCAAGCAGTTTTGCAGCGCATTCTTTTATCTGGGAGACGGAGCCTGGAATTCCTGCAACATCAGGAATAAAAACTGTCTGAATCGAATCTATAAAAAGTATATCGAACTGCTCTCTTTCAAGATATGCACAAAGCGAGGGAAGATTGTTTTCATTTGAAAGAAATAAATTTGTCTTATCTCCCTCGGGATTAAGTCTCTGAAAACGAAGTTTTACCTGAGACGCAGATTCTTCACCGCTGACATAAAGAACTCTCTTCCCTTTCGAGAGGAGAAAAGCAATCTGAAGCATCAGCGTTGATTTTCCGACTCCAGGATGTCCTGAAATCAGGTTGTAGCTGCCCCGAACAATGCCACCGCCAAGGATTCTGTCAAATTCTTTGTAGCCTGATTCTATCCTTTCTGCATCTTTTACATTAACATTATCAATATGTTCTGCAACAACATTTCCAGCACCAGATAATGAGCCAGAAAAAAATGTTGTATCAGTTTCCATCAGAGTATTCCACTCGCCGCAGTCGGGACATTTTCCCATCCATTTAATTGCTGAGTAGCTGCAATTACTGCATATAAATGCTGTTTTTGATTTTTTAGCCATCAGTTAGCCGACAAAATAAAAGGAATCTGAACAGTTGTAATCGTGCCGTTAAAAGATGGGAATTTCCATTTCTTTTTTATTTGGGAGTCAAGACATCGTTCCATTTCAGTGTTTTTGAATTTTGGAGTATCTGTTATTACTTTTGCGACAGAACCGTTTCCAAGAATATGAAGTGTAACCTCCATTCTGCCTCGAAGCGTAGAGTCAACCTTTAAAGCCTGATTGTAGCAATATTTTACGGTGCTTTGGCTGTTTGTCGCAATAACTGAGGAAAGCTGTTTGTCAGAAAGTTTCTCTGAATCATCGCCAAGAGATGCTTTGGCCTCGGAAACAGTTGAATTCTTTGTAGAAATTCCCTGAGAAACCAGTTTTTTTCTAAAAGCCCTTAGCTCCTCGTCAGAAACCTTGTCAAAAATAGATGCCTGTTTTTTAGGAGATTCCTCAATCGCAGAAGGCACTTCTTTTTCTTTTCCTTTTTCTGTTTTTGCGGCTTTTGCAGCTTTTTTTGCTTCAGCCTCTTCTCTTTTAATTTCAGCGAGAGCTTCAGCCAGGATTTTATCCTCTTCAGACATAGAAATTTTCTTTATTTTCATTCCTTTAACGCTTTCGATTTTGTTGACACCGGAAGAAAGCTTCAGGTCTTCGAGATTAATTTTCTCTATATTTTGAACAGGTTCTTTTTTTGGAGTATCAGATTTTGGGATAGCATTAAAACCGAAATAGCCGGCAATTCCAAGAATAGTAATCACAAACAATGCAATTATTATGTTTTTTCTCTGTTTTACAGAGCCTTCCATTTTTATGTTGTCACCATCATAACCGACAAGTATTTTTCTCATCTCTCTTTTTTCAACTGTTTCAGCATCGGTTCCGAGTGCTTTTTGAACATGCTCGTTAGCCATTTTTTCATATTCTGCAAAAACAGCCTTAAATTCAGGAACATTTTTAAGCATTGACCACTCAGGAAGAGATTCTTCCCAGATTAATGATTTTTTGACAAGATGACCTCGCAAAATCATTTCTGCAATCTGGTCAAATGAATAGTGAGATTCAATCTCCGGCAAGTAATACTTTTTTTCCATGTTTGAGCTCCAAAAAATGATAAAAAAAAATACTTCAAAAAAAAGTGAAAGTCAATTCTATCTTTTTCCTCACAAAACAACAATCCGATAAAAAAACCCTTTTTTTTATACAGATTAACAGATATATTTTTGACTTTTCTTTTGATTGCTATAATGTAATAAAGATTTTTTTAGTAACTTAAAAGGAGAAACGCCGTGAAAAATTTATCAAAAATCACAACAGCCTTTGCCGCACTTCTTATTGCTGGAACTTTGTCTGCTGAAACGAAAGTTCTTGTTTTGCCTTCCGGTGGAAAAAACAAAGCTGAAAAAGAGTTTGCAAAAACACTTTCCAAAGAGTTTTCAGGTATGTATTCCAAGATAAAAGCAGCGTCTCTTAGTGAGCATGAAAAGGGTGAAGACTGCAAAAACGATTCCGATTGTCTTGCAAAAACTGCGGAAAAAGATAAAAAAGCTTCAAATATCCTTGTTTCACGCGTTTCGATCAAAAAAAATGTTCCTGAAATTACAATGGTTCTTTACTCAAAAGGTAAAAAAACCGGTGAAATAAAGGTTTCTGGTGACGAAGATACCGAAGCTGAAGATTTTGCTGCCGATATGGTTAGTAAGGCGGATAAACTTATTGCAAAATATGCAGCTAAGGATGAGGCTGAAAAAGAAATTATTGCTTCTGATGAAGAGTCTTCGTATTCCAAAAAATCAAAATCAGATGATGAAAAACCTGCAAAAGCAGAAAAAGGTGCAAGCTATACCGAGAAAAAAGAGATGCTCAGAGCAGGATTTAAACTTTATAAAGATGGAAAGTTTGATGATGCTGCTTCAAAGTTCGGCTCAGCCGGCAATGACGAGCTTGCTACAAAAGCAAAAGAAATCAAAGACCTTATCTTAAATGCAAAAGATGCTCTCAAATCAGATGATTCAGAAACAGCATTGACTATGCTTAAAAAAGCGGAAATTAAAGATGAGGATATTCGTGAAGAGGGCTACAAGGCTCTTCAATATATAAAATCATACACAAAAAAACTGATCTATATTGAGCCTGATGAAAATGATGAAAAAACTTATGAATCAATTCATGAGAAATTCAAAGAAGAGATCAAAAAGGCTGCGGCATGGAGAGATGGCGAGGTTGAAAAACTTAATCAGTGGAAAAATTCTAATCTGAATCAGGGCGAAAAAGTTCGCTCAAACTTTGAAGAAAAAGAGAAAGAAGCTGCGCTGAATGATAAAAAAGCTGAAAGAGAGCTGAGAAAAGAGATAGAAAAACTTCAGAAACAGCTTGAAGGTCTTGATAAAAAATATGAAGATCAGATTCGTGATAATGAGTCAGAAATTTCAAGACTTGAGAAAAAACTTTCCCAGGATGTAAACCCTGAAGAGAAATATGCGAAAAATATAGAAAAAGATTATGCAGATATTGATAAAAAGTTAGAGGCTGAGCGGAAAAAACTTGAGGATGACAGAGCAAATTTCCAGAAAAACAGAGATGAGAAACTTTCTCAAATAGAAAAAGATGCTGAAAAAGCAATTGCTGCTCTTGAAGAAAAATCCAAAGAACTTGACAGCAATATCCAGAAACTTGCTAAACAGATTGAAAAAGGCAGCGAGAATTTTGAGAAAAAAGAGGCAAAGCTTCGTGAAGATTTTGACAAATCAATAGCTGAGAATGAGAAAAAAGATCAGGCAGATATAAAAATTGCAGAAGATGCTCACCAGAAAAAAGTCGAAGAAATAAACAATAAAATCGGCGATTTGGATAAACAGGAAGAGGTTCTCTCCCGCAAACTTGACACTTATCAGGCTGAAATAGACAAATTTACAGAAGAAAAAGAGAGAGCACTTCAGTCTGTTCAGGAAAAATATGAAAAGCAGAGAGAAGCTGAAGATCGCAGCTTTGAAGAGAAAAAAAGGGTAGAGGAAGAGAAGGCTGAAAAAGAGATTCAGGCTAACATCCAGACTCTTGTAAAAGGTGTGGAAAAAGCTGAAGCTGATATCAGAAAGTTTGAGGAAAAATATAGAAATTATGAGAAAAAACCTGAGTATAAACAGCTGAC
>CAZISX010000007.1:10269-26134 GCA_964542005.1 uncultured Spirochaetales bacterium
ATGCTAATAAAATGCTTGAAAAAACAGAATCAGGCCGTGAGGCATTTATGGAAAGCAAGGTCAAGTCAATTGTTGAGGCATACAAAGCTAATTCCGCAAAAGCTGAGGGAGAATTCAAGAAAGAGCACGCTGCTATAAAAAGTGCGATTGCATCTTTTACTGCTCAGAGAAATAAGGCAAAATCAGAAGATGAAAAAGCTCTTAAAGCTTTCACAAAAAACAAAGGCGGAAATATTAACAAATTAAAGGCTCAGCTTTCCGGTCTTGAAAAAGAAAGAGATAAAAATGTTAAAGCAATTGAAAGTCGTGGGAAACAGCGTGAAGTTCAGTTTGATGCTGAGTCCAAAAAAAGAAGAGCTGAATTTGACAAACTTCTTGGCGACAAGAAAAAAGAGCAGGCTTCTCTTGAAAAGCAGCTTGATTCAAACAGCAAAAACGCAGATAAGATAAGAAGCTCTATTCAGGCAAAAGCTGATGCAACCAGAAAAGCTGCTGAAAAAGAATCTGCAAAAATCGAAGCTAACATTTCAAAAAGACAGGAAATTCTCGACAAACAGTTTGAGGTTGAGAAAAGAGGCGTTGTCGCAAAATATCAGAAAATGGCAGCAGAGAATCGTGCTAAACTTGAAAAACAGATGAAAGAGACTGATGCAAAGATGAAGTCTCTTGTTGCTGAACGCGAAAATGAATCCAAAAAGCTTAAGTCAATGATTGAACAAAATGAGAAAAAAGCTGACGGTTTTGGTGCCCAGGCTGATAAAAATGCAAGAGCAAGACAGGCACAGCTTGATAAGGAACTCAAAAAAGCTGAGGCAAATGAAAGTGCAGCAAAGGCAGAGTATGGCCGCAAAAAAGCTATGCTTGACAAAGATTACAAAGCTAAATTTGACGGAATTCTGAAAAGTGAAATAGCAAAAGTTAAGGAAAAATTTACAAAAGAGTTTAAAGAAGAGAGAAAAAGAGAGACAGAGTACCTTCCAACAACAAATCAGATTTATGATATGATGGCGGATTCTTTGGCGAAAAACGGCCTCAAAAAACTTAAAGATGAAGATTTAAGCGGTGCAAGAAAAGATTTTTATCAGGCGCTCAAGGTTTACAGCGAGAACAAGCTTGCGAAAAAAGGTCTTGCTGAGATGGATAAAACTGCTGAAGTGATTTTCAACAAAGCATACAAGCTTCTCACTGAAGATAAAGATCAGGCAAAAGAACTCCTTAAAAAACTTGTTAGAAACCTTCCTCCGAAAAGTGAATTTTTCGTAAGAGCAAAAGCTCTCCTGGAAAATATGTAACCCGAATCGTTCTATTCTCAAATTAATTCTTGAAAATTCTTTTTGTTTATAACTTATAAAAATCTACACAAATCTTCCTAAAATGTAATGAAAACTACTTGTTGAACTCTTTTAATTGGTGGAGGTAGTTTTAGATTTTAAGAAAGTTGTGGTGGTTTATCTTTTTATTGTGATTACAGATAACGATTCAGAACAATTACCGAATTCATCGCACGATGTTACTGTCAGGCCATAATCGCCTGACTCGAAAAGAGAAATATCTGTTGTGCCAAATGCTTCGCCTTTTTCGGTAAAAGCGTTGATATTTATGAAGAAATTTCTTTCATTGTAGTTGCCTTTTGTTGTAAGTCCGGCCTTGCCACAAACAAAATAATCACAAACCATATCTGTTTCATCTTCTGAAAAAAGTGAAATAAAATCATATCCTATATGCTCAAAAACTGTTTCATCTGCATCATTTTTTATCACAAATGAATTGCTTCTGGGCGGTAGCGGCCAGACATTTTTGTCCATCATATCTTCGACCTCAACAACAACCGAAAAGCTTTCTGTTACATTTGAGAGATCCTGAATTGCTGATCCTGAGCTGTTTAAAAGATAGGTAGATTTTATAGCTGGCGCGGTTGAATCTTTGTGAGGAATCAAAAGCTGAAGGCCATTAAGCTTAACTTTGTTTTCCATCACCATGTTTAGGTGAAGATGGTTGAAATTTTCTCCACTAAAGCTGTCAGGCGTTGGCCATGAAACAATGTATCCGATTTTTTCGCCAGCCGGAATAATGTTTATGCTTTTCATTGCTGCCATAATTTCGTCCGGCACGCTTGTTGAATCAATGTGATGATACTGAAAAACAAGACCGTTAATGGTTTTTACTTCAACCTGAAAATAGTTAGGATCTTGAAGCGGGGTGTCGCCCTGAGGGTTGTAATAATCAACATTTATAACTCGGCCTGGATACATGTTGAAAACTTCAGAATTTTCAGGCATCATAATGTCAACGCCCTGATGAAAATAGGCATCTCCGGAACCAAATCCATAATTTTGAAAACTTGTTGGGGCATGACCGACAGGATGCGCCTCTTCTTGTGGCTTGAATGGCCAAACCATTGAATGTATTGGCAAAAGAAGATAAGAATCAAGCTCTTTTTTTATTTCTGAATCATCTACAAAACACGATTTAACAATGCAGCCAGAGGTTGAGATTGCTTGAATTTCAAGAGAATCATCTTTGCTTGCCGCTTCCTTCAGACAAAGAGGTGAATGAAAAATATCGTTAGTTTCTTTAATAAATTCAGTAATATTCGTGGAATCTTCTTTTTCCATAGTAAAAGAGGTGTCTGCATCATTGAGATTTCTTGCAACTGTGTAAAAAACATTCTCAAAAACCGCTTTCTGAGATGCTTTTTTCTCTCCGTCAGGAAACAGTTTCGAGACAAAAATTCTTTCAATTTTTAATGAGCTGTCTGCCGGAATCTCTATGTCTTGCAACAATTCTGAGTCATTAGAGCTGTTGTCTGAGTCGGCAACATCGCTGTCCGCCAGCATTGATTCCGGTAATGGATAGATCTTGTTTTCTCCGCACGAAACAGCCAGCAGAAGTGCGATGAACTGAATAAAAACAAATCCTTTCTTCATAATGACCTCCAGGTTAAAAATGAATTATTGCCTTTGCAGGCTCTCTCTAAATAAATTCCACGGAAAAATATCGGCCGGCAATGCAGAAAATGAGATTTCTGTGTTTAAAACAGGGTGAGTAAATGAGATAAATTCTGCAAAAAGAGCAATCTGAATTCCTGAGTCTGTATTTTTGCCATATCGCTGATCGCCTACAATCGGATGTCCGAACTCAGCAAACTGAACGCGAATCTGGTGGTGTCTGCCGGTAATAAGCTTTATTTTTACTAAGGAAAACGACTCTTTCATTGCCATAACCTGATACTCCAACTTTGCTTCTTTTGCCCCCTGATGAGTAGATAAAACAACTTTTGATGTGTTGGCTTTTTCATCTTTTACAAGAAAATTGTGAAGCTCTCCCTGTTTTCTGGAAAGTGTGCCGTGGACAACCGCAATGTAGCTTTTGGTAAAATTTCGGGTTCTTATAATTTCAGAAAGTCTTCCTGCTGCTTTTGATGTTTTTGCAAAAACCATAACCCCGCCGACAGGCCGGTCAAGTCTGTGCAGAAGTCCAAGAAAAACATTGCCAGGTTTTTGATATTTTTCTTTAATATATTCTTTGATTTGAGAAAGAAAATCAGAGTCTTTTGAGGAATCTTCCTGCGTTGGAACATTGGGCGGTTTAACTGCGACAATAAGATGATTGTCTTCAAAAAGTATCTTAATTTCGTTGTTCAAAAGTAATTCACCATAAATTGTTCAAGCTGGATTCCGATATCGCTCATTTTAATTTCAATCGAGCCTTTCATCCCCAGCTCTATTCTTGAAATTTGAGCTAAAGCTTCGATAACAGTTTTGTTTTTGGTCGTTCTAAGAAGAGATTTGAAGAGTTCCGCATCCATATAAAAAAGTCTGTTCTTTTGGATAAATGAAAAAATTTCCCGTTCGCGCGATTCTTTTATCATGATTTTCCCTTCGAGCAGAGCTTTGTAATGACGCATGAAAAGCATAATAATAATCGGGTTTATTTTCTGGTCTGACTCGCTGATTTTCAGTGTCCGGTATAAGGAAATTGCTGCCGCTGTTTTTCCTTTTACACACATTTCAACAATCGCAAAAATCTTATCCTCGCTTATTCCGGTGAGGATTTCTTCTGCCTGATTTTTTGAAAGATTTGTTAAATTCTTTGAAAGCGCAAAGTTTTTCAGCTTTTCAATTTCAGTTGTTATGTAAAACAAATCTGCGTTTCCTTTCTGAAGGAAAAAAGAGACAACGCGACTGTCTGGAATAATCGGGGAAAAGCACTCTTTTACAAATTTCTCAAGTTCATTTTTTTCAGGAAACGGGATTTCTTTAAAAACTGCGGTTTGCTTGGATAAGTCCTTGTATAATTTAGTCTTTCTGTCAATTGAATCGCAAAGGATTATCAAAAGGTTGCTTGTTTCAGGATTTTTTAAATAATCCTCAAGCATAGCCTTCTTTTTGTCACCATCTTTTTTAAATAAATCTCCGCCAGTCTCGAGAATAATAACCTTTTTTGAAGAGAAAAACCCTAACTCTTTGGCATGGGAAAGAGCTTCTTTAAGTGCGTCATCCGATTCTTCTGTGCCAAATAAAAGCAAATCCAGCCCGCCCGACGAACAAACAGAAATAATAGATTGTCTTAATGATTTCAGGATATATCTGTCTTCTGCCAGAAAAAATAAAATTCCTCCCGCAGATTCGATTGAGGCGTAGCTGGAAATTGCAAACATTTATTTATTTTCCTGCATAAAGCTCATTGATTTTTATAATAACTTCAACAGCTTTTTCCATAGATTCCAGAGGAACAAATTCATATTTTCCGTGGAAGTTGTGGCCGCCGGCAAAAATATTTGGACAAGGAAGTCCCATGTAGGAAAGTCTTGAGCCGTCTGTGCCGCCGCGGATAGGCATTATGTGAGGCGCAACGCCAACAAGTTCCATCGCTTTTTTTGCTGTTTCAACAATATGGTAAACAGGCTCAACCTGCTCTCTCATGTTGAAATACTGATCTTTCATCTCAAGCGTCGCCATGTTTTCGCCGAATTTTTTGTTGATAAATTCTACAGCGTTTTTCATAAATTCTTTCTTTGCTTCAAATTTTTCTCTGTCGTGGTCGCGGATAATGTACTGAATAGAGCTGTTTTCAACGCTGCCTTCCATTTTGATAAGATGGTAAAAACCTTCGTAACCTGTTGTAAATTCAGGTCTTTCCTGAACAGGAAGAAGAGCATTAAACTCCATTGCCATAAGCATCGAGTTTTTCATTCTGTCTTTCGCGTAACCAGGGTGAATATTTCTTCCCTGAAAAGAGATTTTCGCATGAGCTGCATTGAAATTTTCATATTCAAGTTCGCCGATTGCGCCGCCATCCATTGTGTAAGCATACTCTGCGCCAAATTTTGCAACATCAAATTTATCAACACCTCTGCCGATTTCTTCGTCAGGTGTAAAACCAACTTTTATAGTTCCATGTTTTATTTCTGGATTTTTAACAAGATATTCAATTGCTGTCATAATTTCAGCAATGCCAGCCTTGTCGTCTGCGCCAAGAAGAGTTGTTCCATCAGTTGTAATAATTGTCTGACCAATATATGCTTTAAGTTCAGGAAAATCCTTAACAGAAAGGGTGAGATTAAGTTCTTTGTTGAGAACAATATCTCCGCCGTTGTAATTTTTTACAATCTGCGGCTTAATATTTTCACCGGACATATCTGGGCTTGTGTCCATGTGAGCGATAAAGCCAATAACCGGTATTTTTTTGTCAGTGTTTGCCGGCAAAGTTGCCATAAGGTAGCAGTTTTCATCGAGAGAAACATCGCTAAGACCCAACTCTTTGAGTTCTTCAAAAAGAACTTTTGCGAGATCAAATTCTTTAACTGAGCTAGGGCAGGTTGCCGAGTTATCATCAGCTTTTGTATCTATGCTGATATACTTGAGAAAACGGTCAAGAACGCTTGTTGTCATAATAGCCTCCTAAAAAAATAAAAAATAAAACGGTGGACTAATGAAAACTCTAGTTGTGCTGTTGATTTTTGTCAATTTTTCTCAAAGCTTTTTGAGAGCTTGTTTAGCTTTTTGATAATATTTGTCATCTTCATCAAGAATCTCAAGAACTTCTTCATATTTAATTTTAGCATCTTTTTTAAACCGTTCTTCCAGCGATTTCGCTTTCATGTAAAGAGTTCTTCCTTTCTGGAAAAAATTCTGCAAAGCCTCTTGGGCACTATTATTTTCAGGATCGAGAGCTAAAGCTTTTTTGAAACAAAGTTTTGCCAGCTCATAATCTTCTCGTTTTTCGTAAATTTTACCGCCTTCAACATAAGCGTTTAAAATAATGATTCGGAGGTCATTAAAAAGTTCGCCATCTGTTACATTGTCATCAAGTGCCTGAACTCTTTTCAAAAGTTTGATTTTTTCCATAGGATCTTTCTGAGAAATTGCATCATTGTAGATTTTATCAAGTTCTTCAAGACTTGGGATTATCAGCTCGATTTTTTTCTTAACTGACGGCGTTGTTGTTTTTTCGCCGATTTCCTTAATATTGGTCATTGCTGTATAAAAATCTTTGTCATAATAGTATTTCATAGCCTCATCAAGAGCTTTTTCTCCGTAAGGATCTTCCGCTTTGACAAGAGGCTTTTCTTCTTTTTTAGTCTTTTGAACACTCTTTTTTGAAGTTTTTCCGTTTTTTGGTGCTGCTTCAGCATAAAAAGAGAATAAAAACAATGAGATAAGCATAAAGACTATAAAGTTTTTCAATCAAGCTCCTTTTTACAAAATGCTCATTACTTTATCAGAACAGATTTTTATATCAAATTTTTAGTGATTTCTGCCACTTTTAGAGCTGCGGGAATATCTGCGTCAGCAATATCGTATGATAAAAGTTTTTCAGGCAAAACCCAGGCAATTTCATCGTGATCAATGAGTACAAATTCTCCGCTTACCCATTCTGAAAAATAGCAAAGAAGCCTGATTTTTCTGTCGCCATAATCATGAATATTTTCATTAATAAATTCAGCTGTTTTCGTAATTATAGAGAGCTCTTCAAAAAGCTCTCTTTCAAGGCACTTTTCAGGTGTTTCTCCAGCTTCAATTTTTCCCCCAGGAAACTCCCATTTGCCGGGAAGATAGGCTGTTTGTTTTCTTTTTGCTATAAGGATTTTTCCATCTTTTATAAGAACTGCACCAACAACAGTGATTTCTTTCATAAATCAGTTTTTGTTTTTTTGCATGAGATTGTAGATGTCAACAACTTTTTCAAGAGCAAGAATCTCTTTTTCATCGAAATCAAGACCAAAATCACTCATAAGTCTTGATAATAATTCAACTCTGCCAAGAGAATCCATTCCGAGGTCAAAATCAAGAATCGCACCAAAATAAATATCAATCGGACTCTTTTTTGTGATTTCGCAAAGAAGCGCAAGAAGCTTTTTGCCTTCCGCAGACTTGAAAAACAAATCTTCTTCTTCGGTTCTTCCAATCTCAATATCTCTTCCAAGTGTAAGGTAAAGCTTTCTGACATCACCAACTTTATGTTTTCTTGTTGTTGTTTTTGGCATTGGCTCTGGAGTAAGTTTCCATTCGCTTGCAACTTTGTATGAAGGAAGTCCAGCATTGAGTCTTGCCATCTCTTTTTCAAAAAATTCGTAAAGCTCTTTTTTCGGTTTGGATAAAGCCTCTGTTGTAGGTTTTATTAAAGCCGCAACTTTTTCGCCATCTCCGAGATTAAGTCCGAAAACACATATCTCGTCAATCGCTGTAGTGTTTTCAATATAATATGCAGTAATTTCATCAGGATAGACATTTTTGCCGCTTGGCAGAACTATAATGTTTTTGAGTCGGCCGGAGTAAAAAATATGGCCTTCAGAATCAATATAGCCAAGATCTCCGGTATAAAACCAGCCATCACGGATAGATTCTTTTGTCGCTTCTTCATTTTTATAGTAACCTTTCATTATGTGATTACCTTTTATTACAATCTCTCCAACGCCGTCTTCATTAGGATTTTCTATTCTAATAGTTCCGCCCATAACAGGCTTCCCGACAGAACCAGTTCCTGCTTTTACCCCGGGACAGCCGGAAAATCCGCCTGTTGTTTCTGTGAGTCCATAAGCGTTTACTGTTTTGATGCCGATAGCTCTAAATGTCCAGTAACATTGAGGATTAATCGCTGAGCCTCCAGAAATAAGCCACTTAATATTTGTTCCAAAAAGAGATTTTGCTTTGCGGAATGCTAGCTTGAAGGGGTTGGGAAGCTGTTTCTTTTCACAGAAAATAGAGAGGGAAAGAAGTGTGTTTATTATTGTTTTAACAGGTTCTTTCATATTCCTTATTTTCTTGGTAAGTCCTTTATAGAAAATTTCATGGAGCTGAGGAACAAGAGCCATAAAAGTCGGAGAGCCCTCTTTTATTGTTTCAAACAAATCTTCAGGCTTAAATGAAGGGGAAAACAACAGAGCAGAGCCAGCCAAGAATGATTTAAACACAACATTTGAAAGAGTCATAATATGATGAAGTGGCAGAATAACAAGCGAAATATCATCTTTGGTGTAAGGAATCTGGGCAAATTTTTTATCCTCTACAAGCGGCCCTTCTCCCTGCGCATAAACAGCATTCCAGTAAAGATTAGCATTAGTAATCATAACGCCTTTTGGGTTGCCTGTTGTGCCGGAAGTATATAAAATTGCTGTCAAATCATCATCTTTTTGTTCAGGCAAACCCCCGATTGCTTCTGGTTGTCCGGCAAAGACATCGTCAATTAGAGCAATTTCAAGATTTGGGAACATTTCTTTCATTTTTTCTGCAGAGCTCCTCTTTTTCTCGCTGAAAAAAAGAAGAGATGTTTCTGAATGTCCAATAATATTATGAACTTCTGCGTCGCTGATATTTATGTCGATAGGAATCAGTGTTGTGCCGACAGCAGAAATTGCGCACATCAGCTTGAGCCATTCGGGAGAGTTTTCAGAGAGAATCGCAGCTCTTTTATTGTTGTCAAAGCCTCTTTTCTGAAGAAAAAAGATAGGTTTTTTTGTATCTTCCAGAACACTTTCCCACGATTCTCTTACCCACTCGCTTCTTTTTCTGTAAATAAAAAGCGTTTTTTTGCTGTCTGAAACCGCATATTGCTCAAGAAATTGATATATAGTTTTCATTTTTTTGCCCCCAGCATTATTATAAGACCATAAAACAGACGGATTGTAGCAAAACAAGGGGAAAAGTAAACATTTACATCTTAAAACTTTTCTTTTCATCACAATTACAGTATCTTATTGCGTTTTTAGAAATTGTGCTGGAGTTGTTATGAAAGTTTTTATCCTCTTAATTTTAATAGTTTTTATCGCAATCGGATGCAAAAGCGTTCCTGAGGTAAAAAATCCTGAATCTGAAGCAGATGTTTCATATAAAAGAGGGCTTGCTTATCTTGAGCAGGAAGATTTTGAAGAGGCTGAACAGGAGTTTATGAAGGTCATTACCGATTACAGTTTTAGTAAATTTGAGCCTTTTGCAAGAATCGGACTTGGTGACACCTATTATGCGAAAGAGGAATATGCGGCAGCAATTGAGGTTTATAAACTTTTCATAAAAATGCGGCCAAACCATGAAAAAGCAGATTATGCAACCTATCAGCTTGGGAACTGCTATTTTGCTCAGAAGCCAACAGATTTTTTTATACTTCCCGACCCTGATGAAAAAGACCTGAAAACAGTTTATGATGCAGCTGTGCAGTATCAAAACTATCTTCATTCTTATCCTAAGGGAGCCTATCTTTTATCGGCAGAAAAACAACTTGGAGAAGCAGAGGCAATGCTGATTTCCAGAGAAATGAAGGTTGCAAACTTTTATTTAAAAAAAGATAAGTGCCCTGCGGTTATGATGAGAATTAAATACATAAAAACAAATTTCAAAACTCTTTCTCCAGAAGTAAATAGAGAAATTTCCGAGATGGAAAAAACATGTTCGGCAAAAAAATAATTTTTATTCTTAAATTCATAGCTTTTTCTTCAATCATTTTTATTCTTTCCGGCTGTTCTCTGCCTCAACCCGATGAAGAGGATGTTTTTGCTGTTTTGGATATTCGCGCAATTGCAATAAATAATAAAAGTCCGAAAGATATGAATTATGTTCTTTCTGCTGAATATCCAGAAAGAGAAAAGGTTATGCAGAATTTTATGATGAACGCGACCTATTTTGAGAGGATGAATTATGAGCTTGTTGAGCGGAAAATATTAAGCTACTCACCAATATCCAAGAAAGTTTCTGTTGAGCAGATTTACAACCTTTCATTCAAAATGCCGGACAAACCTTTAAAAGAACTTAAAAACAAAAAAGAGTTGATTGTTCTTCAAAAAGGTGAGAAAAATTGGAAAGTTATTGAAGGGATAAAGTAGCTCAGACCTAATCTCCTACAGAAATATAAATTTTAGGCACAGAAAAACCGTCAAGAGCTGAGTATATGAAAGTTGCCAATGTTGAAAAAAGTGTTGTTGAAAAAATTGGAAAATGGATTTTGGGAAAGCAGAAAAAAACTCAAAGTAGGAGTCCCCGTGAAGCTGAAAAATAGTGTTATAAATTTTCTTCTAACCTCAGATTTCTGCACAGAATACAGAACACGCCTTGATCTTCTTGAAGAAAAGGAAAATGTATCAGAAGTAAAAGCTGCACGGCAAAAAATGATTTCTCACCCGCAAGTTGCAGCAATTATTGAAGAACTTGGAGCTCGGCCTGGAGAGGTTCTCTCAAGTCACAAAAGTTCAGGTCATCTGACTCATAAACTCTCTTTTTTGGCAGATATTTGGATTAAACAGAAATGACTCTGAAATGGCAGAGTTTTTTGATAATATTATGAAAACATAAAAAACGGCCTTCAGCCTACCTGACATTTTTTGCTTGCCGTATTTTAAAGAGGATGAACTTTTGATTGATATTCTCTTAATCTTATGTTATGTTTTTTGGCAGTTTAGATATGTAATAGCTTAATTCTATGGGAGAATAATTCATGGAAGATATAAGGTGGATTCAGCGGCTAAATAACTTTGAAAAAGCTTTTAAACAGCTTCAAAAAGGTGTTGAGACAGCTTTATCGAGAGAATTGTCTGATCTTGAAAAAGAGGGAATTATTCAACGCTTTGAATATACTCAGGAACTTGCTTGGAAAACAGTCAAAGACTTCTATGAATCTCTTGGTGAAACGAATATCCAGGGCAGCGCAGATGCTTTTAGAATGGCATTTGAGAAAGATTTGATAAAAAGTGGAAATTCGTTAATGAAATCAATCAAAAGTAGAAACAACACAGTTCACACCTACAACGAAAAAACAGCCGAGGAAATCTATCAGGATATTATAAAAATCTATTATCACGCTTTTCTTGAACTTTTTGAAAGTCTTAACAATCAGAAAAAATTAAGGAAACTCTGATGTTTGGACTTGATTCTGAGATTATCGAATTAATTCAAGAGGTTTTTTCAAAATTTGAGCAGATAGAAAAAGTTGTTTTGTATGGTTCTCGTGCGAAAGGAAATTTTAGAAACGGCTCAGATATTGATATTACACTTTTTGGGAAAAGCCTGAATCTTCAGACAATTTATGATATTGAGCAGGAGCTTGAAGAGCTTTATCTTCCTTACAAATTTGATATTTCCATTTATGAACACATTGAAAACCCTGATCTCAGAGCACACATTGACCGTGTAGGCAAGGTTTTTTATGAAAAGAATTTATGACCTTATTCTGTGCATAAGTCCTCTAAATCAAAAACAATTATCAACATTTCCCCAAGGAATTAAATGTGCCATGATTTAGTCAATATCTGGGATTGTTAAATTCCTTTCTGTTTTGCTTCTGCTTTTGAGAGGTTTCTTCTCCGGATAACTCCACTCATTGTAATAGAGCAGCTTTTTATAAAGAAGGGTTGAAAAAACTCATATTAAGTTGTAATTTAAGGTAAAAATTGACAAAGAGTTTCTTTTTAGGTATAGCTATTAGCCGTTTATAGTGCGACACTCGGAGATTATTTTGAAAGATTGTGTCATTGCGATTGTTTTAATCGCCTTCATATTGTTCAGTACGACGACTAATTTTTATGGTTATGGCGAGCTTCATGCTGCTGAAAAGAAAAAAGCTGTTGCTGCAATTTATCTTTTCCCGGACTCTTTTTCTGCTGAAAAGGCGAGAGATGCCCAGAAAATGGTTGCTGAAAATGTAGCTGCTCTTAAAAATTATGATTATGCTGATGCAGAGGCTCGAATGCTTGCTGCCGGCTATTCAAAATCGAAAGAATCAATTCAGGAAGCTCTCAAGCTTTTCAGAACCGGAAAAGAGCTTTACGACAATCTGGAAGTTGAAAAAGCTATTAAAAACTTTGAGTCAGCAAAAGAACTTTTCGAGAAACAGCTTGATAAAACTGCTGATTTCGAGTTTTTCTCAAAGATTCTCCTTTATTTGGGTGCTGCCCATACAATGATTGACGAGAAAGGGAAAGCCCGTTCTTTTTTTGTGACTTTTCTTAATATAAGGCCTGGCTTTGCTCTTGATGAGGCTGAATTTCCTCCTAACATTCTCGACGCTTTCAATAAAGTTAAAGAAGATATTGAGATGATGCCTAATGGCTCAATATTTTTCAAATCTTATCCTGAAAATGCTCTGGTTTTTTTTGATGGCCGAATTGCGGGTGTGACTCCGCTTCGTCTTGATGGAATAACTGCCGGATTTCATTACTATCGCATCCACAAAGCTGGTTATGATGATATTGCTGGCATTATTGAGATAGGCGACAAGGAGGAGAGCGAGATAGATAAAAATCTTTTTCTCCGCGTTGGGGCAGAGTTTCTTCCTGATGCTGAAAAAGAGTACGCTTCCAGCTTGGGTTCTTCTGATATGATCTTGAAATCGCTGAAGAATGTTGCCAAACTTGGTGTTGACCAGATTGTTTTTTTCCATTTTTCTGTTGAGCCAAGAAAAAATTCCTTAACTTTGAAAGCTGTTTTGGTTGACAAGGACAAAAAATCTTACAAAATTTCAGAGAAAGAGTTTGTTTTTACTGAAGAAAACAGCAATGTTTCCCCTAATGCGATAAAGAGTTTTATAGATAAGATTTTTAGTCAGGAAATGCCGTTTACTCTTCTGACTGCTGCTTCAACTGTTGATGGAAAATCTTCTGAAATCATGTCTGAGGAAGAGCCTTCTAAAAAAGAAGCAGTAATTTCAGATCCTATCTACACAAAATGGTGGTTTTGGGTTGCTGTTGGTGCGTGTGCAGCTGGTGCTGGGGTTGGAACTTATATGCTGACTAAAGACGGTGATGAGAAAAAATCTGATAACAATGCGATACTTAAGATAAATTTTAAATAGTGGTGGAGAATTTTATGAAAAAAAAAGAAGACATTTTTATGTATGATACCAGAACAATCGGAAAAAGAATTGAGAGACAGGAACTTACAAAAGAAGACTATGAAAAGCATCTTGACTCTCTTTCTGAGTGTACCGAATATGAAGTTCTCGATGAATCAATGTTGATGGGCGATTCTGCAAGAAAAGCGGCAAAAGAAGCTGATTCTGATTTTGATTCTGACTCTGACTCTGACTCTGATTCTCTACCTGAGTCTGAGGAATAATATGTCTTATAATAGAATAGAGCCATCCTTTGAGAGTCTTATTACCTCTGTTTATTCTGCTGTGCTTTATAATCTTGGCGAGATAAAATTAAGAGGCATTGAAACTACTGAAGAAAATCTTGAAATGGCTAAGTTTAATATTGGTCTTCTCGAAGTTCTTCGCGATAAAACTGCGGGGAATCTTTCAAAAGAAGAGGATGCTCTTATCACAAATCTGATTTCTACGGCCAAAATGCGTTTTGTTGAACATACAAAGGAAGTCAAAGAATCCTGATGAGCAGCTTAGAACCCCTTCTCAAAAAAACAGGTGATATTCTTCTTAGTTATTTTGGAAAACCGGAACTTTCATCTTCTTTTAAGACTTCTAAAGATTTGGTAAGCGAGGCAGACAGACATGCTGAAGAATTTCTTATTGAGTCTCTTTCTAAAATGGAAAATATTAGATTTTTGAGCGAGGAATTTAATCCTGATGAGCCTATAAAAAAAGAGCCTCTGTGGATTATTGATCCGCTTGATGGAACTACCAATTTTATTGCAGGACTAATGCCTTTTGCTGTTTCTGTTGCACATTTTAATGGCGAATTCGTAGATTTTTCAGCATCTTACATTCCCGTCACAGGTGAGTTTTTTTCTGCAGAAAAAGGATGCGGCGCATGGTGTAACGGGGTGAGGCTTCATGTTAGTGACAACGGCAATCCAATAAACTCTGTCTGCGCAACCGGATTCGCAGACATTGTAAAAGGTCTTGATAAAGATACTTTTTCCGTTTTTGAACAGGTTCTTAGAAAAACAAGAGCTGTCAGGCGGATGGGTTCTGCTGTTATTGATATGGCGTTTACAGCTGCGGGAAGATTTGATTTTTTTTGGGAACACGGCTTGTCTTCATGGGATATTGCGGCAGGAGTTCTTATGATTGAAGAAGCTGGCGGAATTGTTACAGATTTTGATGGCGGTAGAAACTATTTTTTTGATAGAACTATTATTGCGTCAAACCGGAATATGTACTCATTTATAAAAAGCGAGATTGATAGAAATTTTTTGGATAAAACTTGTTGAAGAAAGATATAACCGATAAATTATCAAACCACAAGGAGGCTTAATTATGGCTGTTTACTCTAGCGAAAATTTAAAGAATGTTTGTGTTGCGGGACACGGAACCACAGGAAAAACAACTCTTATTGAATCTTTTATGTTCAATATGGGTGTACTTAACAGACAGGGCGTTGTTGAAAACGGGAACACTATTTCTGATTTTACAGAAGAGGAAATTTCAAGAGGAATTTCTATTTCAACTTCTGTTTGCAGTGGTGAATACAAGAAAAACATGATTTCTTTTGTTGATACTCCGGGATATTTTGATTTTGCTGGCGAGCTTTACAGCTCACTCCCTTTTTGCGAAACAGTTATTCTTACACTTAAAGCAGCATCTGGAGTTGATGTCGGAACAGAAAAAGCGTTTACTCTTGCAAAAAAATTCAACAAATCTATAGCGTTTGTTGTAAATGAAATAGATAGAGATAACTTAAATAACATGGAAGAGCTTCTTGCCGAGATGGAATCTGAGCTTGGCATAACTCTCGCTCCAATGTCTTTTCCTCTTTCAACTGGCCAGACGGCAAACGCGGTTATTGATATATTTAAAGGCAAAGTTTTCAAATATGCAAATGGCAAAAGAGCTGGCGAAGAAGCAATTCCTGCAAATATGGCTGATAAAATGGACGAGCTTAAGCTCAAACTTATGGAAGCTGTTGCAGAATCTGATGAAGCTCTTATGGAAAAATATTTTGCAGAAGGCGCTCTTTCTGAAGATGAAATGCAGAAAGGTCTTGTTACTGCTTTCGCAAATGGAACAATTTACCCAGTATTTTTTGCAGCACCTAACAAAGGCATCGGCGTTGATTGTATTTTAGATGCTATTGCTGAATTTTTCCCGACTCCTGCTGCTAAAAAAGAGCTTGTTCTTGCTGATGAATCAAGAATTGTTTTTAATCCAGCTGACTCTTTTAAGGCTGTTGTTTTCAAGGTAAACCTTATTCCTCAGTTTGGTGAAGTTTTCATTTTAAAAGCACTTCAGGGTGAAATCTCCGAAGGAAGCGATGTTTACAATAATGATACAATGACAGCAGAAAAATTTGGACAGCTTTTTATAATAAAAGGAAAAGAAAGAATTGCTACAGAAAAAGTTACTGCAGGTCAGATTTTTGCTACAGTTAAGCTTAAAAACAGCAAAACAGGCGACCAGATAATGAAGGATAAATCAGCAACTCCTATAAATCATCAGCTTATTGAATGGCCGGAAGCAATTGTTCGCGGCGCATTTGCTG
>CAZISX010000007.1:26144-44735 GCA_964542005.1 uncultured Spirochaetales bacterium
GGCGAGTCAAAGGAAGACACAGATAAGGTGGCGACATCACTTAGAAAAATCCAGATTGAAGATGCTTCTTTCAAGGTTTTTGCTGATCCAGAACTTAAACAGCTTATTGTTAGTGGTCTTGGAGAGCTTCACCTTGATGTTATTGCGAAAAAAGTTCTTAATCAGTTCAAAATCAAGGTTAAAATTGAAGAGCCAAAAATTCCATACAGAGAAACAATTAGAGGAAACGCAGATATTCGTTACAGACACAAAAAACAGTCTGGCGGAGCTGGCCAGTTTGCTGAAGTTGCGATTAAGCTTGATCCATCAGATCAGGAATTTGAATTTGTTGATGCTATTGTCGGTGGAGTTGTTGCAGGCAGATTTATCCCTGCAGTAGAAAAAGGTGTTAGAGATGTTATGGTAAACGGCCCTGTTGCAGGCTGCAAGTTTATGAACTGCAAAGTTACACTTTATGATGGTAAAATGCACGAAGTTGATTCAGATGAAATGTCATTCAAAATTGCTGCATCAATGGCGTTTAAAGATGCGGTTAAACAGGCTAAACCTATTCTTCTTGAGCCTATTTACAATGTTGCAATCACAGTTCCAGATAAATATGCAGGTCAGGTAATGGGCGATATTTCTTCCCGCCGCGGTAAACCGCAGGGTATGGAATCTGCCGGAAGATACCAGACTGTAAAAGCTCAAGTTCCATTAAAAGAGCTTCACGGCTATTCGACACAGCTTCGTTCCATGACAAACGGTTGCGGAACTTACACAATCAGCTTCTCTCACTATGATCCAGTTCCAAGTGATATTCAGAAGAAGATTGCTGATGAATACGAAAAATCCAAGGAGCAGTAATTGAAAAAACTGGCTTTTATCTGGGGAACCTGGTTTGGCTCGGGCTATTTTCCAATAGCTTCGGGGACAGCAGGTTCCCTTGCTGCCATCCCGTTTGTCTGGGGTTGCGCACTTCTTGGCCCGAGTTATCTTTTAGCTTTTGCAATATTTACTTTTATTACAGGCGTTTGGGCTTCCCATGTCGTATCAAAAGCGACCAACAATGGAGATCCTCAGATTGTTGTTATTGATGAAGTGCATGGCCAGGCGCTTTCTCTGCTACTTATTTCTTTTCTTAATCCTCAAATTTTTGATCCGACAACCTTTAAAGCATGGTTTGTTGTTGGCGTCAGCTTTATCCTTTTTCGGATTTTTGATGTGGCGAAACCGTGGCCAGCGTCTTTTTTTGATAAAAAAATGCATGGCGGCTGGGGCATGATGCTTGACGATTCTGCGGCAGGTATCTATGCGATGATTGGCACATATCTTATTTATTTTTTAGTTTTCTAGTTATTAAGGAGTCGGCATGAAACTGAGTGCTTCTCTTGTTACTGCGATAGTTGCAGTTCTATTCTTATTTTTTTCTCTTACAGTTTCCTCATGTTCAAAGAAAAAAGAGAATGAGACCAAAAAAGAACAAAAAACAGTCCAGAAAACAGGCGAAAAAAAACAGGATATCTATAAGGTTGAGCTTGGAAAATCTCCGGCAAAAGGCGTTGCAAACGCTTCAGCTACAATGGTTGTTTTCAGCGATTTCCAGTGCCCTTTTTCCAAAAGATTTTTTGAACTGACAGATAAAATTATGTCAGATTACAAAGATAAAATTTCTTTTGTTTTCAAGCACTACCCTCTTAATTTTCACAAAGACGCAAAATCTGCGGCAAAAGCTGCAATTGCGGCTGAAAAACAGGGAAAATTCTGGGAAATGTATAAAAAACTTTTTGAAAATCAAAAAGAGCTCTCAGATGAAAACTACAAACTCTGGGCAAAAGAGCTGGGGCTTGATGTTGTCAAATTCGAGGCAGATTTGATTTCTGCCGAAGTTGAAGCAACCTTAAACACAGATATGAAGCAGGGTAGTGATTTTGGCGTCCGCGGAACTCCAACTATTTTTATAAATGGAGCCAGAATTGTAGGACTGAATCAGCCGGTTATTGATCAGACAATCAAGGAACAGCTTGCAAAAGGTGAAGAACTTAGAGCTAGCCGTTCAAAAAATATTTATGCCGAACTTATAAAAGAGGGTCTTGGTCAATACAAAATTCCTGCGCCAGTGATTCCTCGAGATATTTACAAGGTTGATTTACCGGCCGGAACGCCTATTTTTGGCGATAAAGATGCGTTAATAACCATGATTCTTATTGATGATTTTGAGTGTCCTTTCTGCGGCAAACTCTATACAACATTTGAAGAACTCAAAAAAGAGTATGCCGGCAAAATCAGAATTGCATACATTAATATGCCTCTTCAGTTTCATGCAAAAGCAAAACCGGCAGCTTACGGCGCAATGGCCGCTCACAAACAGGGCAAATTCTGGGAAATGCACGATCTCTTATTCAAAACTCAGAAAGAATGGTCAAAAGAGGCTGATTTTAACATCTGGCTTGATAAAAAAGCTGAAGAATTAATGCTTGATGGTGCAAAATTCAAAAAAGATAGAGAAAGTGCTGAGATTAAAGAACTTGTCGAAAAAGATATCCAGTTTGCTGAGAAAATCGGCGTAAAAGGAACTCCAGGCACTTTCATAAATGGTAGGTTTGTCGGTGGAGCTTATCCGAAAGAATCTTTTGACAAAGTTATAAAAGAAGAGCTTGAGCGTGCTATGAAGCTTTCTCAGGAAAAAAACATAAAAGGAGATGCGCTTTATCTTGAACTTATAAAAGACGGCAAGATTGAAGTTGCCTCAAGAGAAAGAAAACAGACTGAAGATCCGAACAAAATCTATGATATTGTGCTCGCTGGTCACGAGCCGGTTAAAGGAAGCAAAAAAGCTCAGATAACACTTGTCGAATACAGTGATTTTCAGTGTCCACACTGCAAAAGAGGCTCTATTACGATGAACGAGCTTTTGAGTGATTACAAAGGTTCGGTCAAGGTTGTTTTCAAAAACTGGCCAATGGGTTTTCACAAACAGGCAGAAGCTGCCGCTAAATTTGGAATTGCAGTTAAAAAACTCTTCGGCGATGATAAATTCTGGAAAATTAACGAACTTCTCTTTGAAAAACAGACAGAATGGTCGGTTGCAGGTTATGAAAAGTTTTTTGAAAAATATGCAAAAGAAGCTGATCTAAACTGGGCTAAAATCAAAAAAGAGATGGAATCTCCAAAAACTGAAGAAATCCTGAAAAAAGATCTTCTTGAAGCTCAAAAACTTAATATTCGCGGAGTTCCAACATTTTTTGTAAACGGCAAAAAATTTACTGGATCACAGCCTAAACAGGCATTCAAAATATTGATTGATGAAAAACTGAAAGAAAAGGTGAAAAAATGAACTCAATCAAAGGCGAACTTTTTGTTCTTCGCGATTTAGCAGGCCAACTTATAAACGATATTGACACAGACCAGATTTTTCATAATCAGTATCTTTCAATAGTTGATATTTCAAAAATGGGTGCGTACACTCTTGACAATCTTGAAGGCTATCGTGATTTTGCAAAAAAAGCAAAACCAGGAATGATTGTTGTCACTGGTGAAAACTTTGGCTCAGGCAGTTCCCGCCAGCAGGCAGTTGACTGTTTTATATCACTAGAAATGGCCGGAATTGTTGCGTTTTCCTATGGTGCAATCTACAAAAGAAATGCGATAAACACAGGATTCCCGATTATTGAAGTTATAGAAATTGATAAAAACATTCTTGTCTCTGGCAAAGTTCTTGAATTCAATGCAGAAACAGGCGAAATCATAGATGACTCAGGCAAAGTTATCGGCTCATGCCGTAAATTTTCAAATGTTCAGAAAGAACTTATCCTGAAAAAAGGTCTGTTGAACAGCGCAGAGTAGATTCACTTAGCTTTCTCATGATTTCTCAGCATAGGTTTTTGCAATAATCAGCAGTAATTACAAGAGCTTGATGTGTTTTTAAGGATGCCAGTTTTACGAATCATTTTTGTTTGAAGATAAATGGGGCTGCCAGAAGGATTAATCCGGCAATAACAATCTTAACAGCTCCGTCCACGAAGTACGGGAAAACCATCAAAATCATCCCTGAAATCATTGGCACAAAACGATGCTGCTTTTTGCCATAAATAAAATAACCAAAACCAAAAGCACTAAATATCATTCCTAAAAAAATTGTAAGACTATCCATAAAAGCGGTGTCTCCTTTTGTCGCTTAGAACACCTTTATTTTTCAAGTAACCTAATTCCATTTTTTTCTGCCGGATAATTCATTTTTTTTAGAGAATTTTCTATTTCTCCAGCAAATTCTGCGAAACATCCTGTTTTGTCAATAAGTTCTTTTGCCGGAACCATAACAAAAAGCCTTTCTCTCCATGATTTATGAGGAATATCAAGTGTTTCTGAGGAAAAATAGCTTTTATCCCAAAAAATTATGTCTAAATCAATAATCCGAGGCCCTTTATCTACTACTTTGACTCTCCCCATTTTATTTTCAATATCTTTGCAAGTGTCGAGCAGTTCAATTGGCTTAAGGTCTGTTTCAACAATTGCGCACATATTTACAAAATCGTCCTGAGATAAATAGAGCAGAGGGGCTGTTGCATAAAAAGAGGAGGATGAAACTATCGAAACAGCTTGGTTTTTAAGGTTTTTCAGCGCATCATTTAGATTTTTGGTTTTGTTGCCAATATTTGAGCCAAGCGATAAGAGATATTGTTCCATCACAAAGAGCTCATTCGTTTTGAAAATTCCTCCATCTCGGAGTCAGTTCTGGTCAGCGTCATTCTAAACCAGCCTTCGCCATAAATGCCAAGCGAAGAGCCTGGCGTTGTAACTATATGTTTTTCTTCCATAAGTTTTTTACACCAATCAATTGAAGAAAATCCGGATGGCACTTTTGCCCAGACATAAAAACCAGCATCACTTTTAAAAAAGTCAATCCCTGCATTTTCAAGAATTGCATACATTTTTGTCCGCTGAGCCCTGTAGTAATCACGGATTCGCTCAACATCGGCATCGGGAAGAGTTAATGCTCTTATGGCTGCTTTCTGAACCGGCTCAAAAGGAGCAGAACCCTGCTCTGATTTAACTGCAACAAGCGCAGAAACAAGCTCTTTTGCTCCTGCAGCAAAGCCTATTCTCCACCCGGTCATATTATAAGATTTTGAGAAGGAGTAAAATTCTATTGACCGTTCTTTGTTTGTGTCAAAACTAAGAATTGATAAAGGCTTTTGTTTGTCATAAATCTCGCAGTACGCCATATCTCCGAATATTGCCCAGTCATATTTCACAGCCTCTTCATAAAGAGATTTGAGAAATTTCTCATCAGCAGTCGCTGTTGTCGGATTGTTTGGATAATTTATATATATGAGCTTTGCTTTTTTCTTTATATCTTCAGGAATTGCCGACAAATCGGGCAAAAATAAGTTTTTCTCAAGCAGTGGCATATAATAAACTGTGCCGCCTGCGTGAAGAACGCTTGATGCGTAAACCGGATACGCAGGATCTGGAACTAATGCAATATCGCCTGGATTTATAATTGTCTGGGCAGCGCGGAATATTGCCTCCTTTGAACCAATGAGTGCTGTAATCTCCTTGTTAAAATCAAGAGTTATGGAAAACCGCTTTTCAAACCACGATTTAATACTTTTTCTAAACTCCGGAGTTCCGTTGTATGATGAATAGTGATGTGTCGAGCCATCAAGAACAGATTCTCTAAGAGCTTCAACAACTTGCTGCGGAGCTGGTTCTGTGCAATCTCCAACTCCAAAATCAAGCATAACATGCCCCATTGCTGCAAGCTCGTTTTTTCTTTTCATTAAAGATGCAAAAACATACTCTTTATTTTTCATCCTTTCGGCAAGAACAACCATTACCAAATCTCCATATTGTCAATAAGTCTGGTTTTCCCCATAAATATTGCTGCAAATATACGGGATTCCTGATTTATAAATTCATCTTTTTCAAGTGTTTTCTGATTTCTGATTTCGAGATAATCAACTTTAATTTCTGGCAGCTCTTCAGTTATAGTTTTAATTGCCAAAGATTCAAGAAAGTCTGTTCTGTTCTGCGCTTTTTTGTCTTTGACTATCTCTATGATTTTATTGAAAGTTTTCGTAATTACGAGTGCATTTATTCTTTCTTCGATTGAAAGGTAAGCATTTCTTGAACTCATAGCAAGACCGTCTGATTCTCTGACTGTCGGGCACGCAACAATTTCAACCGGATAATGATAAACTTCACTATATTTTTTTAGGATAAAAAGCTGTTGAAAATCCTTTTGGCCAAAAAATGCTTTATGAGGTGCCACAATATTAAAAAGAATACCTACAATCTGAACAACACCATTAAAATGTCCCGGCCTTTTTGCTCCGCATAAAATATCTGTATATTTGTTTACAGAGAGTGAGACAAAAGGATTTTCGGGATAAACCTCATTTTTTGATGGAAGAAATACAAAATCTGCTCCAGCCTGTTCGCAAAGAAGAGCGTCTTCTTTTTCTTTTCTGGGATACTTGTCAAAATCTTCGTTTGGTCCAAACTGAGTAGGATTGACAAAAATCGAAACAATTACAGTGTCGCAAACTTTTTTTGCCGCTCTAATGAGCGAAAGATGACCTTCATGCAAGGCTCCCATTGTCGGGACAAAACCGATTTTGCCTGACAAGTCTTCTCTTATGAACCGCATTTCTTTTATTGAGTTTAAAATCTGCATGTTTTTCTCCGTCATAACATTTATAACAAGAGGAATATATCAGAGTTAAGTAATTTTGTAAATTTCAAAGAAAACAAAATGACTGCCGCTCCTTTGGTGCCAAGAGCAGCAGTCTGACCTCGATGGAGAAACCAAAAAAAAGAACTATGAACTTATCTTTTATAGAAACTTCTTTCAAAAAATATTTTATTTGTGTCATCATCCGTAAGAGTCCAGCTCTCTTTCATAAGTCTATTCATTTCTTCAGTGTAACCGCGAAGAATGTAATATTGAGCTAAATCAAAAAACTTGGAGGTTCTGTTTACAAACTCATTCATCTGATGGAGATCAAAAGGTTTTTCGTAAGGATACTCTTTTGCAACAAAATCAATAATAGTTCTGCGGAGATGGCTTAACGCTCTGGCTATTTCACAAAGCGGAATCTCCATTCTAAAAAATTTGATTCCCTGCTCTGCATACCATTTTCCAATCAAATTTTTGTGCTCATTAACATTAACCCACTTTTCAAACTCCTCAAGAATTTCAGCCACATCCATCTCTATGTGGGTGAGGTTTGCTTCAGCAAAGGCAGAAACAGTTTCATCTTCCACAACAGCCTTAGACCAGCTTTTAACAATCTTTTTTGAGTTTTTCTGAATAAAATTAAGAAATCTTGTTGATACAGAGCCATTAGAGTCAAACATAAACCAACCCCACTTAAAAAAATTAAAAATATAAAATGATTATATGCCAGACAGCGGCCCGACTATCTGAAATCCTGACGCATAAAAATTATGCAGCACCCTTTTCTCAGCACACAGAAATTGTCTGCCAAGGAGAAACAAGTTTATTTAAAAAAATTATTTCTGTCAAGAAATATTTTTCAAACAAAAATCTTTTTTTAAGTAGTATCAGTAAGTTGCAGATTTGACCAAGTTTTAGATTAAAAAATGAAGCGTTTTTGAAATTATTCTGCCATAAGAATTTCAGCTTCCTTGAAATTCTTCATAGCGCAAAGATCTCCGCACATTGAACAGGTTTCGCCATCAGCTTTTGGGCCTCTTCTTTCTCTGTAAGCTGTTGCCTTTTCAGGATCCATGCAAAGTTCTATCTGTTTGTCCCAGTCAAGTGCTCTTCTTGCAATTGACATTTCGTTGTCCCAATCTTTCGCGCCAGGGAAACCATTAGCAATATCAGCAGCATGAGCCGCAATTCTACTTGCAATTACCCCTTCTTTTACATCTTCAATTGATGGAAGAGACAAGTGTTCTGCAGGTGTAACATAGCAGAGAAAATTTGCACCGTTCATCGCTGCAATTGCGCCGCCAATTGCTGAAGTTATATGGTCGTAACCTGGAGCAACATCTGTAACAATCGGGCCTAACACATAAAAAGGTGCGCCTTTGCAAAGAGTTTTCTGAATCTGCATATTTGCGGCAATCTGATGCAGCGGAACATGTCCTGGGCCTTCTATCATAACAGAAACACCTCTTGCTCTTGCTCTTTCCGTAAGCTCTCCAAGAGTTATAAGCTCCTGAATTTGCGGGCGATCTGTCGCATCAGCTATCGCTCCTGGGCGAAGTCCATCGCCAAGACTTAAAACGCAGTCATATTCGTGAACAATATCCAAAAGTCTGTCGTAAAATTCGTAAAGAGGGTTTTCCGCTTTGTTATGAGCCATCCATCTTGCAGTTATTGAGCCGCCTCTTGAAACAATGCCTTCAATTCTTTTTGATTTTGAAAGAGACTGAAGAAGATGTTTGTTGATACCGCAGTGAACAGTTATAAAATCAACGCCGCTTCTTACCTGATTTTCGATTGACTCAAAAATTTCATCAGCAGTCATAGCTCCGAAACCTTTCTTTTTGGTTCTTACCGCATCAACAATTGCCTGATAAATCGGCACTGTTCCGATTGCGACTTTCACCTCTTCCATAATTCTCTGACGGGTAATATCAACAGTTGTGCCGCCAGTTGAAAGATCCATTATCGCATCAGCGCCGTATTTTACAGCTATTTTTGCTTTTGCGATTTCCTCTTCAACAGAGTTAATATCTTCGGAACTACCTATATTTGCATTGATTTTCACACTGCAACCAAGTCCGATTGCCAGCGGTGTAATATCGTGAACTCTGTTTTTGCAGATAACAATTGTCCCTTCTGCAATTCTTTCTCTCATAATTTCAGGAGCCATTTTTTCTTTAAGAGCTGCTATTTTAACCTCTTCAGTTATTATTCCGGCTCTAGCAGCTTCAATCTGAGTCATTTTTGTCATTTTCTTTTTCCTCTATTCTATTTGTTAAAAACTCTACTGTTTCAGCCGCATTCTCTTCATAAAAAAGAGAGATTCCGGCAAGATTTGTAAATCCTTTTTCAATTAACGAAAGCGCAGCTATTTTATCAATTCCACCCAGAAGATAAAGGTTTTTCCTCTTAATTGGGGAAAGATTTTTTCTTCTGTCATCCGGCTTTGAAATCGGCGGAAAAATGGGCGAGTAAAATGCGTAATCAGCACCATCAATAAAAGCTTTTTCAAATTCTTTGAGAGAGTGAGTTGAAACAGAAATCAGAAAATCGGGATAAGTTTCCCGAAGCTCTTTAATTAAAAGAAGTGCTGTTGATGGAAGGTGAATCGCATTTGCACCACTCATTTCAGCAATTGATGGGGATTCAGGCACAAAAATCTCATTTTCAGGAAAGTTTGCCGCAAGTTTGCCTGCCAGCTGATAAACCATTTTCTCATTAAAAATCAAAGACTTATTTCTGAGAAGAACTTTATTCACACCCGCATTTATCATTTTAGAAATATAGGTGTAAGCTTTTTCGACATCAGGCGTTTTTGTGAAATCTGTAATCATCCAGAGCATAGAAACCTCCAGACCTGACTTTAATAGCCGATTTAGAGAAAGTCAAATATTAGTTGCTGTGTTCTATTTTTTAGGAATCTGACCAAAGGTATAAAATGCGTCAAGTACACCCATAGTTACAGCATTTGAGGAGTAGGTAGCACCACTTACAGAGTCAACATTGTAGCTGCCAAAAAGCTTATACATTTCATTACATGGATAACAGTTTGGATCATACTTAGGCTCAAGTGAAATATTTACTATATCAAGATTCTTGAACTGATTAAAAAATGCAGCGGTTAGTTTTATCCAGTAGGGATCGTCCTCTTTCTGATCCATTGTTATTGTCTCAATTGAGATACCATCTGCTGTAAGACCTGTAATTTGAGTTACTCCGTAAGGTTTATATCCTCTATTTTTACTGATTACAGCATATCCGATAACTTTTCCTTGATTATCATTCGCTGTAAAAGTTCTCTTCCCGTTTGGTGTTCCAACTTCAAAATATGCAGCAGTTGGATGAAGTGTCTGTAAAAAAGACTTCTCAGTATCAGTTGTGCCTGTCGGATATTTTTCTGCCGGAATAACAATGTCTGGGTCTGGCGTTTCATCAGGAGGAGTCACCACATCAACATCTGGTGTTAAGTCAGGATTCGGGACAACATCGGGGTCAGGATTAGAAACAACATCAGGATCAGGATTTTGAGTTGTGTCAGTATCTGTCTGGCCGGCTGGATTTCCTGAATTTGGAGATGCGTTGTCGCTGACACATGAAATAATTCCTAATGAAAGAACTAATATCGCGATAACAAATGATTTTTTCATAGAATTTCCCTCCAGAGATTCTAAATTTATTCCAATGCTCCGATTTCTTTTTCCACAGCTTCAAGTATCTCGCCTGATCTGATAAGCTCTCTCATCTGGGTGTGATCAGGATAAAGAGGTCTGTCAATTTCAAGGAAATCAACATATTTTCTAATAATTTCCTTAGCTTTTGCAACGCCCTTTCCGTTGTTGAAGCCACGGATATCAAGTGCCTGAGATGCTGCCATGAATTCAATTCCAAGAACACCGTAAGCATTTTCAAGAATCTGGAAATTTTTGATAGCTGTATTCATACCCATTGAAACAAAATCTTCCTGATCTGCAGCAGCCGGAATTGACTGGATTGCAGCCGGTGTGCAGAGAATTTTCTGCTCAACAATTAAAGTGTCAGCAGTGTACTGGCTGAGCATAAGTCCTGAGAACATTCCAGGATTTTTTGTGAGAAATGGTGGAAGTCCAACAGAAAGAGCAGGGTTGTTAAGTCTGTTCATTCTTCTTTCTGAAAGAACGCTAACCATTGTGATTGCCTGTCCAGCCATTTCCATCGGTAACGCAACAGGTGTTCCCTGGAAATTTGCGCCGGAAAGTGCGAGCTTTTCCTCAGGGAAGAAAATTGGATTGTCGCAAACACCGTTAAGCTCGATTTCAACCTGTGATTTCGCATAGTTAAGAGCGTCGTGAGCAGTTCCAATAACCTGCGGAGTTGAACGCATTGAGTAAGCATCCTGAACCTTGATTTTGATTTTTCCAGTAAGCACATCGCTACCTTCAACACATTTGCGGATTGCGTTCGCGCTTCTTACCGCACCTTTGTAGCCGCGGGCAGCATGAAGCTTTTCTGTGTAAGGTTTCATATTTGCAAGAAGTGCCTCAAGCGACATCGCGCACGCAATTTCAGCCTGTTTGAGCCAGCGGTTCGAGTCATAAATAAAAATAGCACTCATTCCAGTCAGGAAATTTGAGCCGTTTATCGCAGCAAGTCCATCTCTTGCCTGGAGTCCAGGAATCTTAATATCGGCCATATTCATAGCCTCTTTTCCGTCAAGAAGTTCACCGTTGTAGTAAGCTTTTCCTTCACCCATAAGTAAAAGTGCAATCTGGCTCATTGGAGCAAGGTCGCCGCACGCACCAACAGAACCTTTCTGGCAAACAAAAGGAACAACGCCTTTGTTTAACATTTCAACATAAGTCTCTGTAATTTCTGGTCTGCAGCCTGAGTGACCTTTTGCATGAACATTGATTCTTCCAACCATCGCAGCTCTAACATATTCAACAGGAGCTGGCTCGCCGATCCCTGCGGAATGGTTATAAATAAGGTATTTCTGGAAATCTAAAACCTGATCATCGCTTAAAACAACCTCGGAAAACTCGCCGATTCCCGTATTTACACCATACATAATTTCATGAGCATTGAGCTTTTCTTCAAGCATTGCTCTGCATACTTTGATTCTTGCAAGAGCTTTAGGGCACAGTTCAACTTTTTCACCAAAACGGGCAATTCTTACAAGTTTTTCTACGGTTAACGATGAGCCGTCAAGAATAATTGTCATAGGGATCTCCTTAATATAATAATGTTGCTTAGCGTTCAAACGGACACAATCTAACAGAATTGGTGAAAAAAATCAAATAGCAAACAAGAAAAATCTTTCTTTAAAATTAATACAAACAAAAAAGGTGCCAATCTTATATTTTTTGAACAATCCCTGATTTATCTTATTTGACGGCTGTTTTGCTGTTGCTCTATTTTTTCATAGATTTTAGGGTTTTATTGTTGTCTATAACTTTGCAATATCAATATCCCAATAATTCTCCATCTGTTCACAATAAAATTCATTGTCAACAGAATCCCTGAGCACTTTTGCAGGAGCTGTGTATGTTTTAGGTTCTCCGCAGGTTCCGTCGTCAAACACGCCGTTACAGCCAACCAAAAACGAAATAAATACGAATAAAATCAGGTGTTTCATCTATTTCTCCAAAACATATTTCACCTCAACCTGGTTGTCATTTCCATCAAGAAAATAAGCCAAAACAATATTGTTTTCAGGAGTTACCCCAACATTCAGAAAGTATCCGTTTTTAAGAGAAACTGAAAAAGAATTTGCATAAGGTGCTTTTTCTTGAATATGATTCCAGCTAATAGTTTCAATTTTTGTGTCTGTCGCAGAAAAATCGAAGCTCATATCATCTTTACAATCAGAACTGTTGCCTGAACTTTCATAATCACATGAAATCATTTTATCTGCCTCAATTCTTTCTGGAAGAACATCTTTATGGCTTAGCGATTCCTCTGAGAGCTGAAGTTTTATTCCTTTTACATAACTATAAAAGGTGTCAACATCAATATCAAAATATCTCTCAACCTCGCGACATTTAAAAACTTCTTCAGATCTGAAATGACTGCGGTTTTCAACGCTATCTCCCCCACTTACACAGGAATCTGGAGCAATTGAACATCCAGAAAAACATAAAAAAGTAACTTGCACTAGAATTAATAAAATCAGGTGTTTCATCTATTTCTCCAAAATCAATCTTAAGGCCGCCGAAGCGGCCTTCGTCAAATTATCGCCGAGCTTTATTGTTGTTGACAGCCCTATAATGAGCAGGATAATAAACCGGATTTTCTTTATCTCGCTCTTCTGCAGGTGTAAATGATGCTATTATAATTTGATCTTCTGTATATTGAAAAGAAATATCCCCGCCATTACTAAGATTTACATAGAAATTATTGATATATGGTTTTTCCAACATAATTCTATGTAAATAAATTTCTGAAATCAATTCAGATTTTGAACTAAAATAAAGTTCTCTTGTATCCATGCAGTCTGTTTGAGATGGTGCTTTTTCCAGCTCGCATTCTGTAAGATTGCCAAAAGAAATTGTTTTTGGCAATTCTTCAGGCTTTTCGTAATCAGTAGAAACAAATTCAAACGAAATATTTTTGATGTAATTTATAACCTCTTTAGCATCAATATTCCAATAATTTTCCATCTGTTCACAATAAAATTCATTGTCAGTTGAATCTCTCAGCACTTTTGCAGGAGCTGTGTATGTTTTCGGTTCTCCGCAGGTTCCGTCGTCAAACACGCCGTTACAGCCAACCAAAAACGAAATAAATGCAAATAAAATTAGGTGTTTCATCTATTTCTCCAAAATCAATCTTAAGGCCGCCGAAGCGGCCTTCGTCAAATTATCACCGAGCTTTATTGTTGTTTATAACTTTGTAATTAATAGAATAATAGTATTCAGTTTCCTTCTCTTCTATTGGAAGAAAAGAAGAATCTGTTCGATCACAATATAAGGAAAGAGTCCCTCCATTTTTTAATAAAATCCAGAGCTCATTAATGTATGGTTCTTTAAACTGTATATATGGAACAATAATTTTTGAAATCAACTCAGATTTTGAACTGAATGAAAGCTCTCTTGTATCCATGCAGTCTGTTTGAGAAGGTGCTTTTTCCAGCTCGCATTCTGTAAGATTGCCAAAAGAAATTGTTTTTGGCAATTCTTCAGGCTTTTCGTAATCAGTAGAAACAAATTCAAACGAAATATTTTTGATGTAATTTATAACCTCTTTAGCATCAATATTCCAATAATTTTCCATCTGTTCACAATAAAATTCATTGTCAGTTGAATCTCTCAGCACTTTTGCAGGAGCTGTGTATGTTTTCGGTTCTCCGCAGGTTCCGTCGTCAAACACGCCGTTACAGCCAACCAAAAACGAAATAAATACGAATAAAATCAGGTGTTTCATCTATTTCTCCATTAAAATATTAATTTGCTTCAAATTTGTTTCATCAACATATTTGTAAATAAGCTTGAGCTGACCAGTCTCATCAATTATATATCCAGCGTTAGCAGGATCAAGCGTCGGAGCAGGAATGTTTAATGTTTTTGCTATCTCCGCAGCAGTCACAGCTTTGGTTTTAAGATTTTTTGTTGACGGACTTGAAATATTGTATGGAACATTTGAAGAGATTTTATACAATCCACCACCATCATAAGAGATCTCGATATAGTTCTCGAGAAGTGGGATATCATTAACCGCTGGCGTATATACAAAACTGATCCTGTTTGTTTTTGTACTCAATTCATCAATGCCGTAGTCATTGTCCGCAAATGAAGTTGTAGCGTCTCTTTTTATTCTCAAGAGTTTTAATGGCAACGATGTGAATTTTTTGGCAGTATTAGCAGCACTCAACTCCAAATTATTGAGAACATCTTCATTTATAACAACAAAGTCATCAACCGGCTCAAAATTTCGCTTCATGCTTATGATTGTATTTAAGCCATCAATAGTTACATTCTCATTTAAAAGAGCCGGATCTATTTGTTTTATAAAAGCGTTTGCTTGATTAATTGTCGGAACAACACTTTTGTAAACCTTTACAGTTGACTGAAAATTAAAAACAGGTAGTGTAAGCACAACAGCTTTCTTCGTTTTGTAATAAGAATAGACATCCCAGTTACCATTATCTCTCAGGCAGTAATAATGATAATTAGACAAGTCTACTTTTGAGTCCATTGGAGTATAAAATTTATCAGAAAGCATGTATAAGTCGCTGCAACTCTTGTCATTGCAGTCACATTTTTCTCTTGTCAGAAATCTCGCATCTCTTTCAGGATCTCCTTTTCCACCTTCGCTAAACGAATCAATCCATGCTTCAGAGATTGGTTTGTGAAGATTATCTCTGAATTTATAGTATTTATGAGGATCTGAATATTCCCACCAATATGATTTGTTTCTCATTCCGCCCACACCGTTTAAAGTTTCGAGCGACTTTTTCCACGCACCGATAACATCTGTTCCAAAGTCAAAACCGTTTTTACCCATTGAATTGCAGGCTGTTGTAACAACCCAGTTTGTGTTGTTCTTGCCAATTGGTTCACTCCAAGTATCATTCTCTGCACCAATACGCAAACGATTTGTATAGCCAGAATTCACAATGCTCAACGCCGTATATGGTTTTGTGTTGTCATCTTGATAATATCCGAAATAACCATGCGCTGATAGCACCAGCAGATCATAATTATCCCCATATTCTCTGAACCTGTTTATGTCGCCATTAAATACAGTTGTTCTACCGTAGAATTCATCAGAGCTTACTTTTTCGCTGAAAGCAAACTGGTCACTGTTGTGCTGATGGCATTCTGCTCTTATTGCATCTGTTGAATTTCCAACCTGATAGCAGGCATATCTTTTATTTGAAACCTGAGAGTTGTCATCCGACAAAAACCAACCAACAGATGGCGAAGACTCAAGAGAAACGCTTTTTACAGAGTTGTAGAATTTGCGCATATCTGTGTATGGGTATAGCGGATTCTGCTTTTTTGAATCAAAGGGAGCATATATTCCCCACGACAAATCTCTTGTTGAAGTTTTCAGTCTTTTTGTCTCATTTTTTAGATTGGTGAGATTCATGGTAACATTTCCATACAACCTGATTGATTTAACTGTTTCAGGCTTTATGATTGTGTTCTGAAGATCTATTTTATCGCCATATTTTATAAACAGCTTTTTATTGGTGCCATATTCCGGCGATGAATATAAATAGGCAAAACCGGAGACAGCTGTGTCCCAATAATTCCAATAACCATTAAAACCATAAAAGATTTTTGCCGTATCAAAATTGGCAGGCTGGATAGTTAATAATTTTACTTTCCCGCCAAATTTTTGATAAGTCAAATCATATTCGTGACCTGAATCGCCACCAGGATACACGATACAGTTCACCCCATTTGCGGAATTGTTGTTAATTGCTGGACATGCTATTGCCTCCCATCCTGGGGCAACATTCAATACCTGGATTGAGTTTTTTATATAAGCACTTTCTCCTTTTTCTGTTTTATCCCATTTTTCATTAACAAAATCATTTATTGTTTCTGTACTGTATCGGCAAGTATAGGAACTCCCGCCACAATAACCAACGCCATGCTTTCTTATCCTAATTGATCCAGCCTTTCCATAAAGAATATTCTTGTATTCATTTTGTTCAATGTTGTATCCTGTCGCGTTATGATGTACATCAACACTCCCCTTAACTACCGCACATTTGCCCTTAAAATTAGCTTCTGTACATATTTCAACAGTAGTTCTGTTTCCATATATTCTTATGTAGCCGACATTATCTTTTGCTAATTCGCTTGAATTATAGCTGATTTTTGACAAATCAATGATTTCTTTGTTTGCAGAAATTATATGGCAGTCCAAGTATTCATCATAATATTGGGTTTTACTGCAATAGATAGCGGAGTCCCCATCTCTATCGTTGTAATCACATTTATTACTACTATAATTAAACCTCATTCCTGCCGGACAACTGCAGGTAGGATTGTTGCTGCTATCTGCGGAGCATGAAGAGTAAGACGGGCAGATGTTGTTTTTGCATGGATCGTCAAGTATACACTCAAAATTTGTGTAGTATTTATTTTGAGCTCCTTTCCAGTGTTCTGAATATCCTTTATTACACTCACATAACCCATATCCAACCATAATTAGCTTGCAAACACTATTTGCTGGGCAGGTTGGTCCGAATCCATTACAGTCATTGGAAAGATCAACAAAAACAATCGTTGCAAAGGACAAATCGTTATATTTATACTCATCGGCAATCTCTCCCAGATCTTTCTCAGGAAGGATCTCCAAAGCGTTAAAACTTTTCTCCACAACAAAATTTTCACTATTACAGCCGACAAAAACTTCAGTTGAATTAGACGCGAATTTTGCATTATTACAAGGCGATGAAATTGTGTCTGTAAAATTATCTGAATTTTTATAAATCTCTATTCCATTGAAATTGTTAGTATAAACAACGCTGTTTTTTACAATCATGTCTTCAACATCTGCCGATCCAACAGATGAATTAGAGATGTAAGGAGTCAACGAATCAGCTACATCTATCTCTGCAACACCATTCGCTCCTCCAGCATAAAGTTTGCCACTTTCAAATTGAAGTTTTGATGTCCATCCTATATCTAAATTTTTTAATATCGAAAATTCATCCATAAAAAGAATAGACAACCCTTTATCTGTTGCTAGATATAAGTTAGAATCTACAATTTGCAGGTCATTTATTGTTCCATTAAGAGTAAGTTCCTTTTCAAGAACTGGAGACTGGCTGTTCTGGATATTGTATAAAGCAATTTCATTTCCTGCGGCTACAAAAAGTGAATTGTTATAGACAGCAATATCTTTTAATCCTTCAATATTTAGAAACCCCAAATATTTAGCAGAAGAGCTTGTATCAACAATGTGGAGATAATTTAAGGACATAACAAATGCAGTGTTTTCTTTGCCGGCAATTGTTATTGCCTGAAGAGATGGCTCCACAACACCATTTTTTGTAAAATAATGTAGATTATCAGATTGAATAACAGAGATAACCTCATTTCCATCAGAAAAGTCTTCAGCAAATAAACAAAAAACAGAAGTGCTTGCTAAAAACATTACAAACAATGACTTAGAGAGAGAGAGAGAGAGAGCAAAAACTATGCCTCAATCCTCTTAACTTGGAAAAAAACTTCATAAAAACCTCCTAAAAATTAACAAAAAACTGTGGGATAATACAAGCAATTAGCAATTTGTCAAGCCGTTTGTATGATTTTGAAACAAAACCGTAGCAATTGCAATTCGTTTTTTACAAAAATAGCCAGGGCACCGTTTGCACAAAGCACAAAGATTTTTATTTCACTATTTTTTGCGAAAATAAAGATTGAGCAAAGCCTGGACTAGATTTACTTAACTTTCTCAGACACAACTCTTTTGATTAATTCATCTTTTGCAACAAATGGAAGCGTGATGTGATCTTCGCCGGTGCACATTTCGTTGTACTCGACACAGGTTTCGATTGAGTGTTCATTTCTTGCCCACGCTCTTCTTGCAACGCCGCCCATAACATCCCACGGCATTGCGGTTTTGAGGATATTGTCAACTCTTCTTGAGCCGTCAAGAACCATGCCGAATCCGCCGTTTATTGATTTGCCGATTCCAACGCCGCCGCCATTATGAAGAGCGATTAAACTCATGCCGCGCGCTGCATTTCCTGCAAAAATATGGGTTGCCATATCTGCCATAATATTTGAGCCGTCTTTGATGTTTGATGTTTCGCGGTATGGGGAATCTGTTCCGCCTGTGTCGTGGTGGTCGCGGCCAAGCATAATTGTGCCGACTTCGCCTTTTCTAACCATCTCATTGAATTTTAAGGCAATTTTGGTTCTCCCCCACGCATCCTGGTAAAGAATTCTTGCCTTTGTTCCGACAACAAGTTTGTTTTTCATAGCATCTCT
>CAZISX010000007.1:44745-59779 GCA_964542005.1 uncultured Spirochaetales bacterium
TATAGTTGTCTCTATCCTGATATCTGAGAGTTTCGCGGCATGTTCTGATAATCTCAGCCGCAGCAGCGTCAGTTTTTATCAAATCCTCCTCTTTTCCAGAGAGGCAAACCCAGCGGAAAGGTCCGTAACCATAATCAAAAAGCTCAGGTCCTAAAATATCTTCGACATAACTTGGCCATACAAAGCCGTCGAAAGTGTCAACGCCGTTTTTCGAGATTTCTTTTACGCCTGCATCAAAAACAGATTTCATAAAAGCGTTGCCGTAATCAAAGAAATAGGTTCCTCTCTCAGTCATTATTTTGATAAGCTCGTAGTGGCGGCGGAGAGATTTGTCAACCATTTCAATAAATTGCGGCTTGTTTGCGCCAAGCATTTCTGTTCTTTCTGCAAACGAAAGACCCTGTGGACAGTAGCCGCCTTCATAAACAGCATGACATGAAGTCTGATCTGAAAGAAGATCAATTTTCACATTATTATTGACCGCATATTCAAGCAAATCAACAACATTGCCGCAAAAAGCAATCGCAGCAGGCTCTTTTTTTGCCATAAATTCATTAGCAAGCGCAAACGCTTTTTCAGGAGTTTCAGCAACATGAGTTACCCAGCCTTGTGAGTATCTTGTATCTATCCTTGATTTGTCAACTTCGGCAATAATTCCAACACCTTTCGAAATCCAGACAGCTTTGCCCTGAGCACCGCTCATCCCGCCGAGACCAGAAGTTACAAAAAGTTTTCCCGACAAATCGCCATCCTGCGCAACGCCGAGTTTCAGACGGCCTGCGATAAGAATTGTGTTGTAAGTTCCGTGAACAATGCCCTGAGGCCCGATATACATCCAGCCGCCAGCAGTCATCTGACCATAGTTTGCAACGCCCAAAGCTGCTGCACGGTTGAAATCATTAGGATTATCAAACAAGCCAACCATAAGGCCGTTTGTGATAATAACGCGTGGCGCATCCGGTTTTGATTTGAAAAGACCAAGCGGATGACCGCTGTGAATAACAAGTGTCTGGTCGTGAGTCAGAATCTCAAGATATTTTTTAATAAGTCTGTACTGCATCCAGTTCTGGCATACAGCTCCGGTTTCCCCATAAGTTATAAGCTCATAAGGATAAAGTGCAATATCAAAATCAAGGTTGTTATCCATCATAACCTGAAACGCTTTTCCCTCTTCGCAGCGAGCAGAATAATCATTAATTGATTTAGCCTTGATGTTGCCTTCAGGGCGGAAACGGTAGCCGTAAATTCTACCCTTTGTAAGTAATTCATCAAGAAATTCAGGAGCTAACGACTCGTGAAGCTCTTCAGGAATATAGCGGAGCGCGTTTTTGAGAGCAAGCTCAATCTCGTTTTTTCTGAGTGTAAGCTCTCTTTTTGGAGCTCTGCGGATATTTTCAATAAAAGTTGGATAGTTTGGAAGCCACGGATCAAGTTTTACAGTCATTGCTTTTGAAATATCAATGTTTGAAAGCATAATCTCCTCCGGATTTAAGTTATAAAAAAAAGACGATAGCACTATAACAAAGGGTTTTTGATTTTTCAAGAAATCGGGTGATTAAACTATATTTTTATTTGTAGCAACTTTTGATAACAGAATAACTTTAAATCCCGATATAAGAGCTGTTCTTTTCTTCAACAACAACTTTCTTCAATTCTCTCAATTTTCCGCTTCCGAAATAGTCGAGATACATGTAGTTTCCTGATGTTCCGCGGAAATGGTTCGGCTCAATTTCCTCTTCAAGAATCATGTCCGTTTCTTTGCCAATATTGTATTTGTAGAAAGCCTCTTTTTTGGCTTCAAAAATATCGCGGAGAATTTTTGATCTCTCTTTTATAACATCAGGCGCGACCGGATTTTTTCTGTGAAGCTCCCAGGCTGGAGTTCCTTCGCGGGGCGAAAAAGGAAAAACATGACCGTAAGTAAACGGAAGTTTTTCAACAAATTCAACCATCTGCTTGAAATCCCGTTCTGTTTCGCCTGGAAATCCCGCAATTATGTCTGTCCCGATTGCCGGAAAAGAAGAATATGCTTCGCTGACTTTTATGATGTATTCGGCACATTCCGCAGCAGTGTAAGGACGATTCATGGCTCTTAAAATATTATCGGAACCGTGCTGAATTGGAATATGCCAGTGCGGAAGCATCTTCCCTTCTGCCGCCTTTTTCAGAAGGTTTGCGTCAATCTCAATTGGCTCAATTGATGATAGCCGAACTCTTCCAATAATTTCCCACGAAAGCTCGACAACATCAGAGATTCTCTTTTCATATCTGAAATCAGCACCATATTTTCCGACATGAATTCCTGAGAGGACAACTTCTCGGAAACCTTGCTCGGAAAGGGTTTTGAGGAGTTTCTTGATATCTTCAAAAGGAACGCTTTTCAGTTCGCTTCCGCGAACATAAGGGATAATGCAGTATGAACAAAACTGGTTGCAACCTTCCTGAATTTTTATAAAAGGCCTAGCCCTGTCGCAGTCAATGTTGTAGATAAATTCACTGTTGAAAAGAGTTGCAACTGCGTCAATATTTTCGACAACAGTAATTCCCTCCTCTTCTCCCATAAATTTGTCCTCTTTTCTGGCATAACATCCTGTAATTATCACCCTGCCTTTCTTTGCAAAACGGCGCGCCATGTTTCTGACCTGAGAATCAGAGCTGGAGGTAACTGTGCAGCCGTTTATGATGTAGTAATCAGCATCTTCTTCAGAATCAACAATTTCTACATTTATGAGGCTTTTTTTGAGCTGTTCGCTTTCAAACAGATTGACTTTGCAGCCAAAGGTGTAAACCGCAACGCGGATTTTATTTGATTCCATTTTCCTTCTTATAATTCTTTATTGCTGCGTGGAGCGCGTCAGCAGCGAGGTTTGAACAGTGCATCTTTGACGCAGGAAGTCCGCCAAGCTCTTCAGCAACCTGATCTTTTGTAAGAGCAAGAGCTTCATCAATAGTTTTTCCCTTCACCATTTCTGTTGTAATTGAACTTGTCGCAATCGCTGCACCACAGCCGAAAGTCTGAAAACGGATATCTGTAATAACATTGTTCTCAATTACAAGATACATTTTCATAATATCGCCGCATGCAGCATTGCCGACTTCAGCAACTGCATTCGCGTTTTCAAGCTTGCCTACATTTCTCGGATTCATAAAATGATCCATAACTTTTTCTGTGTACTGCATCATGGTCTCCTATTTTTTATAAATGTGTCATAAAGCGGCGAAAAACTTCTGAGCTGCGCCACTATTTCTTTAACTTTTTCTGCTGTATAAATAATATCTTCCTCTGTTGTTGATTTGCCAAGCGAGAAGCGAAGACTGCTGTGCGCCTCTTCCTTGTCAACACTCATCGCGGTAATTACATGGCTTGGCTGAAGTGAGCCGGAGGAACATGCAGAACCGGTTGAAAGAGCAATGCCAAAATAATCGAGTTTCAGCATCATTCCTTCCCCTTCAACAAATCTGAAAGAGATATTTGTGGTTGTCGAAACTCTATTTTCAGGATCGCCAAGAACTGTTGTGTAAGGAACTTCTTCAACAATCTTTTTCTCAAGCATATCACGGAGTTTGCCAATTCTAGCCATAGTTTCATTCATTTCAGTTACAGCTAGAGATATTGCTGTTCCCATCGCGATAATGCCGACAACATTTTCTGTGCCAGCTCTTTTTGCTAATTCCTGATGGCCGCCAATAATAAAAGGCTCTAATCTGAGGCCTTTTCTCATATAAAGAGCACCGCTTCCTTTAAGAGCGTAGAATTTATGTCCGGAAATTGTAAGAAAATCGGGCTTAATATCTGTCACATCAACAAGAATTTTGCCGGCTGCCTGAACTGCGTCTGTGTGAAAAAGAATATTGTTTTTTCTAGCAATTGACGCAATTTCCTTAACAGGATATATGTTTCCGGTTTCGTTATTAACCATCATAACAGAGATGAGTCCGGTATTTGGTTTTATCGCTTTTTCAATCTTTGCTAAATCAATTCGACCCTTGTTGTCAACAGGGATTTTCGTAACCTCAAAACCGTTTTTTGATAAGTATTTAGCTGTCTCAAGAACTGCAGGATGTTCAACCGCACTTATGATTATGTGGTTCTTCTCCATTTTTTCCTTGTAATTAATCCAGTATCCGCGTAAAACCGCGTTGTTCCCTTCTGTTGCACAGCTGTTAAAAATAATATTTTCAGGTCTTGCGTTTATTGCTGCAGCAACCTGTTCTCTTGCTTTTTCAACAGCAGTTCTTACAACTCGTCCCTCAAGATGTCTGCTTGAAGCATTGCCATAATTTTCCATAAGAAACGGCATAACAGCGTCTTTAACCTCGGCTCTAACAGGGGTTGTTGCGTTATGATCAAGATATATTCGCTTCATAATCATCTCCACTTAGATGTTTTTTAAGAATTTCCTCAATTTTTATAGATGAAAGATGTTCCTTAACTTTTTTATCCAATGAATCCCAGATATAGCGGCTTGAACAGCTGGTGCATTCGTAATTTTTTTTGGAAGTTCCATCGCAGTCAGTAAATGCGCCTAAATCGCCGACGCAGTTTAAAATATCAAAAATAGAAATATTAGAAGAGTCTGAAGCAAGAGTATACCCGCCGCCAGGCCCTTTTATGCTGGAAACAATTCCCCCTTTTTTGAGCTTGTTGAAAAGTTGCTCAATGTAGGATGAAGGAAGTTTTTCGTGAGCTGCAACATCAGAAAGCTTAACAGGCTTCCCATCGTTTTTTTTCTGGAGAAGAGCAAGCGTCACAATTGCTCTTACCGAATATCTCCCTTTTCTCGAAACCAGCATTTTGCACCTCAATCTGTTCTAGGGCGAACCCTGCAACTAACCAAAATCTGAGCCTAATATAATATGACCTACTAAAACTGTCAACTATTATTTTTAATGTAATTTATTTTGACAAATTAACCATTGTGAGTTAATTTACTAGACTGACATGTCAGTTTCTTTTTTTGTGATTGCTGTTTATCATTTTTTTACTGGAGGAGACTATGAGTAAGATGATTGTTTTCCCTGGACAGGGAGCTCAGGTTGTTGGCATGGGAAAAGATATTTTTGAAAACACTCCTGAGGGTAAAGAAATTTTCGATATAGCTGATGCAGCTCTTGGATTTTCTCTCTCCAAACTTTGCTTTGAAGGTCCGGCGGAAGATCTTATGCTCACCAAATACACCCAGCCTGCAATTCTAACGGTAAGCTATGCTCTCTGGAAAATACTCAGCAGAATGTACAACATAGAAAATATAAGATATATGGCAGGTCATTCACTCGGCGAATACTCTGCTCTTTGTGCAAGCGGGGCTCTTGATTTCAAAGAAGCTGTTGTTGCAGTTCATAATCGCGGCTGTTTTATGCAGGATGCGGTTGAGATAGGAAAAGGTTCGATGGCTGCTGTTATTGATGTGCCTCGAGAAGAAATCTACAAAATTTGCGATGAATCAGGGCATATTGTTTCTCCTGCAAATTTCAATTCTTCAAAGCAGATTGTTATTTCAGGCATTACAGAAGGTGTTGATTATGTTGTGAACAAGCTTAAATCAGAGAAGAAAAAAGCAATAAAACTTAAGGTAAGTGCTCCATTTCATTCAGAACTTATGAAGCCTGCGGCAGAAAGAATGCACGAAGTTCTCGAAAAAATGAATATAAAAAACAGTTATATTCCAGTAATCAGCAATGTTACAGCCGAGCCTGTTTTTGTTGCTGATCCAATCAGAAATCTTCTTGAAACTCAGATTTTTAGCCCTGTAAAATGGGAGGATTCTATTATTTTTGCCCACAAACAGGGAATAACCGAGATGATTGAAGTTGGCCCTGGCGATGTTTTAACAAAACTTGCTGCTCAGATTGCGCCTGGAATCAAAACAATCACAATTTCTTCTTTTGAGGATATTATCAACTTTCTGTCCAAGTAAATAATCTGAAATGTCTGGGGTTTGTTTTATCCTGACCTGCTTAATTCTTCAATTAATCTTTGGAAAAGTCTTTTGTTTGTAAGAACTTATAAAAATGGAGCAAAAAATGGATAAAAGTGGCTACAAATTCACGCTTGATTTGCAGGTTCGCGATTATGAATGCGATATGCAAGGCATTGTAAATAATGCGGTTTATCAGAATTATATTGAACACGCCAGACACGAATTTTTGAAGTATATTGGCGTTGACTTTGCTGACTACACTGCCAGAAAAATTTATCTTGTTGTTGTTCGTGCTGAGCTTGATTATAAAAAATCGCTAAAATCAGGAGATAAATTCTGGGTTGGTGTAAATACTGCAATTGAGAGCAATGTTAAGTTTGCGTTTTATCAGGATATTTACAACAGCGAAGGCAATCTCTGTCTCAAGGCAAAAATTATTGGAACTGCACTTAATGAGCGTGGCAGACCGGCAATTCCGAAAGAGTTTGCAGAACTGCTTTAGTTATATTCGCTATTCTTCCCGAAAAGAAAGGTGCTGCAAAAACAATTCTATAAAGTAAATTTTCAATTTTTCTCAATTTTTTGTAAAATAACGGCAGATAATATGGAGCGTTGCATGAACGATAAAAAATGTGTAGTAATTACTGGCTGTTCCAGTGGAATTGGTCGAAGTTTATGCAAAGAATTTCTTGCAAAAGGGTTTGTCGTTGTTGGTGTTTCAAGAACAAAGCCAGATTTTGATATTACTAAATGGATTCAGGCAGACATTACAAAAAAAGATGACCTCAATCTTATTTTTGAAACTATTTCAAAAAGTTGTGACCGTATTGATGTTTTTATTAACAATGCTGGCGTGGGAATTTATGAAGAGTGGGAAAAAACAGATATTTCAGATTTAAGAGCTCTTTTTGATGTCAATTTTTTTGCGCCAGTAGAGCTCTCAAGGCTTGCAATTCCTTTTCTTAAAAAATCATCGGGAACGCTTATTAACACCTCTTCTGTTGCCGGGCTTCTTTATGTTCCGGTTATGGGAGGTTATTGTGCCTCAAAATTTGCACTAAATGCTTTTTCTGATTCGCTTCGTGTCGAGCTGAAAAAGCATAAGATTCAGGTAATTAGCCTTATTGTCGGAAGGATTAACACAGGGTTTTCTTCAAGAGCTTTCGGTTCTTTGAATCCGCCGGAAACCCCTGGTGCGGGAAGTCCTGACAAGCTTGCAGAAAAGGTTTTCAAAGCATATCGAAAAAGAAAAAAATCAATAACCTTTCCTTGGTGGTATGATTTTGTTGTTCCTTTTGCTAAAATCTTTTCTTGCATTTATGACGCGATAAACATTAAAGTTTGGAAAATTGGAGGTGGAAAATGATTCCTGCCGGAAATTCAAATCAGGCCAGAGAGATAGATAAGTTGTCGGTAGAATCGGGAATTCCTTCTTATTTTTTGATGGAAAATGCAGCCTTTTCATTATTTCTTGAGGCTGAAAAAATTATAAAAGATTTTGTGCCTGAAAAGGTTGTTCTTCTTGCCGGTGCAGGAGGAAATGGAGGAGATGGCTTTGCTCTTTTAAGAATGATTGAAGACAGAATCGGGTCGATTCCTCTTTTTAGCGTAAATTTTTTTGAGGAGCAGAATCTAAAAGGCGACACACTTTTGAATTTCACAATGTTGCCGGAATGTGTTGAATTTATTGAGCTTCATCAGGTTTCAGGCAGAGTTCTTTTTATTGACGCAATTATTGGCACTGGTCTGAAAAAAGAGCTTTCATCCCATATTTTGGATGGTGTGCGATTTGTGAATAATTACGAAAACAAAAAAGTTCTTTCTGTTGATGTTCCGACCGGACTTTCGGGCGATACCGGGCACGAAATGCCGGAATCAATTTCCGCCGATGTTACTGTTTCTCTTGCAATATTAAAAGAAGGACTCTTCCTTTCGGACGGAATTGGAAGAAGCGGAAAAGTAGTTTCAGGTGCGATTTCTGCTTCAACGGGTTCTAAAAAAACTGTAAAAACATTTGTTGTGCAAGAGTGTGATTTTTCTCTTCCTGAGCTCAAGATAGATTCCTATAAAAACAAAAATGGACATGCGCTATTTATTGGCGGTTCTCTAAAAAAAATGGGCGCAATTTTTATTGCTGCACAAGCTTTTATGGCAGCAGGCGGCGGGCTTGCAACTGTTGCGCTGGAAGAAGAAACAATTTCTGTTGCAGCTCTTAAATTCCCAGGCATTATGCTTGAAGATATTAATGAAATCAAGCGAATACTTCACAAATTTGATGTTCTGGTTATAGGCCCTGGGCTTGAGCTTGAGAACGAGAATATTGTTCCAATAATCAGAGATTTTGAAGGCAAAATCGTTGTTGATGCCGGCATGTTTGATTCACTGACAAAAAATCCTGATTATTACTACTATCTTGAAGGAAAATCTGTTGTTTTTACGCCGCATCCAGGCGAGCTTGGCAAATATCTTTCAGAACATTCAGAAAAAAGCTGGAGAGAGCTTGTTGATATTTTTCCGCTTGGTGAAAAACACATTCTTTATGCAAAAAATGCGGCATCTTTCATCAAATCAAGAGAGAAAACTGTTATTATTCCACATGGCGCAAGAGCTCTTTCCTTTGGAGGAACAGGCGATATGCTTTCCGGCATTATTGCCGCATTTTTGCAGAAGATTCCAAACAATTTTGAGGCTGTAACCTCAGCAGGGATTCTTCACAGAAGAGCTGGATTGATGATTGAAGAAAACTTTTCCGCCGAATACCACGACATAAAAACACTTATTAAGCAGATTCCAAAATCAATAAATTATCTAAGAGGAATGAATGAAAATAGAAAAAAATAAGACACTTATAATAGAATCGGAGAGTGAGGAAAAATCGCTGAAAATAGGACGGGAAATTGGGGCAAAACTTCAGCCTGGCGATTTTATTGCTCTTGACGGTGATCTCGGAATGGGGAAAACGCTCATAACTGCCGGAATTGTTTATTCTTTAGGGATAAAAAGAGAAGAGGTTTCAAGTCCTACCTATACAATTATGAAGCCTTACTTAAATGGTGCAATTCCTGTGTATCACTGGGATTTTTATAGAATTAACAGCTCCGAGGAGCTTTACATTGCTGATTTTCATGAGCTTTTATACGAAAAAAAATCAGTTTTTATTGTTGAGTGGGCATCTCTTTTCAAAGAGGTTTGGAAAGACTATTTTCCCCGTTACGAGATTACAATAACAAAAGGAGCAACAAGTAATGACCGGACTTTTTCTCTCATCCATAAGGGCTGAAAAAAAATATATTTCACTCTCGGAAAGCATCAATTTTTTCTTCAGAAACAAAAGTATGCTTTTCGCCTCTTTTATTATTATTGCAATAACATTTATGGTTTCAATTATTGCTCAGTCTTTGGTAGGAGATCTGGTTGAACATTCTGGATTCTTCTTGGTAAATGAGCCGGCAAAACCTGTTGATTTGATTGGTGAAATATGGTCTTTTGCTTGGACATTGCTGCATGGTCTTTACATCGTTTTTGTAAGAATTACAGTCTTCTATATCACTTTTTTTATTGCATATACTTTTTCATCGCCTCTATACTCTCTTATCTCATTTTTTACAGAAAAGATTTTCAAAGGAGGAAGAGTTGACGATGATGTTCCTCTGAGTTTTGATCAGGCGGTGAAAGATATTATTGAGGCGTTAAAGCTGACAATAGTTGTCTTTGCGGTTTCAATTGCCTCTTTTTTTGTAAGTGCAATTCCTCTTTTTGGACCATTAATAAGTTTTGGGGGGTTTGTTATGATAAATGCCCTGATTCTTTTTGATTTTGCTGCAGCAAGAAAAGGCTGGAGCTTGAAAAAAAAGATTCAATGGACATGGAACAATAAAGTCACATCATTCAAAATAGGATTTATTCCAGCACTTGTCTCAATGATTCCGATATTCAACATATTTTTTCTTGTTTTTATTTATCCGGTTTTTACTGTTTATGGAACGCTGAATTTTATTTTAACTGAAGACCGGAAAATTTAAATTTGCAGGCGGTTAGATCAAAGAGCAGCCGCAACCATCATCTTTTTTCTTTTCTGTTGAATCGGCGTTATCTGTATCAGTTATTTCCAAATCAGTTGAATCTGTTTTGTCGGCATCTGAATCAATTAATGGAGAATCTGAGTCGTTTTTTGGATCTGTGTCTGCATCTGTGTTTGAGTCTGTCTCTGCATTGTCGCCATCTGTTTTCGGATCTTCATCAACAACAACATCAATTGTATTCCATGCCGCAGTCTCCAACTCAAGACAGGCTCCGCCCATAACTGGTGTCGAGTGCAAATAATCGGAATCAATAGAAACTTCGACAAGTCTTAAATTCTCTATTTTACCTTTTGAATAAGCCCCATCAGGCTCAATTTTTTCTATAATCATGGTTCCTTTTTGCTGAAAAAAAGTTTGGGAAGAACCATCGCTTTCTTCATCAACTCTTACGGAAATACAATGCACACAATATTCATAGTTGTTTTCTTCTTTTGAGGCAAGATCGAAAGTGCCGGAAGTAAAGCTGTCTGATGAATAAAATTCAATATAAATGCTGTCAGGCTTGTCTGCTCCAATTTCTGGAGTAACTTTGCCAGTAATTACGCCAAGATAGCCTTCCAGAGATTCAAAGCTGTCAACCGAGATGCCGGTGCAGCTGTAATCAACGCAGCTTTTTCCATCCGCTGCACACTGTTTTTCTGGAGAACATCCTTCTCCGCACGGGTTGCCGCAGCCATCATCACCACAGATTTGGCCTTCTTTGCAGCTTCCTTTACAGGTTGTGTCCCAGACTGCAGTTTCAATTTCAAGGCAGCTACCTCCCGCAACAGGTTTTGAAACCAGCATTTCGCCTTCTTTTTCCATTTTAACTTCTATAAGTTTTGCAGAAATAGAGCCTTTAGAAAAACGGGTCATTAATCCGAGGCTGCTGGTTTTCACCTCGTCGAGCACAAGTGTTCCTGATTGCTGGAAATATTCTTTTCCCACAGCAGATGCAGTTAAATCTTCAAGAACTCTGAGGCACTGACCGCAGGAGCTGTAATTTTCATTTCCGCCCGATGCCAGATCATAAGTTCCTGGAGCCTGTTCTCCATAAAATTCTGCCTGAAAATAGTCCTGCGTTGATTCATTCCCAAGCTTCTCAGGAATTAGAGAGTTGTAGGTATTTGATTGTCCGACCAGATTTTCAATAGAAATACCAATACAACCGGAAAGAGCATCCTCATCATTTATCACAACAGCATCATCCTGCGGGATTGCATCAACTTCAGCAAAAAGGGAGCTGGCAGCGAGCAGAAGAAGTGTTGCAAACAAAAGTTTTTTCATTTTTTCCTCCAAAAATTAGTTTCGTGGTCAACTTTTAAAACTTAACTATTCTCTGCATAAAAAGATTTTTGGCAATTTTTTATCTTTCTCCAAAAAGCAACGAGCCAACTCTGACCATGGTTGCCCCTTCTTCAATTGCAACATCAAAATCATTTGACATTCCCATGCTGAGTTCAGAAAAAATAGATGGATCAAGTTTTTCTGAATAAATCAAGGCTCTTTGCATTTCTCTAAGTTTTTGAAAATAGGGGCGCACCTCTTCAGGCTCAAGAAAAGGTGGAATTGTCATAAGTCCGCGAACGCTAAGTCTTTCAAATTGCTGAAGTTCTTTGTAAAAAGAGGCAAGGTTTTCCGGCATAATCCCACCTTTTTGTGCCTCTTTTCCGGCATTTACCTGAATAAGAACGCGAACAGTCGAAATGTTTTTCTTTTCTGCCTGTTTTTGAATTTCTTCTGCAAGTTTAATTGAGTCAAGCGTGTGAATCATAAAAACTTTATCAACAATATATTTTACTTTGTTTGTTTGAAGTGTTCCTATAAAATGCCAGCGAATACCATCTTCTTTTAGCACTTCATACTTTTCGAGAAATTCCTGCACATAGTTTTCTCCGAAATCCTTAATACCTGCTCTTCTAAAATCACTAATCATTGCAGCTGGTTTTGTTTTTGACACAGCAATAAGAGTGATGTCATCAGCCGATCGCCTGCCAAGAGATGCTGCCTCGCACACAATAGCAAAAATTTTTTTGAGAAGCGCGATTTTGTCTTCCATATTCTCTCCTAATTTATCTTTTCGATTGGTATTGAACGATTTTTTATCCTTACAAAAACTTTTGTCCCTTTATTTGGCTCAGACTCAAACGAGATTGTTCCTCCATGATTTTTTATTATGCTGTACGAAACCGCAAGCCCCAGACCTGTGCCTCCTGAATCTCTTTTCGTTGTAAAAAAAGGATCCATTAAGTGCTTCATTTCCCTTGGCTTTATCCCAATTCCTTCGTCTTTTACAACAATTGTAAACTCATCACTTATCGAGCTGTAGCTTGTTTTTATGCTGATTTCCTGATTTTTGGCGGTCAAAGCATCGCAGGCATTTGTCAGAAGATTAATTACAACCTGTTCGAGTTGCTGAAAATTGCCGCACAAAAGAGGTATTTTTTTCCCTTTTTCAACAACAAACCTTTCTGTAGATTTTTGGATAGAGACTTTGAGTATTGTAATTGCGCTATCAACAACGCTGTTTAAATCAACTGCCTGGTCTATTCTGCCATTATCTTTTTTGGCAAAGTTTTTCAGATTGTCAACAATGTTTTTAATCCTGTCAGAGCCCTGAGCAATTCCTTTAATCAGATTTTCTATCTCTTTTTTTGACTCTGTGTATGAGAGCCCGGCAAGGATAACATCTCCATTTTCTTCAACAAATTCATCAATTATTTCTTCTGAATCATTCCATATACGAGACATTAGCTTTGCATTAAGCATGATGTAGTTGTTTGGATTATGAATCTCGTGCGCCATTCCAGAGACAAGAATTCCTAGCGAGGACAATCTGTCCTGATGGAGAAGCTGCCTCTCTTTTCGTCTAACAGCCCTGATTTTATAGTAGAAAAAGAATATAACACCAAAAAAAACCACTGCAGACAAAAGAGATTTAAACCAAATTGTCTGGTAAAATCGAGGTTCTAAATAGAATTCAATAGCTTCGCCTTCAGAATTCCAGATTCCATCATTATTTGACCCAATTACCACAAATTTATAGTTGCCAGGTGCCAGATTTGTATAGTAGGCTTCTCTTCTTTCTCCGGCATTAATCCATGATTGATCAAATCCTAAAAGCTGGTATTTATGACGAACTTTTGACGGATTTGTGAAAGAAAGGGTGGTGTAATGAAATTCAAAACGGTCAACGCCTGCAGGAATTGTAATTTTTGTCCTGTCCTTTTGATTTTCAAAGACTTTTTCCCCTGCAATGAATGATTCTATCTTAACCGGTGGAATAAGGTTATTTAGTTTCATCTTTAACGGATCAATCATAACAAGTCCGTTCACAGTTGAAAACCAGAGCTTTCCGTCTTTTGTTTTTATTGCATTAAACTGGGTTCCGCCATTCATGTCTTCTGTCAGCATTCCCTCTCCAATACCGAAAAACTGAGAAGTGAGCCAAGTTAATTTACCCTTAAAATAAAGGTCTACCTCTTTTTTTGCAAACCTTGAAACCCCTTTATTTGAAGTAATCCAGATGTTTCCACCATTATCTTCAAGCACATCATAGGTAAGGTTGCTGTTCAAGCCCGAGTCTTCGCTAATTGATTTGAAAACACCATCTTTATAACGACTTACACCAAATCCATAGGTTGTAAACCAGATTGCTCCATCTGAAGTTTCTGTCAAAGACTGCATATTGGTTCCTGGAAGCCCATGAGTTGTGTTGAAATTTGTGAATTTTCCGTCCCGGTAGCGATAGATACCTTTTTCCTGAGCAACAATCCATATATCTTTGTTTTTTGCCTCAATTATGCCTCGGATAAATTTATCATCAATTCCATCTTTTTTTGTAAATGATTTGAAAACTCCATCCTTAAAAAGGAGAAGTCCCTGCCAGGTTCCAACCCAGATATTTTTTTGACTATCTTCATAAACACACAAAATAACACCAAGTGCGGGATGATCTTTTGGCGTGTAAAGTTTAAACACATTGTTTTTGTAGTATCCAAGACCTTTGCCATAAATTGCAAGCCATAAACCTTCCGATGAGTCCTCAAAAATTGAATAATAAAAGGCAGTTTCAGGAATTTCTGGAAAGTAGAGCTGAGAAATATGTCCATTATAAAGATAGTTCAACGCGCCGCCGACAGTTCCTACCCAAATGCCTCCTTTTTTTGACTCAAACATTACAGAGACATTTGCCCCTTTCATTCCCTGATCTTCAGAAAAAACAGTAACTTTGCCATCTTTAAGAGAGGCTATTCCGCGACTGAAAAATGCAATCCACAAGTTTTTTTCAGAATCTTCCATAAAAAACTGGGCTGGAGCATCAAGTTTTAGAAAATTTTTGACTGAACTGATTTTTCCTTCGACATATCTTACAAGTCCCCCGCCAAGCGATGAACTCCATATTCCGCCGCTTGATTCCTCTCCAAAAGTAATAATAGAATTTTCGGGAAGCCCCTCTTTTACCGTTAGGTGAGAGAGAGTTTTTCCTGAAAAAACAAAAACTCCGTTATTGTTGGTTCCTGCCCACAAACGATTTTTGCTGTCAACAAAAATTGAAGCTAGATTTTGCGGAAAGTATTTGAAAACTTTGATTTTTTTGTTTTCAATAAAGCCTAAAATTTTAACACCTGCAATAAAATAGAGCCTTCCGTCAGGCGCAACCGCGATTTTATTTATGCTATTATCGGGCAACCCCTCTTTTTCTCTATACAATTCAAGTTTTTTATCAGCTGTGTAGCAGATAATTCCGTTCGATCTGGTTGCAATCCATAAAGAGCCGTCCGGAGAAATGGCGATGGATCGCACCCAGGCTTTTGAAACTTTTTTAAGAGCATCCGGGAGCGAGAATTTTCCATCTTTAAAATAGTAAAGACCTGCCTGTCCGCCGACCCAAATACCCCCTGATTTATCAGCAGCCATTCCTTTTATTACAAATTTTTTAAGTTCAGAATGGGTTTTTGAGCTGAACTGGGTAAACTTTACCCCATCAAAACGAATAAGGTATTTTTCAGCACCAAGCCAGATATATCCATCTTTTGTCTGGACAATTGA
>CAZISX010000007.1:59789-64443 GCA_964542005.1 uncultured Spirochaetales bacterium
TCGGTTAAGGTCCTATTTTTTTGTAAGATCGCCTATTAAACCGAGTCGAGCATAAGCCCCAAGCCGAACAGCGTTATCCTTCGTTTTTCTAGTAAACTCAATATTGTTTTGAGGAAGTCCTACTTTATCTGTCCACCTATCTACAACAAACTGCGTTATTTCTCTATTTGTATCAAGACCTTGCAGAGAAGAACCGATAATTAATAAAAGAAGTAGAATGATTTTCATAGAAGATTTAATCAATAAAAGCTCTGATGTTGTCCCAGTATTTTTCAAAATTTTTGATTCCTTCCTCAACATAAAACTCTTTTCTGTTTTTCTTTCCTTTGCAGGTTGATGCGTCAATTTCTATAAGAGAAAAATTTGCATTTACAGGCTGAAAATCAGCAGTTTTTTCAAGAAGTTTTGCAAAGATTCCTCCTGTCATTGTGTTCTTTTCAGGCAGCGGAATCTTTTTTCCAACAGATTTCGCAATTATAGAAAAAGCACACCACAAACCTGAAAATATTGACTCGACATAACCTTCAACACCGGAAAGCTGACCAGCAACAAAGGTGTCAGGATATTTCACTAAAGAAAGCGAGTCGGAAATAAGCTGCGGCGCATTGATAAAACTGTTTCTGTGAACAGAGCCATATCGGATAAAATCTGCATTTTCAAGACCAGGCAAGGTTGAAAAAACCTCTTTTTGAGCTTTGTGCCTCATTCGTGTTTGACAGCCGACAAGATTAAAAGCCGACTTTTCATTGTTTTCAGACCTGAGCTGCAAAACTGCATGGGGTCTTCTCCCTTCAACACGGAATCCGACAGGGCGGAATGGCCCGAAAGAGAGTGTTTCGCGACCTCTTTCTGCCATAACTTCAATTGGCATACATCTATCAAAAAATTTAGGTTTTTCCATTTCATTGTAAGGAAGTTTGTCTGAAACAAGAAGCGCGTCAACAAAAGCATTATACTCGTCCTTGTTAAGCGCAATATTTAAAAAATCGGGTTCGCCTTTGTCGTATCTTGTGCCCCAGAACATTTTTTCAAGATTAAGCGATTCACGGCTAACAAGCGGCGCAATCGCATCATAAAAGTAACCCTCTGAATCTGCTATTGATTTCATCAGAAGTTCGTTTGTAAGCGGCCCTGTTGCAACAATATAAAAATCGCTAGGGAAAAGAGATTTCAGCTCTTCAAGCGAGTTGATTTTTTTGTTCTGGATAAATTTAATATTTGTGTTGCTGTTAAGTTTTTCCTTCACCTCTGAGGAAAAAAGATCTCTGTCAACAGCAAGACTAGCTCCCGCCGGAACTTTGGTTTTATCTGCAATATCAAGAAGATATGAGTGAGTTCTTCTCATTTCCTCTTTTAAAAGGTAACTGCCTGTCGAGGGTGTTTCTGATTTAAGTGAGTTTGAGCAGACAAGCTCGGCAGGCTCGTTTGATGAATAAACTTCAGGCTCGATATTATCAGGTTTTGCCTCAATCAGTGTGACAAAAATTCCTTTTGCTGCAAGCTGAAATGCTGCTTCAGTGCCAGCGAGTCCCGCTCCTAAAATAGTGACATTCATAAATTCTCCGGTCTATAATTTTGTAAGAATTTCGCCAAGAAACGACTTGTGGTTGCCAGTTTCCTGATGAAGTCTGATAAGCTTTTTTTCGAGTTCCGCATCATTTATATAAAGACCGGAAAGATATTTATCTTCAACAATGGAATTTTCAAGAAAATACATTGCTGTCACCATGTTTTTTTGTGAAATAACATGTAATGAAAGTTTTTCAAGAAGAATATCAAGGTCTTTAATCATTTTTTCGAGACTCAGTTCATCAAGAATATCTGAGCTATGAAGCGTTTCAGGTTTTTTAGTTAAAATTTGTACGGCTTCAAGAGCAATCGCTTCGTGCCCAAATTCTTCCATAGCAATTTGTTTATAGATTTCAGTATATTCCGGCCAAAGTTCAGCACATTTCAAATAAACAACGCCAACTTTTCTCTCAATTTCAGCGATTTTTTTAAGTGATTTCAGTGTCATAGCCAAAGTTGCACTCATATTCAGCCCTCCAGAAAAAAAGAAATCAATTAGATAAAACCTTTCAAAAGCATTGTTTCAATCTCAGCTGCAGAAACAGGTTTGCTAAAAAAATAACCCTGAATAATTGTGCATTCAGCATTTTTTAAAAACAGGTTTTGATCAGCAGTTTCAACACCTTCCGCAATAACTTCAAGATTGAGCGAATGACTCATATTTATAATTGCCCTGACAATTGCGGCATCATCTGTGCTTGTTGTTATATCTTTTACAAAGCTTCTATCAATCTTAAGCGAGCTGACATTAAACTTTTTGAGATAACTCAAGGAAGAGTAGCCTGTTCCAAAATCATCAATAGAAACAGATACTCCCATCTTTTTGAGCTCATTAATTATCTGGATTGTATTTTCAGCATTTTTCATAAGAGTGCTTTCTGTAAGCTCAACTTCAAGATATTCGGGGCTGAGCCCTGTTACAGCAAGTGCCTCTTTTATGTCTTCAAAAAGATTTTCCTGCTCAAACTGGATTGGACTAATATTTACACTTACTTTTATTGGAGGAAGTCCTTTTTCCTGCCAGATTTTATTTTGTCTGCACGCTTCAAAAATAACCCATCTTCCAATCGGAACAATCAGACCTGTTTCTTCAGCCAGCGGGATGAATTTTAACGGAGGAATTATCCCTTTTTCTGGATTGTTCCAGCGAATTAGAGCTTCTGTTCCAATAATTTTGCCCTCATCTATATTTATCTGAGGCTGATAAAGGAGGAAAAGCTCTTCGTGCTCAACAGCTTTGCGGAGTTTTGTCTCCATTTCAAGTTTTTCAATAGCGTAACTATTCATTTCTTTTGAAAAAAACTGGAAATTGTTCTTCCCTGATTCCTTAACATGATGAAGCGCTGCATCTGCATTTTTTATGAGCTGTTCCTCGGAATCTGAATCATTCGGGAAAGTGCTTATGCCGATGCTCATTGTTACGACAACCTCATAACCATCAATAACAAACGGCTGGTTAAACGATTCTACAATTTTTTTGGCAACAGCAGAAATCGCGTTTGTGTCAGCAATATCGGTCAAAATCAGATAAAATTCATCACCGCCAGCGTGAGCAATTGTGTCTGTTACTCGAAGCGTTTCTTTGAGATGTTTAGAAACTTCAATCAGAAGCGAATCTCCGGCAGAATGACCGAGGGATTCATTTACTTTTTTAAAGCTGTCAAGGTCAAGAATACAGACTCCTAAAAGTCTTGAATTTCTTCTGGCACTTGCAATAGCCTGTTCAAGCCTGTCTCTAAATAAAATTCTATTTGGCAGCCCAGTCAGAGTATCAAAAAATGTTGTCTGCATCGCATAGTTGTCTTGCTTTTTTATGGATGACAAATTGGAAAAAAGCAGTGTAAAAAAGTAGTCTCCATCCTCTTTGAAGGAGAGATTTATTGAAAGAAGCTTGGGTTTTGAGTGGCCGTTTTTTGATTTCAGCCAAATTTCTCCCCGCCACCTGCCCTTTGAAAAAGCCATATCCATTAAATCAGAAATAACAGGGCATTTTGGCTTTTTATGTTGAATAAAAGAAATGTCATTATCTAAAACATCAGATTCTTCAAAGTCTGTAGTTGAATAAAATGTTTTGTTGGCAAGGACAATCGTTTTGAAACTGTTCGTTATTATTATTGATTCTGAGCTGTTTTCAAATGTGCTAATAATGATTTCGTCTTTTTTCATGGGAAACCTTAGTAAATAGTCAAGCTAAAATTCTATGAACACTGACGGGAAAAGCAAGTAATATTTCTGCAAGAAAAAAATCATATCAATCCTGTTTGCCAGCACTATAATGCTAAACTAAAACTGAACATTAAGTGTTTAGCGATGCAGACAACCCTTTGAAAAGAAAAATTTAAGAAAATATATTCTCAACATTGCTCAAAACAAATTGATTTTTTTCTTGTCAGACAGGTATTATGTGTTTATATTTATTCGCCATATTATCCAGAAGGAGCTGTCCAATGAAAAAAAGTGAAACACTAAAAAAAGCTATTTCTCTTTGGGGCAAAAACGCTCAGATTGATATTGCAATCGAAGAGCTCTCAGAACTTATTACAGCAATTCAACATTTCAGAAGAGGAAAGGCTTCGAGAGAGAGTGTTTTATCAGAAATTGCAGATGTTGAGATTATGTGTCAGCAGCTGAAAACTATTTTTGAGGATTCCGGCGAAGTTGAGAAAATTAAAGAGGAAAAAATTGCTAAGCTGCATAAAAGATTTGACATTTCCATCAAAGATGCGACTGGTAAAGATTCTGAAAAAATTTTGGAAGTTACAGAATCAGCAACAAAAACACTGAGAAAAACTTATCGGCCAAAAGAATCTCTAATCAGAAAATCGGCTGAAACGCTACCATCACAACAAAGACTTGTCGCGATTATGGACGGAAAAATTGTTGGAACTCTCCGGATTTATGAGACAATTGATTCAATCAATTTAATTGGCCTTGGGGTGCATGAAGATTTCAGAAATCGTGGTGTTGCAAAAGCACTGATTGAAGCAGTTGAAAATATTGCAAAAGAGAAGAAAAAATCCAAAATTTCATGCCGGACAATCAAAGAAACCGGCAATCTTCCTTTTTTTGAATCATGCGGATTTAT
>CAZISX010000007.1:64455-67550 GCA_964542005.1 uncultured Spirochaetales bacterium
GAAAAGGATTTTTGATATTTAATTTGCGATAAAAATCAAATTATGTATTTTCTGGGTTTTATGATGATCGAGAAAAACAATAAAAGCTTTTCTAAAATAATTTGCCAAAAGCAACATGACATGCTATGCTAAAGCTGTTTTGTTGACAATATTGTCGATTTTTTGCTGTTAAGCCGAGAGGATGGAGCTTGTTATGATACTGTCTTATGGTGCTAAGAATTTTTTTTGTTTTAAAGAATGGGCTGAAATTTCTTTTGAAAATAATGTTACTTGTAGCGAAAAAACCACTTCAAAAGAAAAAAATGTTGCTCTTGCTATTTGTTTAAAGGGAGCAAATAGCTCTGGAAAAACTAATGGACTTAAGATTCTTTCTTTTCTTTCTTATTTTTGTGCATATTCTTTTATTTCTCTAAGTCCAGAAGACTCTATTCCGCTGGAATCATTTTTTAACAATAATGAAAACACAGAATTCTTTGTGAAATTTAATTATGGAGATATTGAATACAGATATGAGCTTGTTTTAAACAGAGAGAGAGTTGTTTCGGAAAAAATCTACCAAAAAAAGCAGAGGATCACTCTTGTTTTTGAGAGAAATTATGATGAAATCAAGAAAAATACTATTTTTAATGTCTCCTTTCCGCTAAGGCTTCGTAAAAATGCCTCTTTTATTTGCATTGCAAGACAATCTGAGATTAATGAGGTTCTTCATTTTTATAAATTTTTTGAAAATATTCTAACAAATGTTACTCATCGGGGATTGAATAAAAAAGTTCTGGAAGCAGGAGAAAGAGATCTCTCTGAATTTTACAGTAAGAACCCCGATTATCTTGATTTTACTGTAGAAAAATTAAAAAAATTTGATACTGGCATTAAAGATATTTCGATTGAGAGTTATGAGAGGGATATGAAAAAAGAGTTTTATCCGCTGTTTAAGTATGATATTGACTCAAAGGAATGCTCCTTGACTTATGGCGGTCAATCTAGCGGAACAAAAGCATTGTTTTCTTTACTCAGGCTTTACAAGCAAACACTTGACAATGGTGGCATTCTAATTCTTGATGAATTTGATATTAATCTGCACCCTGAAATTCTACCTCATCTTATTGATTTGTTTGAAAACAGTGAATCAAATAAACAAAATGCCCAGCTGGTATTTAGTACTCATAATTCAGATATTATTGATAAAATGGGTAAGTATAGAACATATTTATTTAACAAAGAAGAAAATGAAAGTTATTGCTATCGTCTTGATGAACTGCCCGGAAATCTTATTAGAAATGACAGACTAATAACACCTCTTTATAAATCAGGCAAGATCGGAGGTGTTCCAAGGATATGAATAAGAAGATTAATTCAAGAAAGGAGCGGTTTCTCAAAGAATTACCTGAAAACCTTATAGAAAATAGTATCGGTAATTTTCAAAATAAAATAAACTTCAATTTTGCTTTTTTTGATTCATCTCAGGGTGAAGATTTTAAGGACTGGAATCAAAAACAACTTTCAGAACTACTTAACAAATTAAAAAATTATTCAAAGGAAAGTCTGGAATACTGGAAAAGTAAACGAATCGGCACAAAAGATAGTAAAGTTCTGGTCGTCTATGGTAATTTTCCGCAAAAATCTGATTTCAAGCATCCAAAACATATCCCTCTCAATGTGGATTGGGCAAGATTTCGACTTGAGGGAGATGATCGGCTAATTGGTTTTGTTATAAGCGGAAATGACTGTAGTAGTTTTAATTTGTGTAAAAATACTTTTTATGTGGTTTTTCTTGATGAAGACCATTGTTTTTACAAGTCAAAAAAATGAATTCTGCTATAAGTTTAAAAACTTAGCGGCTCTTTTGTTTTGCTGGAGAAAATGATTTTTGATGTTTAAAGAAAATTCCGGCTCATTTTAATTGAAATAAGCAATGATTTTGTGATATAAATCTAATAATTGTTAAACTGTTATGGTTTGGAGTGTTGAGAAATGGCGGAAACTCACAAACTAAACTTTTCAGAGCTTATAAATGCAATAAAAGATATTGATAAAAGCTTCTTTCTTCAGGTAAGTAAAGCAGTAAATATAAGTCTGACTCTCCGCAACTGGTTTATAGGCTACTATATTCAGGAATATGAGCTTAATGGAGAGGATAGAGCTGTTTATGGTGAAAGGCTTATTGAAGAATTGGCAAAAAACCTTAAAGAAATATCAAGAACAGAAAAAAGAGAACTGAACCGTTATAGACTGTTTTTTAAAAAGTATCCTTACTTTGGGGAGACAGCGTCTCCACAATTGGCTGACAACAAAATATTGCAAAAATATCAAGGAAATAGGCAGTTTATTGAAGGACAGATGAAAGAGAGCGGGAAATGATGAATGAACATAAAAATTACAATTTTTCGTATCTTGATTTTATAAAAAAAATTGATATCGCAAAATTTATAGAGAAAAACGAAGTTTTTGATATTGAAAAAGGGAGAACCAGGCCTCAGAATATTATTTGTACACTTTGCCTTCAGACATGTAACTCGTCTAAATCTCTAAGACTTTCTAACAATAATTTCGTTTGTGATAAATGCTTTGAAAAATTAAAATTGATAAAATACCCCGAGATATATCAAAAAAGATATGAAAATTATTTGGTTGAAAAAAGTGCTAAAGAACTGGCTTTTAAAGAGAGTTGTAGTTTGTATAACACAGCTAAAAATGAGAATATAAATAATATTGAAAAGTTGAAACTATCAGACATAGAGCCTGTTTCAAAATCTTTTAATTTTTTATTGATAACACTTTTTTTTATGGTTTTTATTTTGGTGTTTTTTTTAAAAAAAATCAATCCAGAATATCGCGATCTTTTGATATTAGCCTCAGTAATTGATGCATTTATCTTGTTTCTACTAGATAAAAAACTTAAAGCAATAGGTCAGAAATATGAAAAAGAAATTTTGAAATGGGAATCAAATAACACTAAGCCGACAGAACCAGAAAAGACTATTTTACCAGAAATAAAGGGTTTTTTTGATTCCGATGCCCAGCTAACGGAATTTGATCATAAAATAAGACCACTGCACAACAAAAGCGACATAACGCCTTAATAAAACTTGATATTT
>CAZISX010000008.1:0-4009 GCA_964542005.1 uncultured Spirochaetales bacterium
TTATGGCAAAAATAGGTTATTTGCTTGAAATTACAAATAAAAAAGATGGTGTTGCCAATATTTCTCTAAATGGTTTTAGGAAACAAAACCCAGGGAAAATTATGATTGATAAGGAAACGATTCCTTATGTTGTTGATGAAATTCCGTTTCTTGCGCTCCTTTCTGCTTGCTCGGGTTATATATTTGAACTTGCTGACGGTTTTTGGCTAAAAAACAAAGAATCAGACAGAATTTCAGCTACTTACAATGTTTTAAGTGCTGTTTTTGATGCGGAACTATGCAGTGAAGGATTTGTTGTTTATCCAAAAATAAAACGAAATCCAGCGCAATTCGATCACTCGGACGACCACAGAATTGAAATGCTTTCAGCAATTGTTGCTGCAATCTTTGGAGAAAAATTTCTGCCGAACAATGCTGTTCTTGTCTCTTTTCCGAAATTTAGAGAAATTTACGAACAGCTTACCTACAAATCCTCGTCCTCAGACATTCTTCTGTAGATTGTTCTTTGCGAAATCCCAAGTATTTTCGCCGCATTAGACTTGCTTCCGTTTGCGTATTTTATAGCTGATGCAATTACTTCTCGCTCTATTTCGTCCATAGTAATTTCGCCAATTTTGAAGGTAAGGATAAAATCGCTTGAAGATTCTCTATCCTCTGTTTTTTGATATTCGGCAGAGATTCTACCAGAGCTTAAAACAAATCCGGCAATAAAATTTTCAAGATCTCTGACATTGCCGCGCCATTCTCTGTTTAACAGCTCATTATGAAGTTTCATATCAGGTTTTATTAGCGGTTTTTTATACTGTGAACTATATTTTTCAAGATAAAAATCAATAAGTTGTGGAATATCTTCCTTCCTGTCTCTAAGCGGAGGAATGTGAATTGTAAAACGCTTTAGTCTATAGTAAAGATCTTCGCGGAAACGACCCTCTTTTATCTCTTTTGCAAGATCTTTGTTGGTTGCTGCAATAATTCGTACATCAGCTTTAAGTGTTACAGAGCTTCCAACTGGCATATATTCTTTTTCCTGAAGAAATCTAAGGAGTTTTGATTGAAGGCTTAAGGGCATTTCTCCAATTTCATCAATAAAAAGAGTGCCGCCTTCAGCAGAACCGATATAACCTGGACTTGATGCATCCGCGCCTGTAAATGCCCCTTTTTTATGGCCAAAAATCTCTGATTCGATTAAAGTTTCATGAACTGCAGCAGCATTGAATGCAACAAAATTTTTGCCAGCTCTTCCACTTTCTCTCAAAATATGTCTTGCAACAAGTTCTTTTCCAGTTCCACTTTCGCCTGTTATGAGGGCGGTTTCATCTGTTTTTGCAATTCTTTCAGCATCCTCAAGCACTAATTTCATAGCATCAGATGCATAAATTATCCTGTATTTATCCTTGTTTATAGAATCTATCTCACTTTTCAGTCTTTTATTTTCACGGTTAAGGCGGGCAGCTTCCTGAGCTTTTTTTATCTGTTCAATTAAAACCTTAAAATTAAGGGGTTTGTTTAGAAAGTTAAAAGCCCCCATCTGCATTGCTTTTACAGCAAGTTCGATTTTTCCAAATGCTGTAATCATAATAACAGAAATTGAATCAAGCTCAGATTCAATTATTTTCATAGCTTCTACACCGTTTGCCGCAGTTCTGACAACAAAGCCTTCTCTGGTTAAAATCATCTGAACAGTTTCTAAAAGTGACTGCTCATCATCTATAACAAGAATCTTATTTTCCATACAATCCTCCTTTAATTCGCCCAATTTTACAAAAAGGATTATGTTAGAGCAAGCTATTTCTTGAAAACATTGTTTTATTATATTAGAATGTCCCAGAAATTATTTTGGGGGGCAGAATGTCTGTAATTATTTTTTTTCTTTTTTTCTCTTTTTCCCTTTTTGGCAACGATGATTTAGAATTAATGCAAGACATTGATAATATTGTTAAAAATCCAGCGTTTGAACTTGATGGTATCTTAAGCGAAATCAATATCATAGAGCCTGAAGGTATTAGCGGATGCCCAAGAGGAATGACTCCGGTAACACTAGAAAGCTCTGTCTGTGTTGACAGGTGGGAGGCGTTTCTTGTAGAAGTTATTGATAATTCTGAATATTTGTGGTCTCCTTACTACAATCCTGGAGATAGATTTGTTCGGGCAAAAAGTGCTCCTCACATAATTCCTCAAGGTTACATAAACCAGATTCAGGCAAAAAAAGCTTGCGAAAATGCGGGTAAAAGATTGTGCTCGGATGAAGAATGGCTTTTAAGCTGTCAAAGTGAGGATGAATTAATCTATCCTTACGGAAATTTCAGGAGAGAAGGTGTTTGCAACGATCACAGGGAGAAACATCCGGCAATCGAATATTTTGGAACTTCTGCAAGCTGGATATGGCTTTCTCTTGATGATGCTGGGATAAATCAGCTTGAAGATTCCCTTGATTTTACTGGAGAAAATAGCGAATGCGTCAGTAAAAACGGAGCTTATGATATGATGGGAAATCTCCACGAATGGACTGATGACAAAAAAGGAACATTCCGAGGTGGTTTTTATACAGATACAGTTGTAAATGGAGAGGGTTGTGAGTATGTGACAACAGCTCATCACACAGGATATTTTGATTACAGCACAGGATTCAGATGCTGTGCTGATAAAGAATAAAATTTAGTAAAATGGAGGAGTTATGCCTTTAGTTATAGGTCTTGCAGGTGGTACAGGTTCAGGAAAAACAACAGTTGCCAGAAGTATAAAATCTGCTTTTTCAAAAAATGAACGGGTCGCAATAATTGAGATGGATTCTTACTACAAAAGTTTTTCACACATTCCTTTTGATGACAGAGGAGATATCAATTATGATCATCCAGATTCGATTGATTTTCATCTAATCAAAGAACAATTAAGCTCACTCATTCAAGGAAAAACCATAGATAAACCTGTTTATGATTTTGTAAATCACACAAGAAGCGATGAAATCGAAAAAATTGAGCCAGCCGACATTATAATCTTTGAAGGAATTTTGGCGTTTTTCAGTAAAGAAATAAGAGAGTTGCTCTCAATCAAAATATTTATAGACACAGATGCTGACATTAGAATTCTCCGTAGAATCAGACGGGATATGGAGGTTAGGGGGCGAACATTTGAAAGTGTCAGAAAACAATATTATGACACAGTTCGTCCAATGCACAATTTGTATGTTGAACCAAGCAAACAGTTTGCAGATATTGTTATTCCGGAAGGTGGAAATTACGATATTGCAATTGACATGATTGTCTCTAAAATTAAACACTGGCTCAGCGAACGAAAAAATTAATTATTCTATTGAAAACAGCAAAAATGTTGCTATATAAACAATCGCTTAAACTTTTTTAGGAGGTTTCCAGATGTACAATGTGTTCAAAAGTGCAGTTTTAATAACACTGATGTCTGCACTGATGATTTTTCTTGGTTCTTTAATTGGCGGAAAAGGCGGTGCAACACTTTTTTTCATTATTTCTCTCGGATTTATACATACTTCCGATGGGAACCCCAAATGCTTTTGCAACAGGAAGAAACCCGGAGCACGCAGTTGTCGCAGTGACAGAAGGACTTCTCCAGTCGCTTGACGAGACAGAAATTGCGGCTGTAATTGCACACGAACTTGGGCACATTAAGAATAGAGACATACTGGTTTCCACAATTGTTGCAGCAATGGCTTCAGCAATTATGTGGCTCTCAACAATGGCTAGATTTGGTGCTATATTCGGCGGAAATAGCGATGATGATGACAATCCTGGCGGAATTTTCGGCCTTATTGTAATCACAATTATAGGCTCACTTGCCGCAACACTTATCCAGCTTGCTGTTTCAAGATCTCGCGAATTTATGGCCGATGATTTTAGCGCAAAAATAATGGGAAGTGGCAGACCGCTTGGCAACGCACTTATGAAACTTCACAATTCAAGCCCGCGATATGCAGGTGCGGAAGAGGTAACACCAGCAACAGCCCACATGTTTATTTTCCCAGCAGGAACATGAAAAG
>CAZISX010000008.1:4019-8027 GCA_964542005.1 uncultured Spirochaetales bacterium
CTCTTTTCAACTCATCCTTCACTTGAGAAAAGACTGGAAAATCTTCAGAAATTTATACCTAATTAGTTTGATTCTTCAATTAATTTCACAAAAAGTTTGCATTCAGTTCTGAAAATTCAATAATGAAGCTGTATTTTTGAAGCAGTGGATGCAGTGTGATAAACGAATCTCTAATAAAAATCAGGTTTGAGAAAAGTGCCAAGACATATCTGGACAATGCTGTTGTTCAGAGAAAAATGGCTGAAAAGCTGATTTCTTTTCTCAAAAACTATGGTCAAAATAGTTTTCAAAGAGTGCTTGAAATTGGTGTTGGAACAGCTCTTTTTACAAAGATGCTTATGGAAAACTTTTCTGTACAAGAGCTCTATCTTAATGATATTGTTAATTATTTTGAACATGAGAAACTGCCTGACGGCAGGTTTTTTATTCATGGAAATGGTGAAAATATTCTGATTTTTCCAGACAACTGCGATATGATTGTTTCAAACGCTTCGATTCAGTGGTTTGAGGAGCCTGTTAAATTTTTAAACTCTGTGGGTTCAAAAATTGCCGATAACGGGATTCTGGCATTTTCAACCTTTGGTGTCGAAAACTTCAAGGAAATCAAAGCAGTTACAGGAAAATCTCTTAAATACCTCTCTTTTGCTGAGATTTATGAAAATCTTTCACTCTCTTTTGAGATTCTGGGCGCAGAGGAATCTTTTGAAATTCTCTATTTTAAAACAGTCAGAGATGTGTTGAAACATATTAAATTTACTGGAGTAAACGCTATTTCAAGAGAGGTCTGGGGTCGTGAAAAATTAAACACTTTTTCAAAAGAGTATGCAAAATATTTTGAGATTGACGGCCAGCTTTCCCTAACTTACAATCCTTACTATTTTATATGTAGAAAAAAATGAAAAATTTTATTGGCAAAAACTATACAACTCTTATTTTTGCAGCAATCTCATTTGTTATTCAGATAACGCTTTTGCGTGAGCTTTTGACAGAAGTGAACGGAAACGAGATTGTTTTCCCGGCATTTATTGCTTTTTGGCTTATTTCTGCCGGAATTGGAGATTATTTTTCCCGTTTTTTAGACGAAAAACGAGCGATAATATCTATTTTTGTTTTGTTTTTCATTGCTCCTCTTCAGTTTCTTTTAATCAGGCATCTTGCTGAAATTTTTGCAATTTCAGGTAGTAATATAATTTCTGCTCCATCAGCGATTGCTATTTCATTTCTCTCTTCTTTACCTCTGTCTTTTTTATCCGGTTTCATTTTTAATCTTTTGAAAAATAACGAAAGTTCATTAAAAGTCCGGGCAGCAACAACTCTAACAGGTGTATTCGCTGGCACTATTTTATTTTTTGCTCTTGTCTTTTTTTATGGAAATTTCACAATAATTTCAGCCTCAATCTGTCTTGGCTCTATCCTTATTTTTGTAAAATCAAGGAAGTTTTTTCACCTTTTTATGGTTTTTTTGACATCTCTTCTTCTTATATTTTCTCCGCTAATTTTTTCGCTTAATTACTCCTCCAAATATGAGCCTGAAAAACTAATAAACTCAATAGATTCAACGCAGGGAAGGGTAGATATAACCAAGCTTGGGACAAGAAAAACATACCAATACAACAGCACAATAATTGCAGATTCTGAGGATGAAAAAGAGGCGGAGGAGCTGGCGGGATTTTTCCTTATGCAGCATCAAAACCCTGAAAACATTCTGATAATTGGCGGATTGTTAAAAAAATATCCTGAAGTAATATTAAAAAAACTGCCAGGCGTGACGATTGACTATCTTGAGATTGAGCCTGTAATAATGAGTAAAATTATAAAATCAAAAAAAGATAGATTTATCAATCTTCTCGATGATGAACCACTCAGCTTTTTGAAAAACACGAAGAAAAAGTATGACATTATTTTTACAGATATTCCTGATCCTTTTTCAGTTTCAACCGGAAGATTCTACACCTATGAATTTTTTCAGCTTATAAAATCAAGACTTAATAATGAAGGAATTGCAGCGATTTCAACAACTTCCGAAGGGAATCTTATTGTTTCACCGCTGACACAGCTTTCAGGCACAATTTTCCAGACACTTGAAAAAGTTTTTACCGAGGTTAAGTTTATTCCTGCGAGCCGCAATATTTTTGTAGCTGGCGGGAGCTACAAAACAAACGATTTGAAAGTTATGATTGAGCGGATGCGCCAATCAAATTTGCGCGGAAAATGGTTTAATCAATCCCTTATTGAAGAGCGGTGCAACGAGCTTAGGATGTCAAGAATAGCAAGACTTCTCACAAAAAAAAGCTCTCTGCCAAACACAAATCTTGATATGCAGGTCTATCTTTCAGGCATTCAGTTTTGGGCAAAAAAACAAGGACTTGATTTTGATAATACAATAGAATCACTAAAGAAATTGACACCTGTTCTCTTTTCTCTTCTATTTGCTTTTATGCTTGCTGCGCTGTTTTTGTATTCAAAAGCCGCGAAGAGGAATTTTACCGATAGTTTTGGGATTTTCTCAGTAAATCTAGCATCTTTTTCAATGATGATAATGCTTATAAATATTCTCCAGACATATTCAGGAAATGTTTATATTTTGATGCCGCTATTTTTTCTCACTTCCGCACTCGGACTCTTTGTCGGATTTCATATTGCTCAAAAAATTAAATCCCAGATTTTTATCCTGTTTGCTCTCTACATGATACTTGTTTTATTTATATATTTTACAGCCGCAACCGCTTTTATGGCTGAACTCTATTTTGTTTTTAACTTGATTTCATCATTATTTCAAGGGCTTATCATAAGCAAGCTTGTCGCGGAAAAAGAGCCTCTGTCATGGTTTACAAATACAATAGCTCCAGCATTTGGCGGATTGGTTATAGCTGTTTTTTTCCTTCCTCTTTATGGTGTAAGTTCCTCTATTCTATTTATTGGAGTAGTTCTAAGCGCAAATATGATGATAAATCTTGGCCGGAAAAACGAGGCCTAAAATTCTTTCCAGCTAAGCTCTTTTCCTGTCAGCATGTAGACTTTTATTTTTTGTTTTGCTGCAATTCTTTTTATGAATTCGTTATCTTCCCAACCGACAGAGATTCCGGTCGAGAGCGCATCTGCAGTTATTGCATTTGGTGCTTCGACTGTCACAGAGTGGGCATTTTCTACCGGAAGTCCTGTTTTCGGGTTTATTATGTGGCTGTATTTTTTGCCGTTTTTCTCTATAAACCGTTCATAATCGCCTGATGTTGCTATTCCTTTGCAGGTTTCTGGCGGCACAGGAATTGCTTTTAAGAGGTTTTCTTTGTTGTATGGGTCTTTTATTCCTATATTCCACTCTTTTCCGTTTTTGCTTCCGCAGATAAGCATGTCGCCGCTAAAATTGATTATGAAATTTTTGTAGCCGTATTTTTTAAGAATTTCGCCTGCTCGGTCTGCAGAATAGCCAGCAGCTATACCGCCTAAATCAACTTTTACACCCTCTTTTTTAAATGAAATTGTATCTGCGGCACAGTCAACAACAAGATTTTCTATTCCGACAAAAGGGAGATACTTTCTGACCTCTTCGCCGGATGGAACTTCGTTTCTGTGTGTGTCCCAGAGCCAGCCTTCACTTTTATAAGTCAGGTCAAATTTTCCATCTGATTCTCTAGTGAATTAGATCGATTTTTCAAATAATTCGCATACATAGTGGGGAACTTTTATAGGGTTTAAATGTGCTTCATTATTGATTTTTGAGACATAACTTGATTTGTTGTAGTAGCTTACATCGTCTTCAACCATTTTGACCATGTTTTTGATTTCCTGTTCCATGTTTGGTTCTTTGTTTCCGATATAGGTTACATCAAGAAATGAGCCCATCCCTTTAAATGCAAATTTTTCAAGTTTTGCTTCTTTTGCACAGCCTGCTGCAAGAATAATGCAAGCAATTAATCCAGCTATCTTTTTCACCGTTACCTCCTGAAAAAATACTTTTCCAGCATATAAAAAAGGCATGAGAATAAGCACAAGCTGCGGATGACGGGG
>CAZISX010000008.1:8037-14059 GCA_964542005.1 uncultured Spirochaetales bacterium
TTTCTGCAAGAGAAAGGACGGACCAGTTTCTGGATGATATGGAGCTTGAAAAAGAGAGAGGAATCACGATAAAAGCGAGAGCTGTTACTCTTAACTATAATTATAAAGGGGAGATTTACGAATTCAATCTTATTGATACTCCCGGACATGTTGATTTTTCCTATGAGGTGAGCCGCTCGCTTAGTGCCTGTGAGGGTGCTCTTTTAGTTGTTGATGCTACTCAGGGCGTTGAGGCGCAGACTCTTGCCAATGTTTATATGGCGATTGAACATAATCTTGAAATTATTCCGGTTATTAACAAGATTGACCTTCCTAACGCTGATATTGAGAAGGTTAGAAAAGAGATTGAAGATATTATAGGAATTGATGCAAGCAATGCTGCTCTTGTTTCTGCTAAAACAGGGCTTGGTGTTCCTGAACTTCTTGAAATGATTGTTGAAAGAATTCCGCATCCGAAAGAATTACTTCCCGGTACAACAAGAGGCCTTCTTTTTGACAGCTGGTTTGATCCTTATCTTGGTGTAAGAATTATGGTGAGAATGTTTGACGGCGTTATCAAAACTGGGGATAGGGTTTTTCTTGTTCACTCGCAGAAAGAGTATGAAGTTATTGATATTGCTAAATATGCTCCGTTTCTTATAAAAGCGTCATCAATTGAGTCGGGCGAGGTTGGAATTATTGCGGCTGGAATCAAAAATATAAAAGAGGTTAGAATCGGGGATACAATTACTCTCGCAAAAAATAAAACTTCTGAACCGCTTGTTGGTTTTAAGCCTATGAAGCAGATGGTTTTTTGCGGAATTTTTCCTATTGAAACATCAAGATATGAAGAGCTTAAAACAGCTATGGAAAAACTCTCTTTGAATGATTCATCTTTTTCCTATGAGCCTGAAACTTCTACAGCTTTGGGTTTTGGGTTTAGATGCGGATTCCTGGGAATGCTTCACATGGAAATTGTAAGAGAACGGCTTGAAAGAGAATTTAACCTTGATTTAATCACAACTGCGCCTTCTGTTGCATACAAGGTTTACACTACAAAAGGTGAGGTTATTGATATTGAAAATCCAGATAAACTGCCGCCTACACAGCAGATTGACAGAATTGAGGAGCCTTTTGTTAAGATAAATCTCCATACTCCAACAGAATTTATCGGAGCACTTGTGAAGCTTTGTCAGGACAGGCGAGGCCGTCAGACAAATATGAGCTATCTTACAACTGACAGGGTTATGATTGAGTATATTCTTCCGTTATCCGAAATGGTTTACGATTTTTACGACAAATTAAAGTCGCTGACCCGCGGTTTTGCTTCTATGGATTATGAATTTAAAGACTATGAAACATCAGATTTGGTCAAGCTCGATATTCTTATAAATGGCGAGCCAGTTGATGCTCTTTCTTTGATTGTCCACAAAGACCGTTCTTACTATGTTGGAAAAAATCTTGTAACAAAAATGAGAGAAGTTATTCCTCGCCAGATGTATGAGGTTGCGATTCAGGCAGCTATTGGAAGCCGAATTATAAGCCGCGAAAGTGTTAAAGCTTATAGAAAGAATGTTCTTGCAAAATGTTACGGCGGTGATGTTTCAAGAAAGCGCAAACTTCTTGAAAAACAGAAAGAGGGTAAAAAAAGAATGAAACAGCTCGGAAATATTGAGATTCCGCAGGAAGCGTTCCTTGCTGTTTTAGAAACTTCGGATGATAAATAAAATATAGGTATAAAAATGTGGCTTATAATTTCGGTTCTTTCAATTACACTTGTTTTTTTACTCGATTTTTTGATTGATATATTTTTGGGTTATAGAGTTTTCTTCTTTTTCTATCCGAGAAATATAGTCAAGATAAAGGAGCGAAAAAAACAGATTGAGTGGATTTTAAAAAACAGAAAAAAACAGCTTACTGAAGATGAAAAAGAGCTTGCCTCGTTTGTTATAAAAGAGATTGATAACGATGTTGAAAACAGAAAAAAAATGTCGCACAATGATTTAAATCAGAGAGCGAAAGATATTTCTGAAAAATTCACCAAAACTCTTGCAAAGTATAAAAGAAACGGGTTTATCGAATTTCTTGATTCAATCTGGGTTGTTGTTGTAATTGCTCTTTGTATTAGGTTTTTTATTTTTGAATCTTTCAGAGTTCCGACAGGCTCAATGATTCCAGCTATTTATATTGGAGATATGCTTTTTGTAAACAAATATATCTACGGACTCAGGGTTCCTTTCACAAAAATTCGTTTAACTGAAGGAAAAAAACCTGACAGAGGCGAAGTTGTCGTTTTTATTTACCCTGTAGATCCAGAGCTTGATTTTGTAAAAAGAGTTGTCGGACTTCCTGGTGACACTGTAAAACTTGAGGGAAGAAAGGTTTTTGTAAACACGATTGAGCTTAGAAGAGAAAAAACAAAAGATTTCTCCTACACTCAAAATAGTGGTGAAAAGCATCTAACAGAATGGTTTACAGAAACAAACTCTGATGGTGTTAAGTATCCGGTTTTATATACAAAAGGGCCTGAGCCTGATGATTATCCCGGCTGTATGCTTTGTAATCAGGAGTTTAAGGTTCCTGAAGATTCACTTTTTGTGATGGGGGACAACCGCGACAACAGCAGCGATTCCCGCTACTGGGGATTTGTTCCTCTTCAAAATCTGAAAGGAAGAACATCTTTAATATGGTTTTCGGTCAGCTTTCTTGAGGGTTTTCATGGGGAAAGAATTGGAAAGTTCATTAAGTGAAACAAAAAACTTGAGAAAGCATTTCATTTTACTACAATCACTTTTGTCATTAACTGACATGGAAGAAACTTATCATGATTATTCAGTCCAGTTCAAATCCTGACATTACTAGGATTATTGAGAATGTTGAGAAAGCTGCAGAAAATCTTTCTGCCGGCAAAATGGTTATTATGGTTGACGATGAAGACCGTGAAAATGAGGGTGACTTAGTTTTTGCAGCCCAGTTTGCAACAGCAGAATCTGTTAATTTTATGGCAACTTATGGAAGAGGATTAATCTGTCTTTCATTATCCTCTGAAATTGCAGACAGGCTTGAACTTCCTTTGATGGTGACAAACAACAAATCAAAGTATGGCACAGGCTTTACAGTTTCAATTGAGGCAACCGAAGGAGTTACAACCGGAATTTCCGCTAAAGACAGGGCTCATACAATCCTCACTGCTGTAAAAGATAACGCAACGGCAGATGATTTAGCCCGTCCAGGACACATTTTTCCACTCAGAGCAAGAGACGGCGGCGTGCTTGTGAGAACCGGACAAACTGAAGGTTCTGTTGATCTTGCAAAAATTGCCGGATTAAAATCTGCTGCAGTTATCTGCGAGATTATGAATGAAGATGGAACTATGTCAAGAATGCCGGAGCTAAAGGTTTTTTCCGAAAAATGGAATATTCCAATAGTTTCTGTCGCAGACATTATTTCCTACCGTCTTATCAAAGAATCGCTTGTTGAAAACATTGCAGAAAGCATACTCCCAACCCGTTTTGGCGGTGAGTTTAAAATCAAAATATTTAAAAATGTTGTTGACAACCTTGAGCATGTTGCTCTTATCAAAGGAGATATTGCTGTTGAAGAACCTGTTTTGATAAGAATTCACTCAGAATGTCTGACTGGCGATGCGCTCGGCTCTCTTCGTTGTGATTGTGGATACCAGCTTGAAAATGCTATGGATTTGATTGAAAAAAATGGCTCAGGTGTAATAATTTATCTGAGACAGGAGGGAAGGGGAATAGGGCTTGGAAACAAAATAAAAGCATACCACCTTCAGGATAATGGGATGGATACTGTTGAAGCAAACATTGCACTTGGATTTCCGGCAGATTTAAGAGATTACGGTATTGGAGCTCAGATTTTGAGAGCACTTGGCATCAAAAAAATCCGTCTTATAACAAACAATCCAAAAAAACTTGTGAGTCTTAAAGGATACGGCCTTGAAATAGTTGAACAAGTGCCTAATATTGTTGGGGTAAATGATAAAAACATCAAATACTTGAAAACCAAACAGGAAAAAATGGGACATAAAATATTCGATGCAGACAAAATAGATAGGAGCTAGGATGCTTATTAAAGAGTTTAGTGGAGAACTTACTGGAAAAAATTGTAGATTTGCAATAATTCTTGGACGGTTCAACAGTTTTGTTAGTGAAGCACTTTTAAAAGGAGCGCTTGACTGTTTGGAAAGACATGAGGCAGAAAAGGTAGATGTTTATCGTGTTCCCGGATGTTTTGAGATTCCTTTTGCAGCAAAAAAAATTATTGAATCGAGAGAGAATCTTTCAGAAAAATCAAAAACCAGCAATAAAAAATCGGAAAATGAAAAACAGTACGATGCAGTTATCTGTCTCGGTGTTTTAATCAGAGGAGAAACACCTCATTTTGATTTTGTTGCAAACGAATGTTCAAAAGGAATTGCTCAAATTATGCTTCAGACCGGTGTTTACTGTTCTTTTGGAATAGTGACAACCGAGAATCTTGAACAGGCAATAGACCGCGCAGGAACAAAAGCCGGCAACAAGGGGTTCGATGCAGCAATGGCCGCTATCGAAATGATAAACCTTCAGAGAAAGATATAAATTATGGGACTTAGAAGACGCTCAAGAGAAAAAACTCTCCAAATTTTGTACTGTCTGGAATTTAATGACAGAGTAACAGTTGATGAAGCAATTGATCAATATTATGAATATTTCAACCTTCACTCAGCAAAATCAAACCAAGTTGATGATGATGATGAGAAAAAATTTGTCAGCTACCTTGTTCATCAGGTTATAAAAAACATGGATTTTATCCAGAATCTGATTGAAAATGCAGCGACAAATTGGAGAATAGACAGAATTGCTCTTGTTGAAAGAAATATTCTCCGTTTTGCAATTGCTGAATTAACAGATGAAACCAACTCAATTCCTTTTAAAGCTACAATCAATGAAGCTATTGATATTGCTAAAAAATTTGGCAACAAAGAATCTCCGGCATTTATTAACGGCATCATAAACAAGGTTGCCGATATTGTTGATGTTAAAAGAAGAAAGGCATGATACCGGAAATTTTTTCTGCGTCTTTTAAAACCTGCATAATTGTAAGACATCGAAACATTTCATCCATTGAGCGAGATGTTCAGGAAATTATATTTTCCGATTCTTTTCACGAAAATGCCACACTAACTGTTGCTGATATTGAAAACCGCTCTACTTATAATTACAAGAGAAAAAGCTCCTCTGTAACTCCAAAAATATTCAGCACAATCAAAGAGATGAGAAATTCACTGAGAAACGAAAAGTTTTCACTTGTTGTTGATGTGTGTCATTCGTTGCAATCAGGATTAATTTGCCGGTTTTCGGGAGCAGGCAAAGCTGTAGGGCTAGGGGCTGGACCTCTTCTTAAAATCTTTTACAACGAAATTGTTGATCCGACAGATCTCTTATCTATTGGAAATTATTTGAAATCTAAGATTTTTACAGCTCCTGGGTACAGCAATAAAGAATGTGATTTCATGAATAATCCATATCTTACCGGAAAAGAATCTCTAAAAAATGAACCTGAAGCTTTAACTAATGATGAAAATGCTCCTCTTATTATTCTATGTCCTGGAAAAGATAGAAAAAATTACTGGGACAATTTTGTAATAGCAACGAAAGAAGCATTCAAAAGAAATAGTTATCTTGCGATTTATCTTGAGAACGAAAAACATTTGAAAGAATTTACAGAAGTATTTTTTATTATGGGAAGAAAATCTGATCTTGATAAAAATGCGCAGCTTTTGATTTCAACCAACAAAGAAGAAAGCAGAATTGCTCTTGATAAATCTCTTCTTATAATTACAAGTTCAGAAAACGATTTAATGGGACAGAACAAAGAGAAGAGTGTTTCCGTTAAATCGCTAACAATATCAAAGGGATAGGTTTTTACATGTTTTTACAACTTCGCATAACATATATTATGTAAACTAAAGGGTGTTTTTTATGGTTGCGCTTAATCTGAGAGAAATTTTAATCGATAAGGCAAAAAACGATTTGCTTCC
>CAZISX010000008.1:14069-28327 GCA_964542005.1 uncultured Spirochaetales bacterium
AAAAGAAGATTTTATTATTTCGCTTGCATGGAAAATGATTCGTCCGGCCAAAAAAAATCAAGCACAGTTTGATCGTCTGGCTAGAGAGAAAAAATATCCCGATTTTATAAAAATAGAGACAGCTCTTAAAGGTTCTATAAAAGTTGAGGACATCAACGAACTGGACAATGTTTTGTGTTACCCTCCTTTTGAATCTTTTGGCCGGGTTATTTATATAAGTGATGCCGGATCCATGACAGCTCAGGCTCAAAATGCACTTTTAAAAAAACTTGAGGAACCGCCAGCAGGCAACTTTTTTATACTTACAACAAAAAAGAAAAACTCACTTCTTCCTACAATTATCTCAAGAACTGTTTCAATATTTCATTCAGAAAGAATTGACAACAGCTCTTCTCTTTCAAAAACTATCTCTGATTTTTTCCCGTTTATCTCTGAAATGAGTTTGATTTACGGAGAGGGTTTTGTAGAAGAACAGATTGAATTATCCAAACAAATAGCAGAGTTAATGAAAGAAGTTTCTCTTTTGAATGTTAAGCTGGCAGAGAATCTTTTTGTAAAAAATATGGACGAATTTGCAGAAAACGAAAAAGACTCCAATCTTGCTAAAAACAGACTTTTTAAAACAAGACTTGCTTTGACTGCTTTTTTTATAAGAGAAATTTATCCTGAATCATCAGCTAAAATGATTAAATTTCTTGAGAATAAGCAATTTTTCAGTATAGATTCAATGGTGTTCTTTAATATCAGAAATATAATCAGCAACTTATTAAGGTAAAAAGATAATGCAGAATGAAAGAGATTTTAGAAAAAAAAGACATGGAAACTATGACGGCTATCACGATTTTGATATAAATGAGCTTAGAAATTTAGAAAGAAATGATGATGGTTTTAAGGATGAGGATAACTCTAAAAATAAGAAGGCTGGTTGTTCAATTTCCCCTCTTGGCGGAAGCGATGCCTACTTTTTCTCCTATGAAGACCCCTACCCGAAATTTGAAGAAGTTGTTTCTCTTGAATTTCAAAATGTTGGAAAAATCTACTGGTACTTTTATCCTGAAGGTGCGCAACCGGAAACTGCTCTTAAGTCGGGAGACACTGTGGTTGCATACAGTGAACGAGGTATTGAGCTAGCTAAGGTTTTAAACAAAAGCGAAGCAATATTTAAAAGGCAGGATAAGATTAATTTTATAAAAAATGGAATAATCCGAAAAGCAAATGAGTCTGATATTCAGAAAGATGCAGAACTGAATGAAAAAGCTAAAGAATCAAAGAAAATAGTGGATAAGGTCAACAAAGAGCTTGGAATAAGTATGAAGCTTATAAAGGTAAAATATACGCTTGATGACACAAAAGCTATTATCTATTTTACAGCAAATGGCCGTGTTGATTTTAGAGAACTTATTAAAAGACTCGCCTTCGAGCTTAGAAAGAGAATTGAGATGCGCCAGATTGGCGTAAGAGACACTACAAAAATGATGGGAGGACTTGGGCCTTGCGGTCAAACGCTTTGCTGTGGAACTTTTCTTCATTCATTTGCATCCGTCTCGATAAAAATGGCAAAAGAGCAGAATTTATCTTTAAATCCTCATAAAATTTCAGGTATCTGCGGAAGACTTTTCTGCTGCCTCAGCTATGAAAATGATACTTACGAAGATCTCAGAAAAGATTATCCTGTTGAAGAACAGGAGATTTTTGACACAGTTACAAACAGATCCGGATTTGTTAAAAAAATCAATGTAATACAAAAAACTATCAGTGTTGATTTTATTGATCCTAAAAATGGAAGAAGAGAAGAAAAATTCTTCACAAAAGATCAGATTTTCATGGAGGAAAATCAATATAAATTAAAGGAAAAACCTGCCATAAATCTTGATGATGTGAAACCAATTGTTGCTGCGGAGAGAGATCTTTTTAAGAAAGACCGTTTTATTGATGACGAGGATATTTTAAGTCCTGACTATGATGATAAAGTTGATAAAATGATTGAATCTGAGGCTGTTTTGAAAAGAGAGCGAGATAAAAAGGATGTTCTGGATAGAGAAAAAGCAGCACAACTTCCTAAAGCAATTCAAGAAGTTGTTGTTAAAGAAACTCCGGCTGGAATTCAGGGGCAGGAGCGGAAAAAATTTATTCCTAACCAGAACAAGCCACCTTTTCAGAAAAAAGATAATAGAAATAGTGATGGCGACAAAAAAAATCCGCAACACGGCAAGAAAAAATTCAACAACAAAGAAAACAACAAAGAAAAGTATGAGAAAAAATATTTTAACCCCCGTAGAGATACAGTAGTATCAGAAGAAAGCGAATAATTCATGTATTTTGACACCCACTCTCATCTCGAGATGGTTATCCGTGAAAAAAACATTTCATGGGAAACAATCCTTAAATCAATGCAAAATGAATCCGTTTGTGGAACGCTTAATATTATTGCATCTGTTGACGAACTTGATTTTTTAGAAAGTTCAGGGCTTATGAATTGTTCAGATACTAAACTTTTTCACGCTGCAGGCATTCATCCCCATAATGCCTTAAATTATGACAAAGACATCTCTTGGATTTATGGGATTAAAGAGAAAATTATTGCAGTTGGCGAATGCGGTATGGATTTGTATTATGATTTTTCGGATGAGATTTCTCAGGAAAAATTGCTTCGAAAAATGGCAGAGCTTTCTTTAGAGCTTAAAAAACCGATAATAATACATGGAAGAGAAGCTGAGTCCAAGATTGTTGATTATCTTAAAAGCTATGGTGTTAAAGGCGAAACTGTTCTTTTTCACTGTTTTACAGGTAATGAAAAATCTGCGGAAAAGGTTGTTGATTTTGGTGCTTCTATCTCTTTTTCAGGGATTATAACTTTTAAAAATTCCTCCAGCCTTAGAGATGTTTTAAAAAACACTCCGATTAATAAAATCATGTTTGAAACAGATTCTCCTTTTCTTGCGCCAATTCCTTTTAGAGGTGCTGTTAATACGCCAGATAAGGTAAGGTCGGTTTATAAATATGCTGCTTCTTTTTTAAATTTAGAAGAGCACTTCCTTGCAGAAACGGTTAAAGCTAATATCAATAATTTTTTCTCAATAAATATATAATGTGTCCTAAAGCTGCTTTTACAACAACAATTCCTGTCGAAATTCTTCTTGCTGCCGGAATTACTCCACTTGACCTAAACAACTCTTTTATCGGATCTGACAAAGCTGAGCTTTATGTTGAAAAAGCAGAGATTTATGGATTTCCGAGGAACTCATGTGCCTGGATTAAGGGACTTTTTTCAGCATCAGAGTATCTCCACAGCAAAAAAGATATTGACCTTTTTGTAGCAGTAACTGAAGGAGATTGTTCAAATGCGAGAGTTCTGACTGAGATTATTGCAAGTGAATTTAATATAAAAACCTATATTTTCAACTATCCTTATGACAGGGATTTTTTGAAAATGGAAAATGAGCTTGAAAAGTTTGCCTCTTTTGTTGGAACAACAATTAATAAGGCTGAAAATGTAAGAAAAAAGCTTTCAGGAGTTCGCTCAAGACTAAGAGAGCTTGATGAATTTTCTTATAAATATCCAGGACTTATTTCTGGTGGAGAAAACCATTTAAGACTTGTATCTTCATCAGATTTCAATGGAGGGGATTGGGAAGGATTTGAACTTGAACTTGAATCATTTCTGCAGGAGAAAAGAGAAAAAACAGCCTCTTTTACACAAAATAAAAAGATTAAAAAACTGGCCTATTTAGGTGTTCCTCCAATTTTTGACCTCTATTCTTTTATTGAGCAGAAAAAAGGTGTTGTAATTTACAATGAAATACAGAGAGAATTTGCCATGTTAGGTGACTTTAAAAACCTGGCTGAACAATATTTAGACTACACCTACCCCTACTCGTCTGATTTCAGATTTCAAAAAGCGATTGCGCAAATAAAAAACCGTTCTGTTGATGGAATAGTTCACTATGTTCAGGCTTTTTGCCACAGACAGCTTGAAGATATTCTTCTTCGGAAAATGTTGAAAGAGGAAAATCTAAATATTCCAGTTATGACTCTTGAGGGTGATAAGCCTCTTTTTGAGCTGGATGGGAGAATAAAAACTAGAATTGAAGCATTTCTCGAAACAATTTAGGGGGAAAAATGCTTAGAAAAGCACTTGTTTTAAAGCTGTTTGAATCTTCTTACATGCAGAGATGGAACGACAGGTTAAGACCGATTGAGCTTGTTGAAATTGATAAACAGGCACACAAAATGATTACAGCTTTTGTTCTTGGAAAATTTGAGGAAAACACGCCTGGTTTCAGCTGGATAAGGATTATTGAAGGTGGTATTTTTGAGCTTCTTCAGAGAATAATTATCACAGACATTAAGCCTCCTGTTTTTTATAAAATCAAAGCTGATGCAGAAAAATACAAGAAATTAAATGAATGGATTTTTGATTCGCTTGAGAAGTTTTTAGAGCCGCTTGGTAAAGGTTTCAGCGAACGGTTCAGAGATTATTTCACACATGAAAACAATGACGATATTAACAGAAAAATCCTTGGAGCTGCTCATATTTATGCTTCAAGATGGGAGTTTTCTCTTATTGAACGGTTTAATTCAGGCAACTATGATATTGAAAATATTAAGAAAATGCTAGATACGACGCTTGATAACTACTCTAATCTTGAGGGCGTGAAACATCTGACGCAAGGAACTTCTTTTTCTAAATTTCTTGATATTTGCGGTGCTCTGAGGTTTCAATACAGATGGTCAAATCTCCATAAAACACCAAAAACTTCTGTTTTGGGACACATGTATTTTGTCGCTGTCCTCTCCTATATTTTTTCTCTTGAAATGGATGCCTGCCCTAAAAGAACTGAAAACAACTTTTTTACAGGACTTTTTCACGATTTGCCAGAAGTTTTAACAAGAGATATTATTTCTCCGGTAAAACGATCAGTTGAGGGATTAAGAGAGCTTATTCAGGAGTATGAAAAAGAGGAGATGAGGCTTGAGGTCTACAATCTTATTCCTGAATCGTGGCATCACAATATAAAACTATATACAGAAGACGAGTTTGAAGATGTTGTAACAATAAATGGACATAAGGCTAAAATCTCTTCTGAAGATATAAACAACCGTTTTAACTACAATAATTTCAATCCTAGAGATGGCAAAATGATAAAAGCTGCGGATGAGCTTTCTGCATTTATTGAGGCTTATGATGCAATAAATAATGGTTCTCATGCACCTGATTTTTACAAAGCTAAAGTTCTCTTTTCATCTAAATACACAAATACAATTATCGGTGGAATTAATTTTGGACAGATTTACGCTGATTTTGAATAATTGAGCGATTAAAATCCCTTTAAAAATCAATACATTATAACGGTAAAAAATATTTTTATTAATTCTATTGCTAATTTTATTCAGTTTGGCATAATGCCTCAAGATTGGTCTTTGAACACACTGGAGAAAAGTATGTTTACGAAATATTGTGTATTACTTATAAGCATACTATCTATTGGTGTTTTTTTCTTTTCTACATCCTGCTCTACATTCAAAAAAGAATCTCCAAAAGAGACTAAAAAAAATGAAGAAAGTCCTAAAAAAACAGTAAAAAGGGAGACTTCAAGAGCTCATCCTGCTGGGAAATCACTGCCTGTTTCAACAAGAAATGAGTTGAAAACAGAAGAAGAACCTGCTCAATATTCTCTTTTAATGTATGCTGCACAAAAAGATGATATTGAAACAATGGAGGGAATTCTTCGTCAGGGAGATGATGTAAATCAGGCAACAGCAAGTGGCTGGACTGCTCTTTTGGAAGCTTCTCAAAATGGTAATCCTTCTGTTTTGGAATTTCTTATAAAAAAAGGGGCTAATGTAAATGTGAAAACCAGTGATGGAATTACTCCAATAATGACTTCTGCGATGAATGGTCATCTCAATACGGCTGAAATATTGATAAAATACAACGCTGATGTAAACGCCAAAACACAAAAAGGTGAAAATGCTATAATTTTTGCAGCTCAAAGAGGTGATCTTGCAATGGTAAGGCTTCTCGGGGATAGAGGTGCTGATGTAAATTCCTTTTTTGATGAAGGTTGGACTCCTTTAATGTTTGCATCAACAGCAGGAAACCGTTCAATGGCTGAATATCTACTTGAAAAAGGTGCTCAGATTGATTCTGTTTTCCGAAATGGTTGGACTGCTCTTTTTGAAGCCTCATTTTCAGGAAAAAGAAGCGTTGCCAAATTTCTTATTGAACGAGGTGCAAATGTTAATGCAAAATTTGAAAAAGGAGAGACACCTGTTTTCTTCGCAATTCAGGAAGGACACTACGATATTGTTGAACTTTTACTCGAAAACGGTGCAGATGTAAATGTTGAATGTTCTGACGGCTGGACTGTTCTTATGGAAGCAGCCGCAGCAGGAAGAAGCGATATTACAGCTCTTTTAATTGAAAAAGGTGCTAATGTAAATCAATCGCACAAAGATGGCTGGACTCCGCTTCATTATGCCGCACAGAGAGGATTCCGCAATATTGTTGAGCTCTTAATTGAAAAAGGTGCGGATGTTAATGCATCTGCTGCACAGGGCTGGACACCTCTTTTTGAGGCTACAGTTGAAGGGCACCGTGATATTGCTGAACTTTTGATTGAAAACGGTGCAGATTTTGATAAAAAATTTGGCGAAGGTCTTACCCCCCTAATGTTTGCTTCTCAAAAAGGTCACCGTGATATTGCTGAACTTTTAATTAGAAAAGGTGCTGATATAAACGGGAAAATGGCAACAGGCTGGAATGCTCTTTTTGAGGCTGCGATTGAAGGTCATGCAGCTTTAGTAAAAATTCTGGTTGAGCGGGGGGCTGAAGTAGATTCAAGATACAAATCAGGATTTACACCTTTAATGTATGCTGTCCAAAAAGGACATTTTGAGGTTGTAAAAATTCTGGTTGAAAAAGGTGCGGATATTAATGCAAAAGCTGGTGGCGGTTGGACTGCTCTTTTTGATGCAGCTTATGGCGGATATTTTGGTATAGTTAAATTTTTAACGGAAAAAGGAGCCGATCTCTCTATTCGATACAGTAAAGAAAATTTTTCACCTCTTTTTTATGCAGCTATTTCAGGCAATGAGGATAGTGTAGAATTTCTTATAAAACAGAAACTTCCGGTGAATGAAAAAACACTTTCCGGCAGAACCCCACTCCATTTTGCAGCAGAAGCAGGCCATCTTGAGGCTGTAAAAATGCTTGTCAGAAACAGAGCCGATGTTACAACTAAAGACATTTCAGGCAATACTCCAATAACACTTGCAAAAAAAACAAACAATATAGAGCTTATAGAATATTTAGAAGGCGCAGAACAGGTTCAGATAATTCTAGAGCAATCAAATTAAAAAGCTGTCTTAAAATCAAAAAAACTTCAAATAAGAGAAATAAGAAGCTATAATTGCGCGAAAACAAGTTTTTAAGGATAATCATGAAAATCAAAACAATTCTCTTTTTTATTGTCTCAGCTCTTTTTATAATCTCTTCCTGTGACAAAAGTGAGCTTTTTAGCCCGAATAAAAAGGTGAAATACCTTTTTCTCTACACGAATGATGAGCACGGACATATTCTTGAAAAAAACAATTATTACAAGAGTATAGCTCTTTACGAAATGTGGCTTGAAGAAGAAGCAAAATGCAAAGATTGTAATATTTTTAAGATTTCGGGCGGCGATAACTACACAGGCTCCGCAATTTCATCTGTTTTCAAAGGAGAATCAACAGCAAATGTTTTAAAAATGATAGGATACGAATTATCTGCTGTTGGCAATCACGAATTTGACTATGGAATAGATTCTTTCAATAAAAACAGGCATATATCTGGTATTGACTATCTCTCAGCAAACATTATTGGAGCTGATATGAAACCTCAATTCACCCCCTCCAGAATAATTGAAAGAGGCGGGAAAAAGGTGGGATTTGCAGGAATTACAACCGAAGAGTTGAAGCAGGTTTCAGCATCATCTTATATGAGCAGCATTATGGTTGTTAAATCGTTAAACTCGGCTGATAGAGAGATTACAAAAACAGGGGAAAATTCAGACATGGTTGTTGCCCTAACCCACCAATCTTATGAGGAATCAAAAGACTGGGTTTTTCAACTCAAAAAAAAGCCTCTCATTGTTTTTAATGCCCACACTCATGATGAATACATAAAAAATGTTGAAGACACTTATTTTGTTCAAACAGGAAAATATCTCAATAAATATGCTAGGATAGAGGTTGTTTGTGAAAACGCTGTATGCGCAGTTTCAAAGGCTGAGATTGTCTCTATTAAGAAAAACACTACAAATTCAACGCCTGGGGCTAAAAAAATTGCCAAACTTATTGATGATTTTCAGGGAAAAATGGAGAGGGTTGCTGGTATGAAAATTTCAAAAGCTGGCAAAGATACTTCAGAAAAAGATTTTAGGAAACTCTATAATTGCTCTAATTTAATTGAGTTCCCCGATGCTGACCTCTCTCTTTGTAATCCCGGGGCATTCCGTGAAGAACTTAAAAAAGGCGATATTAAAAAAAGTGATATTATATCTGTTCTTCCATTTGAAAACAGAATTGTTATCTCTGAACTTAAAGGTTCTGATTTAATTTATAATCTTGAGCTTTCTGAAAATTCATACTGCGGTGCTGAGAAAAAAGGAGATATCTGGTATGTCGGCCGTGAAAAAATTGATAACAACAAAGTATACAAAGCTATAATAAACGACTTTATGCATAATGGCGGCGATAAATATAAATTTATTGGAAATGATTTCAAAAACTCAATAACTTCAACCAATTGGATTGATCCGGTTATAAAATACATCTCTTTAAAAAACAAAGATAATAAATCTCTTGAGCAGGCTGTTGCTGATTCAATCAAAGATGTTGAGAAATTAAAAGGTAAAGCTGAGTAATTATCTTATAGAATTTGTCTGGGAATTTTTTATCAATATTATTTTACTTCAACAAGCCAGCCTTTAGGTGCTTCAACTTCGCCCATCTGGATTCCAGTAAGAGTATCATAAAGTTTTCTGATAACTGGCCCAACCTCTTTTCCTTCTTTGTAGAAAGTGTGAAGTTTGCCTTTGTTGAAAATTCCGCCAATCGGAGTTATTACTGCAGCTGTTCCGCAGGCTCCAGCTTCTGTGAAAATATCAAGCTCGTCAACTGGAACATCTCTTTCTTCAACTTCCATTCCAAGATACTCTTTTGCAATGTACATAAGAGAATACTTTGTGATTGATGGAAGAATTGACTCAGATTTTGGTGTTATAAATTTATTGTCTTTTGTAATTCCAAAAAAGTTAGCAGCACCAACTTCTTCAATGTTTTTACGGGTTTGAGGATCTAAATAAATAGCATCAGCATAACCCATGTCAATTGCCTGCTGATGAGCTTTGAGGCTTGCCGCATAATTTCCGCCAACTTTTACACCGCCTGTTCCTTTTGGAGCTGCACGGTCATAATCTGAAACCATGAAGTTAACTGGCGCAAGACCTGTTTTAAAATAAGGACCTACCGGTGAACCAAATACTGAAAAAATATATTCAGGTGCAGGTTTAACACCAAGATTTTCGCCGCATCCGAAAAGATAAGGACGAAGATAGAAAGAAGCACCGCTGCCATAAGGCGGTATAAAACGGAGATTTTCTTTGCAAACTTTTATGCAGGCATCTACAAACATTTCTGTTGGCACTTTTGCCATAAGAAGAGTTTCGCAGCTTAAAGCCATTCTTTCTGCATTTTTATCAGGTCGAAACATGAAAACACGGCCATCTTTCCATGTGAAAGCCTTTAGTCCTTCAAAACATGTCTGACCATAATGAAGAGCTGTGGAACCTTCATTTATAGTAACATTGTTGTCTTCAAACATTGCCCCTTCATCCCATTTTCCTTTTTTCCAGTGAGATATAAATCTTTTGTCTGTTCTAATGTAAGTAAATCCTAGTTTTCCCCATTCAAGATCAATCTTTTTGATAGGCTCCATTATATCCTCCACGAAAAATTAAACGATTGTTTTGGCAAACGCCTCTCATACATCGTTAAGATATAGGATTAAATTGGCTTTGTCAACAATATACGACCCTTTGTTTACATTTGCAAAAATGTTGTTAGTATTATTTTTTACCAATAGTTTCGGATAGATAATAAATTTCATGAATAAAAGACTTACAATTTTTTTTTTTTGAGTATTACTAACACGCTCTATTTGTTTTATTTTTTTTTGGAGGCACACATGAAAACAAAGGTTTTTATTATTTTTCTCACACTTCTTGCATCAATTTCTCTTTTTGCAGGAAACCTTTCCGACAAAGCAAAAAACATGAAAAAATCGGCAAGAATTGTTGGCGGACACGCGGTAAGTCCAGCATTTAAATACCCTTTTATGACAGCTTTATGGAGTGATGATTACGACGGTCAGTTTTGCGGCGGAGCTCTTATTCACAAAGCCTGGGTTTTAACAGCTGCCCACTGTGTGATTGATGCAGTTGCCAGCAACATTGAAGTTATTATAAATACTAATGATATTACCTCTGATGAGGGAGAGAGAATTGGTGTTCAACAAATTATCTTGCACTCAGATTATGATGATGTAGAAATTGAAAATGATATTGCTCTTTTAAGACTGAAAACATCATCAACCTATATGCCAATTGAGCTTTTAACACCTGCAAACGAGGCAGATTATGCTTCTGTTGGAATGGATGCAACAGTTATGGGCTGGGGATTACTTGAGGAAGAGGGAGATTCTCCTGATATTCTTAATGAAGTTGTTGTTCCTATTGTTTCAAATGCTGAATGTCAGAATTCGTACGATGAAATTGATGCAACAATATGGGATTCAAATATATGTGCTGGAGTTGTTGAGGGTGGTATTGACAGTTGTAATGGCGACTCCGGCGGACCGCTTATTGTTAAAAGAGATGCAAACAATGAAAGACAGATGTCTGTTGGCATTGTAAGCTGGGGCGAAGGTTGTGCTCAACCAAATTATTATGGCATTTACACGAGAGTTTCAAGTTTTTATGGCTGGATTCTTCAACAAACCAGCAATGCAATTCTTCAAAATGACTATCAATATGAAGACGCGCCTGACACAGATACAGGTTCTGACACAGATACAGCTGTAGTGACTGATTTAGATGAAACAGTCAATGATTCAGACAACATAATTCTTGATACTGACAAAATAGTTAATGATTCTGATGTGATAATTGCAGATTCAGATAAAGATAGCGACACTGTTGTTATCGTTGATGAGGATGCTATCATTTCTGATTCTGATACACTTATTGCTGACGCAGACAACGGAGTTTCTCCTCAGGATAGCGACAAGATAACAGCTGATTTAGACAAAGTGATTGCTGATGAAGATTCTGTTCTTACAGATAATGATAGTGTAGATACTCAGGAGTCTGATATTACTGAAAATAATGATGAAGCAACAAAACCATCTGATAGCGGTTGTGGCTGTTCTGTAATCTAAATTATTTCAAAAAATAGATATTTTCCTAGATTTTTCCTGAAGCTATATCTTCCATGAATTTAAGTGCAAACTCAGGACTGATTACTTTGCAGTAAGTTACGCCACTGATTTTATCTGGAAGAATCCATGTGTCGTGAAGATGAAGTCTTGGTGATTTTATTCTGTAAACACGGTCACTTACAAGTTCAAACTCAATGTTTCCGCCAACATACTGACTGCCTGTAATACAGACATTGTCATTTTCAAAATTCACAGCAAATCCCATTTCTTCAAGTGTAGCCATTGTTTCAGGTGAAGCATAGTAGCCCGCAACTGTAAACGCAAGCTCGTTCATTGCTTTGCACGCTTTTTCTTCGCCATTAATCGCAAGTCCAAACTGATTTACAATCGCATCCTGAGATTTGAGTTTACACCAGATATTTTCGCTGATTAAAGGATTTGCGCTTAAATCATCGCTGTTTGCAAATTGTGTTGAAAACTGTGAAATATTTATGCTGTTTTCGTCTGTTGAAGGCTTTGATTCGGCGTAGCTGTCTTTGGTATCATAATAGCCTGTTTCTATTGAGATATTCTCGATTCCTTCAAGATTTGACATCTCTTTTTGAGCAATATCACACCAGCTTGAAGCAAAGTTTCTTACAAATCCGTAGCTCTCTTTCATGCTCTCGCTGCTTTGGGTTTTTGCTATAAGATAGTTGAGAGCTTCAATTGTAAGAGTTGCCTGATATGAGTTTTCGAGCACCTCCGCCACATCTTTTTCAATTGGATTAACAAAAGAATATCCTGAATGATTTCCGCCAATTATCACATCATAAACAAGGTTTTGCGTGGTGATTAAAGGAAGATATGATTCGATTTCCTCTTTCGGAGATATTAAATCTCTTGTTGAAGAGAGAACAAGTATTGGTTTTTCGTCTGTAATTAGAGGGATATTATCAATAACTGAGCCTAAAAATGCTGCGGCTTTGAACTGAGGATTAGAATTCATTGCATTTGCTGCAACATTTCCACCTAATCCGTGGCCTGCAACTATCCAGTTTTCAATCTGTGGATTTGCTGCAACTATTGAATTTATCTCTTCATTTGCGTCATAAACTGCACCTTGAAGCGGAACAAGAAAAACATCACTCCCCTTAATTGCCGCCTGATAAGCAAATGGGGCAAAACCTCTTACATCAGTTTCCGGTGCTGGGAAAATTATAACACCTCTATTTGAAGTGAAATTGTTTTTTCTAAATGTTATAAAACCTTTGTTTTTAGCCATTTCATAGATACATGAGCCATCTTCACAAGTAGGTGTAACTGCCACAGAGACACTTCCTTTCATTGAATTTTTGGCTGCATCTTCAAGATTTGAGAAAGCGAATTCTGCATCGTGTGTGAAGTTGTATAAATCGTCATTTATCTCTTTTCCAAGCTCTGCACTAACATTTACATCAAAATCACCGTTGCCGTAATGTTCAATAAAATCAATTGATTCAGTGTCGTTTTTTACAAATGCTTTAAGGAATTCTGAACCGAAAAGAGCAGTTTTTTCAATAGCTCTGGACTGTTCAATTGCTGGACTATTTGGATCTGCGGCTGCACCTGACGGGTTATTTACATTTGTAATAGCATAATGGTTTGCACCTTTAATTATTGCAATCATTTTGCTAATATTTTTTGTTTTTCTGTATGATTTCCAGGTATCGCCAAGTTTTGCTTTCCCGTCTAAATCGCCCTGAAGATAAATTACAGGAACAATATTATTAATGTCGCCAAGCGGCTGATTGATAACTGGTGCGACATTGTTTGTGCCAAATAATAAAGCAGCTTTGAGCTCTTTCGGAGATGAATACCAGCCAATACATGACGGCATTCCGCATTTATTCTGGGCAATGTTTAATGCTGCGGTTCCGCCAAAGCTGTGTCCCATTACAACAACTTTTGATGTGTCAACTTTGTTAAAAAGAGGACTTTTTGAGTCGCTGCCTTTTGATTTAAGGTAGTCCCACATTGTTGTGAAAACTTTCTGATCTGCAAAATCTGCCCCGAAAAGTGATGAATGGTTTGGAATTGCAACTATAAAACCTTCTGAAGCAAGCTTTTTTGCAAATTCTCCGTAGAAAGCTTTGTCAACTTTTGCACCCTGAAGAAAAACTGCGCCTGGGAATTTCTCGCCTGCGCTACCTGATGGAACATAAAAATCTGTTGAATCATAGACTGGCTTGAAAAGTTTTGTGCCAACCTTAACATTTTCTGTGAAAACAGCAACATTGTACTCTGCATAAAGAAATGCTGAACAGAGGACTGCGGCAATAAGAAACATTTTTTTCAAAACTACCTCCCTTAAAAGATTAGAAAACTATTATATAGTTTTAGTTGGAAGGATTTTAATTTACAAGAAGAAAAAAATCAAGTTTTAGCAAGACAAAATTTAGATATTTGTTAGAAGAAAAAATAGACAAAAAAAATGGCTCCCCGTGACAGACTCGAACTGCCGACCTAGTGGTTAACAGCCACCCGCTCTACCGACTGAGCTAACGAGGAACCATGACAATTGTGTCTTTATCTCTAAAGAACACGCTGGTTAATATACGGAAAAGAGCTTTCGGGTCAAGGAAATTTTTAATTTTTTTTAATTTTTTTTTATATAACAAAGAATCGCTGTATTTTCAGTAAGTTGCATTCAGCTCATTTTTATAAAAAACAAGAAACATTCAAAACCACCTAAACAGATGAGCTTTCAATCCGTAGTAAGTCTCGTAAATAAGTTTTTTTGAAAGAAAACAGGGAGGAC
>CAZISX010000008.1:28337-34362 GCA_964542005.1 uncultured Spirochaetales bacterium
TGGGAGAGGTCCCTACAAAAACAGGGAAGTTTTTTAGGAACAATCACTCAAGGAGGAGTACCATGAGTTTAGGTTTAAACACCAATGTAGCTGCGCTTAATGCACATCGCTACCTCTCAAGCGCTGATGGCGCGCTTACAAAGTCTATTAACAGACTTTCTTCCGGTCTTCGTATTAACGGAGCCGCTGATGATCCGTCAGGTCTTGCAATTTCACAAAACATTATGCAGAGAATGAGAGAGCTAGCAATTCAGGCTTCAAATGGAACTCTGACTGCATCCGATCGTCAGGAAATCCAGAAAGAAGTTGATCAGCTCAAGTCCGAGGTTAACCGTATCGCGACTTCTACAGAATTCAACACAAAGAAACTGCTTGACGGAAGTGCTTCTGCTCTTTGGTCTTCAAGTTCTGACGATGTAAAAGTTGTTGTCCGCGGTGCTGTTCAGGAAGGAAACTACGAGCTGGAAATAGATACAACTCCAGTCGAAAACCATGTTTTAAAGACTGATATTTTTAAGGTAAAAGCTGCGGCTCAGGGTGTTGAAGAGGTTGACTTAGGTGCAACTTATGCTTCATATACTCTTACCGGTACAGCTGTAAATGCAGGAACTATTGATTTTGATTTTGGTACAGGCAGTGTTTATACAATTAGTGTTGCAGCTGGTATTACTGAAGATGATCTTGTCCGTCAGATTGCAACTGATGATTATTTAAATGATTATGTTAGAGCTTATGTAAATGGCGGTGGCGAGGTTGTTGTTGAATCTATTATTGCCGGAGAACAAGGTAATGCCTACTCAATAAAAGCAAGCAGCAACAATGTTGGTTTTATTACTGACGGTCTTGCCCACTCTTTCCTTGGCGGAGATGATTATCCAACCGGTATAACTGGAGTTGGAAACCCTACAAATCTTCCGTCTTCAACAGAAACGCAGGGAACTTACACTGTTTATGCGGAAAATGTAATGTCTGTTGCGGTTAATGACTCACTAACAATTGTTGGTGCTTTTGAACAGCCTGTTGGCGGAACAATTACTGCGGCAACTACCGCAAATGCTCTTGCAACTGCTGTTATTAATGGCTCTTCAGGTGCTGGCGATGTTGTTGCTCCTCAAGGCTCAGGTTATGCAATTTTAGAGATAACCCAGGGCGGAATTGCTGGAACAGATGCAATTTATGGAAGAGCAAGTTTTGATAATGGTCTTACTTGGGTAAATACAGGAAACCTTGCAGCTGGTGGTGCTGATCTCACTATTGCCTCTTCAGATGCTACAATTCAGTTCCAGATTGCTTCGATTGCAGCAACTTCTGTAGTAAATACAGGCGATAAGATGCTTATTGCACTCAATGACAGAAACTTCAATAATTCAGACCACGCAGAACTAAGAGTTGATGCTCCTTTTGTAAATGGTTTGAGCGGTGCATTGGGCAACTCTTCTCAGGCTGGTCCGAGATGGGCTTTTGCAACAAATGATTTGAACAATAAATCAACAGAGATTCAGGTTGGAAATATTGATACAGAAACAGGTGAAATTCGTTTCGGTTCTGTTCAGATTGACACAAAAATTCTTGCTACTGGCGATAGCGATGCAGTTATTGACGATGGCAATGTAGCTCCTATAACTTTTGATATAACAGGCTCCAGTGGTCCTGCATATAAGACAACCAACCTGTGGCAGATTGACCGTTTCTATGATAATGACGGAAACTTTATTCTCGGAGATTCTGGTAAATATATAACAATTTACAACGAAGTTGGAAGTAAATCTGAGATTTTTATTGATCCTCAGGATACAATTGAAGATGTTACTTCAAAGATAGAAAACGCAATAATTAAAGATATAAAAGATGGCGGTCTCGGAATGGGTTCCGGCGATAATGCAATAGATTCACATGTTTGTGATTTTGTATCAGAGCCGACATCTAATTCTGATGAAGCTCTTCAGGGAACAATGATTATCCGCTCACCTTGGATGGGTTCCCGCGGAAAACTCTACTTCTCTGCAGACGAAAGACTCCTTAATGCTCTTTCACTTGTTACAATTAATACTCCAGATATTGATCCGATGACAGTAACTGTAAGAAATGCTCATACCGGCGATATAGTTGGTAAAGATACTGTTGCAGATTCAATTCTTCACAATGTTGTCGGTGGTGTTGATATTGAGCTTAACCCTAATTTAGGTGTTGATGTTGCATGGGATGCTGCAAAAAGAGAGTATACATTCACAAACAGTCCTGGAACGGTAAAAGAGTATGTTCACATTGTCAACAATGCGAAATCATTCCAGATTGGTGCGTCTGAAGGACAGACAATGGCTAGTTTTATTGGTGAAATGAGTTCTCACGCTCTTGGTGTTGACTCTGTTATGGTTATTGATCCTGGTCTTGCTCAGCAGGCTATGACAAAGCTCTCAAAAGCTATTGATATGGTTTCTTCTGAAAGATCAAGAATCGGTGCTATTATCAACCGTCTTGATCACACAATAAAGAACCTTGAAATGCAGAAGGAATCGGCTCTTTCGGCTGAGACTCGTATAAAAGATCTTGATATTGCTAAGGAATCAGCAGAATTCGCAAGAGTTCAGATGATGACTCAGGCAGCTCAGTCAATGCTTGCCCAGGCAAACAAGATGCCTCAGAATCTTCTCCAGCTGCTTAGAGGATAACGCTAATAGTTAATCGGGGCAGTCGTAAATAACTGCCCCAATTTGAGAATTTGTTTAATTAATTTGTCTAATGGAGGAAAATCATGGGAATGTCAATGAACAGCAATGTTCCTGCATTTCAAGCACATAGCGCCATGGTTCAAGTCACTGATGAGATGCAGAAGTCTATAAACAGACTGTCATCAGGACTTAGAATCAACAGTGCGGCTGACGATCCCTCCGGACTTGCTATATCTCAGAGGCTTCACACTCAGTTAAGCGGTCTTAACAGAGCTGTTTTGAATGTTCAGGATGCAATAAGCTATCTCCAGACTGCGGAATCGTCACTTAACGAAAGTCAGACAATTCTTCAGAGAATGAGAGAACTTGCAGTTCAGGGCGCAAACGGAACTCTTACCGCTACAGATAGAGGAGAAATCCAGAAAGAAGTTTCTCAGTTGATAGGAGAAGTTGACCGTATCGCAAAATCTACGGAATATAATACCAAAAAACTTCTTGATGGAAGTGCCTCAGCTCTTTGGAGCTCAAGTTCGGAAAATGTCAGACTTACAATAAGAGGAGCGGTTGCAGAAGGCAACTACGAGCTCGAAATAGATACAGATCCAGTCCCGAACCATGTTTTAAAAACAGATATTTTTTCACTTAAAGCAAGTGCTATCGGTGTTGACAATGTTGAATTAAATCCGACAAATGCGGCTCTTTCTTTTACAGTAAATGCCGGAACAACTGTAAACTCTGGAACTCTTACCTTTGATTTTGGTCTCGGAACCACATTTTCAGCTGGTATTGATGCTGGTGCTACCGCATCTGATATTGCAACAACCATAAATCAGGATGAAGATCTCAATGGCTATCTTCTTGCTTATGTAAACGGTACAACCCTTACAATTGAGGCAAAAGTTGATGGCAGAGAAGGAAATGTTTATTCAGTTTATGCCTCAAACAGCAATGTTGCAGGTGTAACAACAACAGGAATCTATACCTTTGCGGGCGGCGAAGATTATCCAACAGGCATAATCGGAGTTGGAAATCCTGTCGGAATGCCGGAAAACGACCAGACAACCGGAATAAAATATATTGTTTATGGTGATAACGAAGTTGTTGTAAACGCAGGCGGAGATACAGCTCACACAGTTGCTGCTTATGAAAAATCGCTTGGCGGCGAGATTACAGCATCAACAACCGCAGGCTCACTTTCAAGCCACATTAACACAGTTGCAGGAAACACGGTTGCAATGACTGGCAGCGGTTATGCAATTCTTGAAATTGTAAGCGGCGGCACAGTTGATGGCGCAGGTAGTAATCAGGTTCTTGCAAAAGCAAGTTTTGATAACGGTCAGACCTGGTTTAATGTAGGCAACATTGATACTGGCGCAGCTGTAACAATCTCAGACGGAACCTCAAGTTTTCAGCTCACAGCACTGACAGCTGCTGATGTAATAAATACTGGCGACAAAGTGCTTGTTGCGCTAAATGATGAAAACTACAACAACTCAACCCACGCAGAGCTTCAAGTAGCTTCGCCATTTCCAGACAATACCGGAAACAACTCACAAAGCGGACCAATTTATTCATTTTCGACAGACGGATTAAACAAAAGAACAACAAGCGTCAAAGTCGGATATCTTGATATTCAGACAGGAGATGTCTCTTTCGGAACAGTTGATGTCTCGATTGATCTTCTTGAAAGCCGTTCCGCAGTCAACGCCTCAATTGCAACAGATGGCGGAACAAACAATGTCTCCTTTGATGTAATCGGCGGCGGCGGCGTTGCATTCAGAACAACAAAACTGTGGCAGATAGACAAATTTTACGACAATCAGGGAGTCTTTATACTTGGAGAAAACGGCAAAAGCGTAACAATTTACAACGCAGCCGGCGATGCTTCAACAATCTACATTGATCCTGAAGATTCAATCGGAGATTTGGCCGATAAAATTGAAATAGCAATTACCGGAACAAAGATTGACGGCGGACTCGGAATGGGAACAGGCGATGCAACAATTGACAGCCATATAGCTGATTTTGTTACAGAACCGACAGCTCTTTCAGATGAAGCAGTAAAAGGTACAATTGTTATAAGAAGCCCGCAGATGGGAACAAAAGGAATGATCTATTTCTCCGGCGAAGAAGCAATATTAAACGCTCTTTCACTTGTAACCATCCAGTCTCCGAAAGTTGACCCGATGACAATTAAAGTAAAAGATGCTCACACCGGAAAGCTTATTGGAGAAGATACTGTTTCCGACAATGTACTTAGAAATGTTGTAAAAGGGGTAGATATTGAGCTGAATCCAAATCTTGATATTGATATCAACTGGGATGCAGCACATAAAAAGTACACCTTTGCAAATGCAACAGGAACAATAAAAGAGTATATCCATGTTGTTGACAATGCAAAATCATTCCAGATTGGTGCAAATGAAGGGCAGACAATGGACTCCTACATTGGAGAAATGTCAGCTCACGCACTTGGAGTTGATAGAGTTATGGTTGTTACACAGGATCTTGCTCAGCAGAGTATAACAAAACTTGATGATGCGATTGACCTTGTATCATCGGAAAGAGCAAGACTTGGAGCAGTTATAAACAGACTTGAACACACAGCAAACAACCTTTCAGTTCAGTCTGCAAATGCTTATGCGTCAGAATCGAGAATCAAAGATCTCGATATGGCACAGGAAACAACCGAGTTTTCAAAGTGGCAGATACTTTCCCAGATAGGAACATCAATGCTTGCGCAGGCAAACAAACTGCCGCAGAATCTGCTGTCCCTGTTAAGATAATTTTAGGTGAAAAAAATCTCCTTTTCTCAAGAGTAAGTCCCTGCCGATGAGAAAAGGAGATAGAATTTTTTATAAGCCGAGAGATTTTCAGCTACTCTTCACGAGCGAACAAGCAGAAAACATCCTAATAATAAACTTCTTGTATAAACACTGATAATTAAATAATTTTGTAGCAAAATTATGCTTGCAAAAAGCTAAGATAAAAGGTTTGAGAAAGATTGCATTGAGTAATCTTTTCTACTAAAATTCCGGCAATTAAATTTTTTCTGGTGTTAAAGAGAAATGAACACTGTTTATCATGCAAAATATTTTAGCAATGAACTCCAGCGATTAAGTGTTGGCGGCTCTATTGAAAAAATTTCACAGTCAATATTCAATGCACAGGTTGATCTTAATCCACATCAGGTAGAAGCTGCTTTGTTTGCTTTTCAATCACCAATTTCAAAAGGTGTAATTCTTGCTGATGAGGTTGGTCTCGGAAAAACAATTGAAGCAGGTCTGATTTTAAGCCAATATTGGGCAGAACGAAAAAGGCGAGTTATTATCATTTGTCCGGCATCGCTCAGAAAA
>CAZISX010000008.1:34382-51882 GCA_964542005.1 uncultured Spirochaetales bacterium
TTTCTTCCTTTTGTCATAATGGAGGCAAAAAGTTTTAATCAGCTAAAGCGTGATGGATATGAGAATCCTTTTGAAATAAAAAATAAAATTGTTATTGTCTCCTACAATTTTGCCAGCATTAAAAAAGAAGAAATTCGCTCAATAAAATGGGATATTTCTTTTATTGATGAGGCTCACAAACTGCGAAATTCCTTTAAGACAAACAATAAAATTGGCAGTAGTATTAAATTTGCACTTACTGATATTAAAAAAGTCCTTCTCACCGCCACACCTTTGCAAAATTCTTTAATGGAACTTTATGGAATATCGACAGTTATTGATGAATTTATGTTTGGAGATCAGGCTTCATTTAGAGACCAGTATAACAAAGTTGATGGAGACCTGGACGGATTAAGAAACCGCCTGAAAAGTTATTGTAAAAGAACACTTAGAAAAGATGTCTGTGAATATATCTCCTACACAAAAAGAATTCCTTTGACAGAAGAGTTTTCACCTGATGATAATGAACATGCTTTTTATTCTGATGTTTCCTCATTCTTAATGCGTGAAGAAAGCTATGCAATTCCTAAAAAGCAAAGAACTTTGATAACGCTGATGCTTAGAAAATTGCTTGCATCTTCAACTTTTGCAATATCGGCAACACTTGAAAAAATAAGGGATAGACTAATCAAACTCAGAGATGGACTTATTGAAAAAGATGCTAGTATTGATTTTGATGATGAAGAATTTTTGGAATCAATAGAAGAAGATAACGAGGATCTGGAGCTTGAAAAAGAAGAAACTGAAGAAATAAAAGAGATAGATGAGCCAGTAAATAATGAAGCAAAGATAGAAATTTCAAAGATAAAAGAAGAGATTGCAGAAATTGACAGCTTTATCCAGCGGGCTGCGGTCATAAAAAAGGAAACCAAAAGCTCTGCGTTGCTACTTGCCCTTGAAAAAGGTTTTGAAGAAATGTTTAAGGCAAAAGCAAAAAAGAAAGCACTTATCTTTACCGAATCAAGAAGAACTCAGGATTATTTGAATTCCTTCTTGAAAGATTGTGGATATAAAGGGAAAATTGTTCTCTTTAATGGCACAAATAACGATTCTGAATCTAAAGAAATATTTGAAAACTGGTTAAAAGATAAAAACAACCAGCCAAGAATAACAGGCAGCAATACAGCCGATAAACGATCTGCACTTGTTGATTTTTTTAAAAATGAAGCAGAAATAATGATTGCAACAGAAGCTGCCGCAGAAGGTATAAATCTTCAGTTCTGTTCTCTGGTTATCAATTATGATCTACCGTGGAATCCACAAAGAATTGAACAGCGTATTGGCCGCTGTCACCGTTATGGACAGAAAAATGATGTTGTTGTAATAAACTTTTTGAATAAACGGAATGAAGCAGATCAGAGAATTTATGCACTTCTAAAGGACAAGTTTCATCTTTTCAGCGAAATATTTGGTGCCAGCGATGATGTGCTTGGCAGTGATTTCGGTGGTGTTGGTTTTGAAAGAAAGATATTGCAGATATTTCAGAAGTGTAGAAGTAAGGAAGATATAGATAGAGAATTTAAAAATCTGCAAAAAGAGTTTGATGAAAAAATAAAAGAAAAAGAAAATGATACCAGGAAAAAAATCCTTGACCATTTTGATGAAGAGGTTCACGCAAAACTGAAAATGAAACTGGATGAAACATTGCAGGAACTTGATAAAACTGGAAAGCTTTTCTGGGCAGTAACAAAAGTTATTCTTAAAGATTCTGCAAAATTCAAAGACAAAGATTTCAGCTTTTTTCTCGATAAAAAAGTATCTCCGGAAATCCATACCGGAAACTATAAATTAATCTCAAGAAACATAAAAAAAGAAGAAATAACAGATAGTTATGTTTATCGTTTGTCACATCCTCTTGGTGAATATGTTCTTGATAAAGCAAAAAAAGCTGATACACCAGAGAAAAAATTGATTTTTGATGTGTCATCATATCCTAAAAAAATATCGGTAGTTGAAGCATTAAAAGGAAATAGCGGATATCTGATTTTATCAAAACTCAAAATAACATCCTTTGAAGAAGAAGAACACCTGCTGTTTAACGCTTTTGATAAACAGGGCAACAAGCTAGATCAGGAAGTGTGCGAGAAAATATTTCAATGTGCCGCAAATATAAAAGAGACAACAATTCCTGAAGATATGCTGTCAAAGCTTTTGAATGACTCAAAAATACACGCCGCAGCAGCACAAAACAAATCCTTTGAAAATAACAACTGCTATTTTAAAGATGAATGTTTCCGTCTTGATAAATGGGCAGATGATATGATGGCAAGCGCGCAAAAAGAGCTTTCAGATTTGCGAAATAACATAAATGCTGCTAAAAGAGAAGAACGGCACGCAGAAACAATGGAAGAGCAGCTGGCTTGTCAGCAAAAAATCCAGAAATATGAAAAAGAGCGGCGCAAACTCCAGCAGAAAATATTTGATGTTGAAGATGAAATAAGTGCAAAAAGAGATGAAATGATAGAACGGTTGAAAAAACAGATGGCTCAAAAAACAGAGCATGAAACATTGTTTATGATTGAGTGGGAAGTTGTTTAATGGGAAGCAAAAAAAATGAGAGAAATAGCTGATAAAAATCTTTTTGACAGAGTTGTCTCTATTCTGGAAGAAGCCAGAAACAATGTTGTTAGAGCAGTCAACAGCAATATGGTTGCTGCCTATTGGCTGATAGGAAGAGAAATTGTTGAAGAAATTCAAGGTGGTGAAAAACGGGCGGAATATGGCAAAAAAGTTATTGAAGAACTAGCGCTTCAACTTACGAAGAGATATGGAGAAGGCTTTTCTCTTGCTAATATTAAAAATTTCAGACAATTTTATATTGCATTTGCAGACCGAATACCCCAAAAAAGCTACCCAGCAGGTAGCGAATTCAATCTGCTTTGCTTTTCTCCTCAATTGACATGGTCACATTACCGTGCATTAATGCGGGTTTCAAAGAAAGAATCAGTTGCAAAATACTCTGTTTTAAATGACAGAAAACAGATATTTGCATCAAAATATATGCTCTATCTTCCAACAGAAGAGGAGCTTAAGATTGAGATTGAAAGAGAACGAAAGTTGATAGAAGCACAAATGTGTGAAAATAATGATTAACAGTATAAAAAATATAAAGAATTTAAAACCGGAGGCACAATGTCCACACTAGATAAATTCAAAAAGATTCTTCGAGATATGTTTCAAATGGATTCTGCCGAACTTGATTTTGGTATTTACCGGATAATGAATCAGAAACGGTCTGAAATTAATAATTTTCTTGATAATGAGCTTATTCCGCAGGTTCAAAATGAACTCAAAAAATATGAAAGTTCAGACAAATCTCATCTTGAAGAAGAGCTTAAAAAAGCTGTTTCTCAGGCGAAAGAGCTTGGGATGGAGCCTGATTCTATTCCAAAAGTGAGAGAAATTAAAGAAAAGCTGAACAAATTTGTTGATATGGCTGCTGTTGAGAATGATATTTTTTCACATCTTACCAGTTTTTTCAGACGCTATTATCAGGATGGTGATTTTATTTCACTTCGCCGTTATAAAGAAGGTGTTTATGCAATTCCTTATGAAGGTGAAGAGGTCAAACTGCACTGGGCAAATGCTGATCAGTATTACATAAAAACTACAGAAGATTTTAAGGATTACTCTTTTAAACTTGATAGCGGAAAAACTGTTCATTTCAGGCTGCTTGATGCTGAAACAGAGAAAGATAACAACAAGGCTGAATCAGGTAAAGAGAGGCGATTTATACTTTCTGAAGAGAATCCTGTAACTATAGAAAAAAATGAGCTTTTCATAAATTTCTTCTATATTCCTGTGAAAGAAAAAACTCAGAAAGTGCTTAATGAAGAGGCAGTTGCAAAAATTCTTTCACTCAAGGAATTAGCAGAAACAGGCTATACCGCTGAACTGAGAGATAAAAGACCGACCGAAAAAGATAAAAATAGAACACTGCTTGAAAAACATCTGACAGATTACACAGCAAAGAACAGTTTTGATTATTTCATTCATAAGGATTTAGGCGGATTTTTGCGCCGTGAACTTGATTTTTATATCAAAAATGAAGTTATGCACCTTGATGATCTTGACACAACAAGTGAAGAGCCGATTGTACATTATCTTGCCAAAATCAAGGTGATAAAAAGAGTCGGACAAAAGATAATCGCATTCCTTGAGCAGCTTGAAAACTTCCAGAAAAAGCTATGGCTAAAAAAGAAGTTTGTTATTGAGACAAATTATTGCATCACGCTGGATAGGATTGATGAATCGTTTTATCCTGAAATTATTGCTAATAATGTACAGATTGAGGAATGGAAAAAGCTTTTTACAATAGAAGAAATTTCACCAACAATATTGAATCAGGGCTATACTGAGCCGCTTACAACCGATTTTTTAAAGACAAACAAATTTCTTGTGCTTGACACAAAGTTTTTCAGCACTGATTTTAAAGAGAAACTTATGGCAACATTTCACAATCTTGATGAAGAGTGCGATGGACTGCTTATTCACAGTGAAAATTTTCAAGCATTGAATCTGATGCAGGAGAAATACAGGGAAACGGTGAAATGTGTTTATATTGATCCGCCGTATAATACTGGTGGTGATGGTTTCGTATATAAAGATAACTATCAATCATCAACATGGTTGAGTATGATTAGCGATAGGATTTGTAAAGGTTTTTATTCTCTAAGGGATGACGGTGTTTTATTTATAAGTATAGGCGATGAGGAACAAGAGTTTTTATCTACTTTTATTCGTAATCAATTTGGGAAAAAAAATTTCTTTGCAAACCTTATTTGGGAAAAAAAGAAAAAAGGGTCTTTTCTTAGTGGAACTATAGCCAAGATGAAAGATTATATTTTATGTTTAAGCAAAAATTCTGATAAATTTGAAGGTTTGATTGGAGAAATAAATTCAGACTCGGAAACTTATCCTTGCGTAAACGCAGATAATCCGAGAGATATAAGAGTTATTCCTGCTGGAATTAAAAGCAAATATAGAGAACCAAATTTTAAATTACCAAAAGGATCGGTTATTAGTGCTGGCAATATGAATTTAATATTGCATTCAGATTTAATAATAGAAAATGGTGTTTTATCAGAAGAGTTAATAATTGAAGGAAATTGGCGATATTCTCAAGAATCAATGAAGGAATATAGTGAAAAGAATGAGATTTATATCACTCAAGATTTGTATTTAAGAAGAATTGTGAGTACACCTCGTAATAAGCGAATGAAAGACTTGCTTCAAAGAATTGGAGATGGTGGAGAAGGAGATTTTAGGTCTTTTGATATAAATAACCTAGATAAATATGGATGGGGAACGAATGAGGATGCTAATGATGAGTTGCATCAAATTATGGGTCTTCAATATATTGTTTCTTATCCCAAACCCTCTAAATTGATTACGCTTCTTTTAGCTTCTTCAAGGCATAAAAATGGTGTATTTATAGACTACTTCGGCGGCTCTGGCACGACAGCACACGCAGTAATAAATCTCAACCGTGAAGACGGTGGCAAACGCAAATACATTCTCGTTGAAATGGGCGAATATTTTGACACAGTCTTAAAACCGCGCATTCAGAAAGTTATTTATTCAAAAGACTGGAAAGATGGGAAGCCGGTTTCCCGTGAAGGTTCTTCCCACATCTTCAAATATCTCCGTCTCGAATCGTATGAAGACACGCTGAATAATCTTGAACTGAAACGAACAGAAACACAGCAGTCAACACTTTTTAATCAAATGACCGCTGAGGCACGGGAAGAATATCTCCTTTCCTACATGCTTGAAGTTGAATCTGCCGGAAGTCAGTCACTTTTAAATCTTGCTGATTTTAAAGATCCGTGGAATTACAAATTGAAAATCACCAGAAAAAATGAGACTAAGCTTGAAACAGTTGATCTTATCGAAACTTTTAATTTTCTGATAGGACTTTATGTTAAAAACATGGACAAGCCGCAAATCAGAACAGCAGATTTTGAAAGAAATGCTGAAGGAAAACTTATAGTTATTGGAAACAAGACAAAACCTTCAAATTCAGGCTGGAAATTCCAGAAAATTGAGGGTGTTACCAGAAACGGCGAAAAAACACTCATAATCTGGCGTAATCTCACCGGCGATATGGAAAAAGATAATCTGATGCTTGAATATTTTATGTTTAGACAGGATATTAATCAGTTCAACTTTGATTATGACAAAATATATATCAACGGTGCAAACTCAATTGAAAATCTCCGCAAAGATGGCGAAAGCTGGAAAGTTGTGATTCTGGAGGAAGAGTTTAAAAAGCTGATGTTTGACACTAAAGATGTTTAGGAGATTATGATGGCTGGCATTAAAAAAAAGAGCGTTCAGCAGAATCTCCGGTTTGCAGATAAACTTTTGTTGAATCAATGGCTTTTACATATTTTCGGGTTTAAATCTTTTTCTGATTTTACTTCCGATATGAAATCTTCCCATTTTGAAGGTATTGACGAACATGGTATTTCAAGATTTTACTATTTTCTTTCAGGAAAACTTTTTGCTGATGCGAGAATCAGTAAAGATATGCTGCTTCAGTTTGATGAAAATATTGTCCGGCATACAAAAGAGCTTTTTGAAAAAAGAGAGCAATCCATCAGCTGGAAATATTTTCAGTATTTATCTCTGCTTTTTACAGAAATTTATCTTGACTGGTATTTTGAAAGAAAAGATGAACTTTTACAATCACTAAACGATTTTGTAAAGCGTTGGAACAGTGATAAAAAAGCTGCTGATAAAGTTGATGATTATAAAGCTGATGATTTGAATAAACTTGCATTCTGGAATGCAACCGGCAGCGGTAAAACGCTGATAATGCACATAAATATAAAGCAGTACAAGCACTATTTGAAAAAACACAGAAGAGAAAAAGAGCTGAATAGAATTATTCTCCTAACTCCGAATGAAGGTTTATCAAAACAGCACCTCACAGAATTCAGATTGTCAGGAATGAGTGCTGATTTGTTTGATAAAGATGTGAAGTCTCTTTATTCCGGCCATTCTATTGAGATTATTGATATTCATAAACTTAAAGATGTCTCCAAAAACAAAACTGTTGCAGTTGATGCTTTTGAAGGGAATAATCTTGTTCTCGTTGATGAAGGCCATCGAGGCTCAAGCGGTGATGAATGGAAAGAAAAGAGAGATAAACTTTGTGAAACAGGCTTTTCTTTTGAATATTCTGCAACTTTTGGTCAGGCGATAAAAGCAGCTGGCAAACGAGAGCTTGAGCAGGAATATGCAAAGTGCATTTTGTTTGATTATTCCTACAGATTTTTCTATAACGACGGCTACGGCAAAGATTATAAAATTCTTAATCTGAAAGATGATAATGATTCTTCAGTTAGAACCCGTTATCTCACCGCCTGCTTGCTCTCTTTTTATCAGCAAATGTTGTTATATAAAGAGAGAAAAGATGATTTTTCAAAGTTTTTAATTGAAAATCCGCTCCTTATTTTTGTCGGTGGCAGTGTAAATGCTGTCAGGAAGGAAAATAAAAGAGATGTTTCTGATGTTCTTGATGTTATCCTCTTCTTTTCTGAATTCATAAAAAATAGACGGGAATCAGAAGAAATTATTTCACGACTTATCAGCGGCAACACTGGAGTTCTTGATGAAAAAGGACGGGATATTTTTGCGGAAAGTTTCAACTATCTCTGTAAAAGAGAGCTTTCGGGAGAGATTATTTTTTCTGATATTATGAAGCGAATTTTTAACAGCGAAACAACCGAAGGATTGCTTCATATTGAAAACCTTAAAAATGTTGACGGCGAAATTGCTTTAAAAATTGGAGAATCTGATCCTTTTGGCGTTATAAATATCGGTGATGTTCCTTCATTTATCAAGCTATGTGACACACAAAATCTTATAACTGAAGAAAAAGATTTTTCAGAGGCACTTTTTCACAAAATAAATGAAAAAGATTCAAAGATAACCGTGCTTATCGGCTCTAAAAAATTCACTGAAGGGTGGAACAGCTGGCGTGTCAGCACAATGGGACTTATGAACATCGGCAGAAATGAGGGCAGCCAGATAATTCAGCTTTTTGGTCGAGGCGTTAGGCTAAAAGGTTATGGCTTTTCACTTAAACGGTCAAGATCTGTTCTTGGCACAGCTATTCCAAATTACATTTCTATTCTTGAAACACTGAATATCTTTGGAATCAGAGCCGATTATATGCAGCAATTCAAAGAATATCTGGAAGATGAAGGCTTGCCAATTAATGAAAACACCATAGAATTTGTGCTGCCGGTAATCCAGGATATTGATATTAAAAAACTGAAAATTATAAAACTCAAAGACAATGTAGATTTCAAAAAGCAAGCAGAGCAGCCATTTTTAACTGAACCACCGGAAGAGCTGAAGCGAAACAGAGTAATTCTTAACTATTACCCTAAAATTCAGGCATTAAGAAGTAAAGGAATTAACAGTGCTGAAGAAAAACAGGTTCTTAATGAAGCAAAACTCAAAAGTCAGCACACTGCTTTTATAAATATTGACGAAATCTATTTTGAGCTTGAACGATATAAATATGAAAAGAACATGTTTAACCTTAATATTTCTAGAGAGTCTATCAAAAAACTCCTTGAAAATGAAAACTGGTACAAGCTCTACATTCCTGAAGAAGAGATGAAATTCACAACTTATCAGCAGGTTTACAAGTGGCAGGAAATAGCAGTGATTCTTCTTAAAAAATATATGGAAAAGTATTTCTTGTTCAGAAGAAATGAGTATGAAAAAGACAAAAGAGAATATGTCTCTCTTGCTGAATATGATGAGCAGCTGAAAAAAGAAGGTAAAAAAAGCAATCTTATTGATGAATACAGGCTTTCTATTGAACAGACACAAACGGAATTTATTGAATATCTTGAAGAACTTAGAGAAATAATAAAAAGTGGAAAATTAAGAGAATATAAGCTCAATGAAAGATTTTGGCCTATCATGTTTGACCGGCATCTCTACAAACCGCTTATTTATATGAAAAATGAAAAAATTACTATTTCACCAGTTGAACTAAATGATAGCGAGCGGGATTTTGTTCTTGGCTTAAAATCATTTTATGAGAAAAACAGAGTCTTGTTTTCAAACACAGAGCTTTATCTCCTCAGAAATCAGAGTAGAGGCAGAGGTCTCAGTTTTTTTGAAGCCGGCAACTTTTATCCGGACTTTATAATGTGGTTATTAAAAGACGAGAAGCAATATATATCATTCATTGATCCGAAAGGTCTTCGCAACATGGCTCCTGACGATCCAAAGATTGAATTTCACAGATACATCAAAGATATTGAAACTCAGCTTGGCGACAAGAATATTATTCTAAACTCATTTATAGCCTCTCCAACAAAATATTCTGAAATTGAAAATCTCTGGAAAATTAAAAAAGAAGAGCTTGAAAAGAAAAATATCTTTTTTATCTATGATGACAAGGAAGATGAGCAATATATCCGAAAAATGATTGGAAGGATAATATAAAGCAAAGCTATTTTCTAAGACAGTAAAAAGAAAAAAATTTAAACAAACTTAAAAAATCCAGGTTTTTTTTAAAGAAAAATTTTTGAAAAAAGAGTGATTTTTTAGATTTTAAAGAAAGCAGCTATTTTTGTAAGCATATTGCCAAAAAAGTTATTGTTTTCAACTACATGGCTTCGGCCTCCCTTTTTTTTTATCTGAATTGTTCGATTTAATTACACTGATCTGTGCAAAGACCAGCAACGCAAGTGCCATTAACACAGTCAAAAGCTGTTTCGCAGCTTTCACCATTTTCTTTTTCTTTGAACACATCAAAAAACTGACATTTGTTATCTAAGCAAAAAAACTCTTTTGTATAGTCGCAAAGCTTATCAAATTTATTACATTCAACAGCATTTTCGGCAAAAACCTGAATATTTTCAGGTTTTAAACAAATTCCTTCTGACTCATTGCACTTTAGTCCAAAAGCACAAGCATCAGACCAATCACAAGATTCATTTAATTTTCTTACTGGCTCACAAACTCCTGAATTGAAATTGCAATAAAGATTTTCAGCACAGCGGTCAAAGCCTACGCGGCATTCTTCATTCTCTGCAAGATTTGTTTTTACAGTAACACAGATGGCTCCATTAGATAAACATTCAGTTCCAGGCTCGCAATTTTTATTGTCTAAACAGCTCTCTCCTTCCAAAACAAATGGCTGACAAGTGCTGGGACAGGTTTTGGTTGTATCACACGATCCGTTAATACACTCCTCGGAAACATTACACACTCCACCATCTTCAACAGTTCCAGTTATAATATTTTTACATTCTTCCGGTGCTAAATCAGTGTTGTAATCGCAACTTAGATTTTTTATTACTTCCATACAGGCTCCGGCTTTTTGTTCATTATAAATAATGCGTCCCTGATTATATGCTTCTATTTCAGCATCGCCTATAAATTGCATAATTTTAGAAAAATAGCTGATACATTTTTCCTTATTTTCGAGTACCGCCATTCTGCTTTCATCCTGTTTTTCAGGACACTTAAACAAATGGTTACAATATTGTTCAACAAAAGTTGATTTATAGTCTGTAAAAGCTATGGGCTCAGCATCATAAACAGTATCCTCATCATCAATTTCATTAGAATCATTTTCATCAGACAAAATTTCATCAATATCGTTTTCTACCTTGTCGGCATCAACAACTGAGTCAGAGTCGACAACATCAGAATCTGTATTGTCAATATCAGTAATAGAATCTGGAAGTTCAATATCTTTATCAGAAATTTGCAAGTCTGTATCTGAATAATCTATGTCTGGCGTTTCATCAGATTTCAATAAATCCTGATCACTCGAAGAATCGGGCTCGACACTATCTTTATCTTCTTTATCAGAAATATCAAAATCGCTTAGTAACTCAATATCAGAATCGTTTTTCCAAGAATCCCCGTCACTGTTATTTGATGATTTTTTTGCATCATCACCACAAGCAAGAAGGAAAACAATACAAAGAATAAAAACAACAATCTTTTTCATAAAAACGCCCATAGTTAAGTAAATTAAAGCGTTTTACTTTAAATTAATTTGGATAACAAGTCAAAATTTTACTTAGGCAGCATATCCATATTCATCAATAATAACAATAAGAACTTTCGATCCTTGACTTGAGAGACTTCTCATAATCAGGGGTGATTCTATTTAAAAAAACATCTATAGTTGAAAATCTCAGAAACCCTATTCCATCACCACAAAAACGGATAAAAAATTAAAAAAATCTTGTTATAAAGAGCCAAAATTTATTGCTCTAATTTGAACTTAGGCAGAGATTTTTCCCTCTTGTAAATATTGATGCAAAACAAAATCGGCCCGGCAATAAGTCCAAAGCCAAGAAAAAGTGCATTAAAATGGGTGAAAATCCAATATTTTTCAGTAATTAAAGCAAGTGCGCACCAGAAATAAATATCAACTTCATTGAAAAGAAAAATTGATAAAAATGCACTAGCAAGCCATTTTATCCAGTCAAACAGATTTCTTTCGGGTGGAGTTGATCCGCGGGATGGAGCTGTTTTAGCTAGAGCCCAATTGAAGAGTTTTTCTTTATCAGAAGTCATTTCTTTGAGATTGAGATTCAAAAAAACAACCTCTGAAACCCATTTGCTATAATTTGCGATAAAAGCTCCAATTATTCCAATGTGCGGAAGAATGAGTGACCATAAATCATTTGTTGAAAGATAGGCTCTCCATCCCATTGCCCAGAAAAGAAGAACAAGTGTTACAGCGTCTGTCGCTTTATCAAAAAAATATCCAAAATAGGTGCCGCAGCCTCGATATCTGGCAATTGTTCCATCCATATTATCAAAAATAAGTCCTAAATTTATACAGAATGCGCCCCAAAGACCTGCGCTCCAGCTCATCTTAAACGCAATTAAATAAATTCCTACAAGCTTGACCAAAACTGAAGCAACCGTAACTCTGTTTGGTGTAATCCATTTTTTTTCAATAATCGGAAAAAGAAAAAGAATTGTCAGCGGTCTGGCAAAAACCATTGCCCAGAAATCTTTTGACTGAAAATTTCTTAATTTGTAAAACCTTTCTTTGTAATTCATAAAACACCTCCTTGAATAAATCGCTTTACTTTATAAAAGTTCACTTTTTAAGTCAACTTACTTGAATATAGTAATAATACATGGTAATCTTGTGGCGAATTTTTGTAAGGAAAGAAAAAATGAAAAAAAATGACAAATATCAGGCAAAAGCGAATAAATCAAGAAACATTAAAAACACAACAGTCAAAAAAAAGGATAAATATCAGGATAAGACAAGCAGGTCAAAAAATCCAAAAAATGCGCCTGTTGAACTTCCTGTTACAGAAATGGACAGCCACGGTAATGGGATACTTTACGATGATTTAAATAGAAGAATTGTTGTGAAGAATCTTGTTCGAGGTGATGTTGCAAAAGTTCAGGTTGTTGAAAGAAAAGAGTTTGGATTTCTTGGAGAACTTGTCTCTCTTATCAAGCCTGCAGAAGAAAGAGCAACCCCGTTCTGTCCTGTTTTTGGCAAATGTGGCGGATGCAATCTTCAGCATATCACTTATGATGCCCAAAAACAGTTTAAAACTTCTATTGTTAAAAGATCAATGAAGCGGTTTGCAGACAGATTAATCCCTGTTGAACCTATAATTGGAATGGCAAATCCTTTTTATTATCGCAACAAAGTTCAATATCCTGTTGGAATTCAGGGAGGAAAACCGGCAATAGGTTTTTATGGAGATCATTCCTACTCAATTGTTCCAAATAATGGATGCTTTATTCAACATAAAGAGGCCGACATTATCAAAAATATTCTTCTCAAACACATTGTAAAGCACAAAATTGAACCCTACAACTATGAAAAATCTTCCGGTACAATTCGCTATCTTATGACCAGAAAAGGTTTTGCAAGTGGAGAAATAATGGTTATTCTTGTCTGCAACTCTACATTTATTCCAGAAAAGAACGAGCTTATTCAAGCACTTATAGAAGCTGTTCCAGCAATAAAAAGCATTGTTGTAAACACAAATCACAGAAATACCAATGTTATTTTGGGGGATCAGAATACAACATTTTTTGGAAGTGACACAATCAAAGACTCTATTGGCGGAATTAATTTTGAAATATCCCCCCACTCTTTTTACCAGACAAATCCGGTTCAGACTGAAGTTCTTTATAACACTATAAAAAAACTGGGAAATTTTAAAAATACCGATATTGTTTTTGATCTTTACAGCGGAATTGGTGCTATTGCTCTTTTTATAGCAAAAAGTGTCAAAGGCATCTACGGAATCGAAATGAATAAACAGGCTGTCGCAGATGCTAAACAGAATGCACTTTCTAACAATATAAAAAACGCACAGTTTATGGTCGGCAAATCCGAAACTGCAATTCACCACCTGTTTAAAGCAGGAATAAGACCTAACAAAATAATTCTTGATCCGCCAAGAGATGGATGTGATAAAAATCTTTTAAAACAGATTGCAGGCAGTTCAATACCTGAAATTATTTATGTTTCATGCAACCACGAGACTCTTGGGCGGGATCTTGGAATTCTTGAGCAGCTGGGATACAGAACAGAAACAATCCAGCCTGTAGATATGTTTCCTCATACATTACATATTGAAACAGTAGCCAAAATTACAAAAAGATGAAATTTATAAAAAAATTGGATTTTTTTTTAATAAAATCAGATAAAAGTAGTTACTAAAATTAAGTGTTAGAGCTAAGAGGTGGCGGTTGAGTGATTTTAAGATGCTGGATGATGGCAAGCTGATAGATTTGGCGCTTGAAAAAAATCAGAGAGCCTGGCGTGAACTTGTGAATAGATACTATGGCAAAGTACATGCAACAGTTTACCGGATTTCAGGTTCCAGAGACGAATCGGAGGATATTGCTCAGGAGGTTTTTATTGAACTTGCAAAGTCTCTTAAAAACTTTAGAAGAGAGGCTCAGTTTTCAACCTTTGTTTATCGCGTCTCGGTCAATACGGCTTACCGGCTCCTTAAAAACAGAGAAAACCGTTCATTTGTTACGGATGCTATTGATTTTTTGTCCAACATGTTTACGGGCAAAAATAGCGAAAAATCACCTTTTGAAATATTAAAAGGTGTTGAAAGTATTGGCAAAATCAATGTTGCTCTTAAGCAGCTCTCAGTTGAGAAGCGAGCTGCAATTGTTCTTTTTGAGGTTGAGGGGATTCCGCTTAAAGATATTGCCCAAATTTTTAAGCTGCCGCTTCAAACTATTTGGTCAAGAGTTTATAATGGGCGAAAAGATTTATTACACACTTTGAAAAAAAAGGATGTTTAACATGTTGCACTTAAGAGATGAAGAAATAATTGCTTTCAAAGAAGGGAGTTGCTCTCTTTTAAAGGAGCACAAAAAACACCTCGCAAAATGTAAAATATGCAGGGAAAATCTTAAAAATTATGGTGCCATGATCGAAACATTAAAAAAAATGTCTCATAACTACAAAAAAACAGATCTTATTGCAGACAGAAGTTTTGATTTTATTGGAGAAGAGCTTTCTTTTTCAGAGAAATTCAGACAGCTTCTTGCTCCTAAAAAAATTGCTTTTTTTGCCCTTTCCGCGTTCCTTTTGATTACAACACTTTCTTTTCTTACACACCCTCTTTTTATAGATAAATCTGATTCAGGCAATGCTGTTTCCGAAGTCCAGAAACCAGCCGAAAACAATGACAACTCTCTTTCAATTCCGGAGCTTAAAGAGATGCCTGTTCAAATGACTGTAGCAAAATCAGGTGAAACTTTCAGGGTCGAAAGAGCAAGAATTGAAACATTAAAACACTCTACTATTCAAAGAATTGACAACTCAAACATTGCTCTGGCTGATGGAAAAATTGAGTGTGAAGTTGAAAAAGGTGGCAACTTTTTTGTTCATGTAAATAAAGATGTTCTGGTCAGAGTTCTTGGCACAAAATTTATTGTTGATGCGACAAAATCAGGCGTAACAGTCTTGGTAAAAGAAGGAATGGTTGAAGTAATAAATCAGAAAACAGGTTTGTCTGAGGTGTTAAAAAAAGATATGGAAACAACCATGTCTTTTATGGAATCAACAAAGTCTAAAAAATCTGTTGACTCAATTAAAGAAAAGGTTGAAATCATCAAATCTGAAAAAGATCCTATATCATATTATGAAAACGGAATTTCAGCACTTAAAGAGAAAAATATAGATGCTGCCATGGAAAATTTCAATAAAGAACTTTTGGAAGGCACATTAAAAGATAAAGCTCTTTTTGAAATTATAAAAATTTTTGAAGAAGAAAGAGATTTCAACGCGGTAATTAAATACCTTAAAAACAACAAGCAGATTATGCTGGGCGAAACTATCTACAAAGAGGAATTTTTTATCAAAGGATGTTTTGCAGAAATTAGAACCGGTAAAAAATTAAATATATGCAGCAGTTATCTTAAAAACTTTCCTGATGGCTATAAAAGAGATGAGATAAAATCACTTATGGAGAAAAATAATGAATAAAATCAGGGCATTTATATCTTATGCTCTTGCGTTTTTTCTCTTATTTGTAACTATATCCTGTGGAGAGCGTAAAATAAACATTGACGGAATGAGCGATTCTAAAGCTGGTTCAAATGATGTCGCTGATTTTGACAATACAAACACCTCTGACACTTCTTATCCATGGTCTGACAGCGATAATAACGAAGCGGCTAATAATGATAGCGAACCTCACGGTGACATGACGGCTACTGCTGATGAAAGTGCTCCTTACTATGATTCAGATACAAATACAGACAATAATTATGATGACACTGTAGCATCGCCCGATTATGACTATGTCGGCTCAGACTCTAACACTTACGCTGATGCCGACTCTGCTCCATCCTCCGATGAAGATGTTCCTGCTAGCTCTGATGAAGATTCGATAAATATTCCATCCTGTGATTGCACTGATGAGCCTCTGTTTGAGCCTGTATGCTGTAATGGCGTAAATGTTTTTAACAACTGTTATGCAAACTGCTTTTACAAAAACAATCAAATTTGTACCGAAAACATTGCAGAAAAATCCTGCAACGAAACCGCGCCTGCAAATCCTTCATGCAGCTGTGCTCCTGGCGATACAAATCAATATCAATGTCAGACAAACGGTGAAGTAGTTGTGAGTGAATGTCTTGCAAAATGTATGTGCGGGGATGGAAATTATGTTGGAATTTAAGCACTAGATGAAAAAATCCAGATTTTTGTGGATTTTTTCCGGAATTGTTTATTCATTTATTCTTTTAACCATCATAATTCTTGCTGATCTTGATGTTCTCCCAACCAATATTTTATTAAAAATCCCTTTTTATGATCTTTTAGGGCACTTTTTTTTGTATGGCATTGGTGGAGTTCTTGCTCATAATATTTTAGAAAAACGCTTTTTTTTGATAGGAACAGTATCTTTTCCAGCAGGCCCTCTTTTGATTGGATTTTTTACTCTTATTGAAGAAATTCTACAATATTTTATTCCATTTCGGAATGCAAGTATTACAGATTTTGCGGCTGGGATTGTTGGAATATGTTTTTTTTATATTTTTTTTGAGAAGCTGATAAAAGTAAAAAACTAATCGTTACTCGAAATCCTTTTCATAACCGACTTTTCTTAAAAGATTTTCTTTCTGGAACCACTTCTCTTCAATTCTTACAAAGAGCTTCAGACCGACTTTGGTGGAAAAAGCCTCTTCAAGCTCAACCCTGGCTGCTTTGCCGATTTTTTCAAGCATTGCACCTTTTTTGCCGATTATCATCCCTTTCTGACTATCTTTAGCAACATGGATTGTCGCGTCAATCATCAGTATTTCCTTGGACTTATGGTCATGAAGATTTTCGACTGTTACAGCAACAGAATAAGGAAGCTCGTCATGCAAAAGGTTAAACATCTTTTCTCTGATAACTTCAGCTATAAAAAACTCGTCATCCATATCACTGGTATAATCTTCAGGATAATACATTGGGCCGGCTGGCAGAGAATCATAAATAAACTCAACAAGTTCAGGGATTCCATCACCTGTCTGTGAGCTTATTTCAAATGTCGCAAAAAACGGAAACTGTTTTTTAAAAACAGAGATTGTATCGTCTGCTCTCATTTTTTTAACAATATCAAGCTTGTTCGCAACAAGGATAACTCTAGATGTTTTGTTAAGATTATCTATAATATTTTGCTCCTCTTCACCAACTCCAAGCTCAGGATGCTGTGATGCTGTGTCAACAAAAAGAAGAGTTAAATCACAATCTTTTGCAGCGGAAAAGGAGTAGTTATTCATCCAGCGGTTGAGAAGTTTTCCAAAATCAGAACTTGTGATTCCGGGGGTGTCTGTAAAAACAATCTGACCAGCAGGTTTTGTCAGGATTCCTCTGATTTTGTTTCTTGTTGTCTGGGCTCTTGGCGAAACAATACTTACCTTGCTACCTAAAACCTTGTTTAAAAATGTTGATTTACCAGCATTT